>NZ_CP013382.1:323727-647454 GCF_001513745.1 Burkholderia humptydooensis | reverse complement strand
CACTTAGGGAAAACCATGAATCGACGAAAACACTGTTTCGAGACCGATAACAATCGCCGTTCCATCCCTAGAAAAAACCGACCAATAACGTAGACGATCGCAACAATTACCGATCTCGCGTGTCACTCGGCCCAGTTCGCGTGGAAGCTGCCCGGCTTGTCGGTGCGCTCGAACGTGTGCGCGCCGAAGAAATCGCGCTGCGCCTGCACGAGGTTCGCGGGCAGGCGCGCCGACCGGTAGCTGTCGAAATACGCAACCGCCGACGCGAACGCCGGCACGGGCACGCCCGCCTTCACCGCGGCGATCACGACGTTGCGCAGCGCGGACTGGTAATTCGCCGCGATGTCCTGGAAATACGGGTCGAGCAGCAGATTCGCGAGCGCGGTGTTCTTCGCATACGCATCGGTGATCTTCTGCAGGAAGCGCGCGCGGATGATGCAGCCCGCGCGGAAGATCTTCGCGATCGTGCCGAGATCGAGGTTCCAGCCGTATTCCTTCGATGCCGTATCGAGCTGCGCGAAGCCCTGCGCATACGAGATCACCTTCGACAGGTACAGCGCGCGGCGCACCGATTCGACGAACGCGGCGCGATCGCCTTCGAGCGGCGCGGGAGACGGCCCGCTCAGCACCTTGCTCGCCGCGACGCGTTGCGCCTTCAGCGACGACAGCACGCGCGCGAACACCGATTCGGTGATGAGCGGCAGCGGCACGCCGAGGTCGAGCGCGTTCTGGCTCGCCCACTTGCCGGTGCCCTTCTGCGCGGCGCGGTCGAGAATCACGTCGACGAGATGCTCGCCCGTTTCGTCGTCCTTCTTGCCGAAGATCTTCGCGGTGATCTCGATCAGGTAGCTGTCGAGCTCGCCCTGGTTCCATTCGGCGTAGACCTCGCCCAACTCGTCGTTCGTCAGGCCCGCGACCTGCTTGAGCACCGCGTAGCTCTCCGCGATCAGTTGCATGTCGCCGTACTCGATCCCGTTATGGACCATCTTCACGTAATGGCCCGCGCCGTCCGGCCCCATGTACGCGACGCACGGCTCGCCGTCCGCCGGCGCCTTCGCGGCGATCTGCTCGAGGATCGGCTCGACGAGATCGTATGCGTCGCGCTGGCCGCCCGGCATGATCGACGGGCCGCGCAGCGCGCCCTCCTCGCCGCCCGACACGCCCGTGCCGATGAAATGCAGGCCCGCCTGCGCGAGTTCCTGGTTGCGGCGGATCGTGTCGGTGAAGTGCGTGTTGCCGCCGTCGATCAGCACGTCGCCCTTGTCGAGCAGCGGCTTGAGCGCCGCGATCGTCGCATCGGTCGCTTCGCCCGCCTTCACCATCAGGAGGATGCGGCGCGGCGTTTCGAGCGACGCGACGAATTCCTCGAGCGTATAGGCCGGCACGAGCTTGCGATCGGGAAATTCGGCGATCAGTTCGTCGGTCTTCTCGCGGCTGCGGTTGTAGACCGACACCGCGTAGCCACGGCTTTCGATATTCAAGGCCAGATTGCGCCCCATCACCGCGAGACCGACCACACCGATTGCTTGTTTGCCCATTGTTCAATTCTCCGGAAAAAACAGGGCGCGACCCACCGGGGTCGCGCGCACAGGCGCAAGGATAAGGGAAACCGCGCGAGCGCGCCGCGAATGAAAGGCGTCCGGAGGCGAATCGGGTGGCGGCTCGGTTTGACGCCTCGCGACGTCTGGCGGTCCCTCGATGTGGCTTCGGCGGCGCTCCGGCGTTGATTCGGGATACTGTCGACGTGTCGTGGTCGAACGGATGGCGGTGTCCATGCTGCGATCGCGGGCCGTCGCGATTGGTTCGTTCTGCTCGTTCTACGATCTCTACGATCGCGCGTTCGTCTCGTTCAACGAATCCGACGCTCACGCCAGCGCCGCCGCGCCGCGCCCGACGCACACGCGCCTACGCGCGCTTTCGAAACACGACGCTCAGATTGTTCGCCGGCATCTCGACGATCTCGTCGAGCACGAGGCCGGACGCACTGCCGAGTTCGACTACCGCCTCCAGATCGCGCACGCCCCACGCCGGATTGCGGCTGCGCAACTGCGCATCGAACTGCGCGTTCGATTCGGCCGTGTGCGCGCCGCCGCGGCGATACGGCCCGTACAGATACAGCACGCCGCCCTCGGGCAGCACGCGCGCCGCGCCTTCGAAGAGCGCGCACGCGGCCGCCCACGGCGCGATGTGGATCATGTTGATGCAGACGAGCGCATCGGCGGCGGCTAGCGGCCACGGCTTTGCGCACACGTCGAGCGCGAGCGGCGCGCGCAGGTTCGGCAGCGCGGCATCGGCCGCCCACGCGGCAACCGACGCGCGCGCGGCCAACTCCACGTCGGTCGGCTGCCAGACGAGATCGGGCAGCGCAGCCGCGAAGTGGACCGCGTGCTGGCCAGTGCCGCTCGCGATCTCCAGCACGGCGCCGCGCGCGGGCAGCACGCGCTTCAGCACAGCGAGAATCGGCTCGCGGTTGCGTTCGGCGGCGGCCGCCCATTGGCGCGAAGTGGAATCGATCGGCATGACGAAACGAATCAGGATGGACGAGTCAGACGTGAAGCGGGCCGCGCGCGTCGCTCGCCGCAAGCCCGAGACGCGCGGCGAGCGCGGCGAGCGTCCGCCCGCACGACGCCTCGACCTTCAGCGTCAGCAACGGATCGGCGCGCGTATGCCCGAGATTGATCGCGACGATCGGCTTGCGCTGGTCGCTCGCCCATACGCAGAACCGGTAGCCGGAATACACCATCAGCGACGAGCCGACGACGAGCATCGCATCGGCGTCGTCGAGCGCGCGCGCGGCGGCCGCGACGCGCTCGCGCGGCACGTTCTCGCCGAAGAACACGACGGCCGGCTTCAGCAGCCCGCCGCACGCCGGGCACGCGGGCACGCGAAACGTGTCGAGCGCGCGCCATTCGAGATGCGCGTCGCCGTCGGCGGCGGGCTCCGCCTCGGCAACGAGCAGTGCAGGATTGTCCGCTTCGAGGATGGGCTGGATCGCCGCACGCGCGTGATGCGCGCCGCAATCGAGACACGTGACGCCGCCGATGCCGCCGTGCAGCTCGATGACGTCGACGCTGCCCGCGCGCTGATGCAGCCCGTCGACGTTCTGCGTGACGAGCCGCCCGATGCGCGCCGCCGCGCCGAGCCGCGCGAGCGCATGATGCGATGCGTTCGGCTGCGCGCGCCCGACCACGGGCCAGCCGAGCATGCTGCGCGCCCAGTAGCGGCGGCGCGCATGGTCGGAATCGAGAAACTCGCGGTACTGGATCGGCGGCGAGCGCATCCATGCGCCGTTGCGGTCGCGATAGCCGGGAATGCCGGAATCGGTGCTGATGCCCGCGCCCGTGAGCACGAAGAGGCGCGGATGTCGCTCGACGAACGCATGCAGCGCGTCGAGCGCGCGCGGATCGGCCGACGGCGCGGCGTCCGGCGATGAAAGCGGCTGCGACGAAACAACGGCGGAATCGGTCATGACAATGAGGGCTCGTCCGGCAGGATCAGCCGCTCGGGGACGTGCGCGGCCTGCCTGCGTGCCGCCACATAATACAGAATGCCGGGCACGGCGAGGCCGATGATCCACGAGATGTCGGTGCCGCCCAACTTCGCGACGAGCGGCCCGGTATAGAACTCGGTCGCGATGAACGGCATCTGCACGAGCACGCCGATCGCGTAGATCGATACGCCCGCGATGTTCCAGCGGCCGTAGCGGCCGTCGGGATCGTAGAGCGCGGGCACGTCGTAGCGCTCCTTCGTCACGCAGTAGAAGTCGACCAGATTGATCGCGCTCCACGGCGTGAAGAATGCGAGCAGGAACAGGATGAACGCTGAGAAATCCTTCAGGAATGCGTGACGACCGACGAGCGCGAGCCAGGCGACCGCGGCGACCATCGCGAGCACGTAGGCCATCCGCGCGCGCTGCGTGATCTGCGCGCGGCCCGAGAAGCCGGTGACGATCGTCGCGACCGACATCACGCTGCCGTATGCGTTGAGCGTCGTGATCGTCAGCTTGCCGAACGCGATCGCGAAATAGAGCAGCGCGGCCGTCGCGCCGCTCGCGCCGAGACTCACGATGAACTGCACTTCGTGCCCGGCGAACTGCTTGCCCGCGAGCGCCGCCGCGAACACGCCGAACGCCATCGACGCCTGCGCGCCGAGCACCGAGCCGAGACCGATCGCCCAGAACGTGCGGCGCGCGGACGTCGCGCGCGGCAGATAGCGCGAATAGTCGGCGACGTAGGGCCCGTACGCTATCTGCCACGACGCGGACAGCGAGATCGCGAGCAGGAAGCTCGGCAGCGAGAAATGCCGGATCGCGAGCAGCGCGCCGACGTCATGGCCGCCGAGGAGCCGCGCGAACATGTAGACGAACGCGATCACGCCGACGACGCTCGACACGCGGCCGAGCGCGTGAATCGTCCGATACCCGAACACCGCGAGCACGACGACGACCGCGATGAACGCGAAGATGCCGACCGTGTCGGCGACGCCGAGCAGTTGCGCGAGCGCCTGACCGGCGAGCACGGTGCCGCTCGCGGAGAAGCCGACGTACATCAGGCAGACGAGCACGAGCGGAATCACCGCGCCGTAGATGCCGAACTGCACGCGGCTCGAAATCATCTGCGGCAAGCCGAGCCGCGGCCCTTGCGCGCCGTGCAGCGCCATCACCGCGCCGCCGAGCAACTGACCGAGCGCGAGTCCGACGAGCGACCAGAACACGTCGCCGCCCAGCACGACTGCGAGCGCGCCGGTGACAATCGCCGTCACCTGAAGGTTCGCGCCGAGCCACAGCGTGAACTGGCTCGACAGCCTGCCGTGACGCTCGTGGTCGGGGATGTGGTCGATCGTGCGGCGTTCGCGCAGCGGGCGGCGTTGGGCATCGGTGACGTTCGGCATGGCGGCGGGTCCCGGAAATGTCTGAGGTTCGGAATGCTCACGGTAGCCGCTCAAAATTGTATAGACAACTCTTTTGGGGATTCGGGTTTGTACCGAGGCGGCAATGTGGTGAATCCCCGCGCACTATTCCGCAAACCACCCCGCGACAAATCCGGACGCGAAGGCTTTGCGAGGCCCGCAACGAAATGGCGGGCCGCACCGCTCTCGATAGGCCGAGACTTCCACCTTCGCCTCCGACTACACCTTCGCCTACCGCTGCGGTTCCAACACCAACTTCTGCCCTAGCGCCCCCGCCGGCGCGTCCACCACGCGCACTAGCTTCATCTGATACTGCGCGCGCGCGTCGAAGCGCGGGCGCTCGAACGCGTCGGCCTTGCCGAGATTCTTCACGCGCGCCTTCTCCATCCGCGACATGAACGCGTTCATCGCCGCCTCCCGCTCCTTGCCCGCGACCACCGCCGCATTGACTACCCACGTCCCGTCGCGCCACACGTATTCGTCCGACAGCCGCGGCGGCGGCGTCAGGCCCGCGTCCTCGGGCGTGATGCCCGCCTGCGTGATCTCGGCGGGCGCGCCGGTGCCGATGCGGTACAGGCGCGCGCCGCCGTGCGCATTTCGAAGACAATCTGCCCGACCGTGGCCGACGCGAGCTCGCTCGCGATCCATTGCGTCGTCGCAAAGCGATTCGACCGGTCGCTCGCGTCCGGGTGGCTGCCGAATGCCGGTTTGTCGAAGTACGTTCCTTCCGGCGCGAAATGCACGGTCTGAACGCCGTTGCTCGTCACGCCGAAGTGGCCGTCGGCGATATGGAACAGGCCGGTGTCCGGTGCGCCGTCGTTCGCGAACGTCAGCGACGGGAACGCGGTCGAGCCTTCGGCCAGCACGATGCGCGCGCCCGGATCGAGCTTCAGCTCGCCCTTCAGCGCGCCCTCGCGCCGGACGGCCTTGCCGTCGACGAGGAACGTGCGGTCCGCGAAGACGTGCGAGGCACGCATGCTCAAGATGGCGGGAACGATTATCCTAGCGCACCGGCAGTTCATGCTCGAGCATCATGACACGCTGATGCAATGCCACCGCCGAACATTCCGGAGCCGGCGCAACGAGGACTTTTACTGCAGAGGAACCATGTACGTCTTGATCTACATCGCGGCTGTCGTCGCAGCGAACCTGAGCGTCGCGCACTTCGGCCCGGCATCCACGCCGATCAACGCCTTCCTGCTGATCGGCCTCGATCTGGCGATCCGTGATCGCCTGCACCTCAACTGGCGGGGGCGCGCGCTGTGGGCACGCATGTTCGCGCTGATCGCAGGCGCGGGCGCCGCAAGCTATTTGCTCAATCCCGCGTCGGGCGTAATCGCGGTGGCGTCTCTCGCTGCATTCAGTGCCGCGGCCGTCGCCAGCGCAATCGTATTCCAGGCTGCCCGCCGTTATCCCGTTCTCGCACGCGCAAACGGCGCCAACATAGCCGGCGCCGCCGCGGATTCGCTCATCTTCCCTCTGATCGCGTTCGGCACGATATTCCCGACAATCGCGTTTCTGCAGTTCCTCGCGAAGGTCGCCGGCGGCGCTGTCTGGTCGTGGCTTGTCTTTCGCAATGTCCGTGTCGCCGGATGCGAAAGCAACTGAAGCGGGAAGGAGTAAGCTGAAGGCGGCACGGCTGCACTGACGCTCAGCTCTGCGCGCGCACAAATAGATCCTCGAATGTCTGCGCCAAGATAGTCGGTTCGACGGATAACAGCAGTGCACATCTCGATTTCGCGCCCTCATCAGAAAGCGGTACGAAGGACACATCGCTCAAGCCTAACGTCGTCATCCGCTCCGGAACAATCGCCACCCCGTAACCAGCCGCGACCAAATTCAGCATCGACGTTTTGGGAGAAACGATCCGTGAAGCTGTTGGCACGAAACCGCGCTTCATGCAAAGATCGATTACGACACGTGCTAGTGTCCTGTTCCGTTGTTAACTGAAAAATGTTCGCGTAGCATGTTGACGTCAACGGAACAGGAGACGTCAACATGCCAATGGAACGACCGAAGGCGGAACTGGTGCTGAGCGAAGACGAACGCTCGCAACTGATGTCGATAGCACGTTCTCGTTCAATTTCGGCTGCGCTGGTCGCGCGGGCGCGCATCGTGCTGGCGGCTGCTGACGGCGAATCCAACAGCGCAATCGCACAACGTCCCGGCAAGCCACGCACGATCGACGATGAGCGGCTGGCTCAACTGATTCACAAGACCCTGCACACGAAGCCGGCAGATGGATCCACTCACTGGAGCGTGCGCACGATTGCCGTCGAAACCGCCCTCCGCAAACTCGGCAATCATTCTTCCTCTATCGCGGTGCAGCCCTGCCTCATTAGCCGGCCCTGAACAGTTCTGAAAGATTTATGCAGCGAGGCTGCCAGATCGAAACGGTGTTGTTGAATTTGCAGGGAGCAAGCATATTGATACGTGAATCCTGGAAATCCTGATGATGTATGAGTGGATCCGAAGACGCCAGCACCAGAGGAAGATCGCCGGGCTGCTCTACTCGCGACATGCGTTCGACCTGTCGGACGAAGAGATCATTTGGCAATGGTTAGAGAATCCATACTGGCAAGTGTTCGCCGGCGAGACGTACTTGCAAACGAAGCCGCCGATCGATCCTTCGAGCCTGACGCGCCGGCGCAAGCGACTGGGCGAAGCCGGCGTAGAAGAACTGTTGGCCGAGACGACCGAAGCGGCCAAACGTGCAAACGTCATCAAAACTTCGAGCCTGAAGCGGATGATTGTCGATACGGCGGTGATGGAGAAGGCGATTGCGTACTTTCCTCGATTCGCTCGAACTCGCCAAGGAGAAACTCATCCCCCATTAAAGACTCGTTCTTTGTCGGTCCGACTACCTGTCAGATCGAGTCCCGGCTAATACAGATGCAGCGCGTAGCCAAGACCGACCACATCGATGCAACCACCCTCGCCGAGTTCGCTGCCGTACTGGCCCAACGTCCCGACTACGAGCGCTTCGTGCGACCGCTCAGCGATCCCGCGCAGCAGGATCTGGCGGCTCTGGTCACCCGGCGATGCCAGCTTGTGGCCATGCGACTCTCCGAGCGTCAGCGCCTGGCTCGGCCGGTCACACGCCCGAGCATCCAGGCGTTGCTTGATGCCATTTCCTGTCAATCAGAGGTCGGAGGCGCATCGCCGGCGGGCGCTCCGGGCCCGTCAACACTTCCATCACTTCCTGCCTGGTGTTAGTCAAAAACACAGTCTTATGCCTACCCGCTAGTTTAAGTGAGAGGCTATGTCCGGTGTTTCAGGGGGCTGCTCCACTTCACATCGATAGTTCTTTTCGCAGATCGGCCGCCGTCTGCATCATCAAACTATAACGGCTAGAAAGATCAGCCGTCGCCCAAGGCTCGCGAAGCCATGCCACGAGGTCCCCTCCATTGACGATTCCTACCTGCAACGGCTGTGTCCTAGCATTGAACGCATTGAGGTTCAGCAGTAGTAGTGCCTGCCCCTGGTTCAACGAAGGTGGCACTGGACCGATACCAACCGCCATCAGATAAACATCGTTCATTTGCTTGAGCAGAAAGGGGTGTTCGTCAATAGTAAGTGTGATCAGGGTAGAATCAGACACTTGAACGCGCATCTCACTGAGCCAACTCTCGACCCAAGTCTGGTAATCAAACATCAAGGTCTCCTTTCTCCATTCGCCGACCAAACTCACACTCGCCTGTCTGGAATGCGATACGCCTTGGCGTCATCGATAGTTTTCGAAGAAATAGATTCAGATAAAACACTGATTCGCGGTTTGTAATTCGCCGCCAAATTTGACAACGCTTCGTTATACTCTTTACGCGTTGATGCTTTGTTGAGTCGATCCTCCGTTAAATTGAGTAATGCGTGGTTGGCCGCTGTTTGACCATACTTGAAGCGTGCACGATAGATAATGTCCGAGATTGCTCTACGCGATGCGTTGACTGTATCCTGCTTCTCGTTCAGCGCCTGTACCGCACGCAATGTCGGTGAATTTGTCTCCGCGCCGCGAATCGCATCGGTGATGCGTGCGAGCGATTTGGGCTGTTGCGGGTCCAACATTTTCCTCGCCAAATATGTCGCCCTATCAGCATCGCCTTCGGTCAATTCGTCGAGTCGTTGAACGAGCAAAGCCAGCCTATCCGGTGCAAGACGCTCCATCCCGGCAATTGAATTCGAGAGATCGCCAAGCATCTCGTTCGCACGAGTACGAAATCTATGCAGATTCGCTGTCAAGTGTGGATGATCATCGTGTAATGTGTGAAATTCACTATCGGCAAGTGCCAACATAGCGGCATCCGTGGACAGGAATTCCATGGTGATTTTCTGCTGACCGCGTAGAGCAATGTGCTCTTCAACCTTCGACTGTAAGTCGCGCTGCATCGCTCGCTTGTCGTCTATCGACATGCCAAAGTTCAGCGTCCCGCTCATCAATCCCGAGAAGTCGCCACGCTCGTTTTTTAATGGCACTTGCACAATCTGCTCACGCAAATCACCTAAGCCGCGCATTTGCAACGAATTTAATGCTGACATCGGTGCACCGGTCAGCCAGTCCGCGATGACGTCCGATAGGCCGGAAGGCGCGATCGGCTTGTCCGGCACCGCGCTGAACATCAAAATCAATGCATTCGGGTGCGGCAGCGCCCGGCTAGCGGATTCATGATTGACAAGGGCCGGCGCGGGGACATTGAACATGATCCCACCATCCTGATAGCGCGCGGTGCCAAAGGCCGAACTATGCGTCTGTTGCGCAAAAACGAAGGGTAAGGAGCTAGAAATGAGAGCCGCTTTTGCAATATCCATTTCCGGCGTAGTTTCCGCTGAAAAAATCGCGATCTGAGGACGATTCTTCTCCATCATCGTCCCCGTGCAACTCAACTCCTTGATAGCTGGAATATGTGGACTCAACGTATGAAGATCCCCAAACGTCACCGCCCCACCTGCCTCGAGCCGGAAGCGAATTGCTTCGATGGCGGCTTTCTGTTCACCACATTTTTTCAGATCAAGACCTGATAAATGTGCCATCACGCTCGCGCGTGATTCTTCGCGGATCAGATTTTCCAGCGCAGGTGCACGTGTTTGTGCATTCATCAAAATCGTGAGCGTGTCTCCTACATTCTTGCCGATCCCTGTTTTCTCGCCGATACGCTTGCTTGTATCGCGCAGAATCTCCTCCGCAACGTGTCTGCCAATCTGGAATGCCGGCGGGCCAGCCCGCTGCCGAAGCAAATCCACAAAATCAACACTATTGGATAGTTTAGTGAAATGTTCGCTGGAAATACCAGATGCAAGTAGGGCGGCAGTAATGGCGCCGGCTGACGATCCCGAGATTGACCTAATTTTCGACATGACCCCTTGGGCCTCAAGCGCGACTACCGCGCCGGGATACGCAGCTCCCTTTGCACCTCCACCACTCAATACAAGATTTTCTATTTCCGGATAGTTCAGCGAAATTCGTGCTTTGCCATCCTGATTTTTTTCCAATGTCAAATTGCGCGGCCCCACGTTCTGAGCCAATGGCACGTATGCTGATGCGGACGTGGCAGCTCGCCCTGCCTGCACGTTAAACTTCAACCCGATTCCGGCGGCTATTTTCGCAGCATCTGCGAGCAAGTTCGACTCGGTATTAATATGTACGCCAGGCGCGGCACCTGCGATTGGAGATAATGGCTTTGATTCGCGAACCTGGCCAGCCATCAAAATCCGTCTATTGATCGGCATCGACTTACTCCTGTTTCACTGAACAGAGTCAATAATGCTTCCAAATTCGTTTTGATAATTACTGAAATTTCAGTGATTTTTTGTTTCTTTCAATCTCAAACCGATAATTTGGCGGCCGACTGAATCGGCAAACCTAATAGTAGCCGATTCAGCAGAATGTCGACCAAGATCATTCTGTTTCCGCGGACGATCAAGCAACCGGGTGTCGAAGCCGCGGGGTTCCACCATCGACAGAGCGGGTTGTCTATCTCAACCGCGAACAATTCCGCTGACGCAAATACTCGATCACCATCAGAAGAACAATCGTGCAAGTTCGGCTCCCGGATGCTCCGCGCGCATGAACGCCTCGCCGACGAGAAACGTGTTCACGTTCGCGGCGCGCATTGTTTCGACGCTGGTCCTCGACAAGATGCCCGATTCAGTAACGACAATCCGGTCCTGCGGAATCATGTCGAGCATGTCAAGAGTCGTCTGGATCGTCGTCTCAAACGTGCGCAAGTTGCGATTGTTGATGCCGAGAAGTGGCGTCTTCAGCGTCAGCGCCTGCTCCATCTCATGGCTATCGTGCACTTCAACCAGCACTGCAAGCCCGAGCGAGTGCGCATACGCCTCGAGATCCTGCATCTGTGACGTGTCGAGCGCTGCGGTAATCAGCAAGATCGCGTCCGCCCCCATCGCACGAGCTTCGATGATCTGGTACGCGTCAATGATAAAGTCTTTGCGCAACACGGGCAGCGTACAAGCGGAACGCGCCTCCTTGAGATAGCGGACTCCACCTTGGAAAAATTGCTCATCGGTCAGCACGGATAGGCACGCGGCTCCGTGCAACGCATACGAGAGGGCGATGTCGGCTGGCGCAAAATGCTCGCGCAGCACGCCCTTCGACGGACTCGCCTTTTTGATTTCCGCGATGACGGCCGCGTCGCCGGTCGCGTGCTTCGAACGCAACGCCCCAACGAAATCGCGCAAATCACATGTGGAGGCTTCCCGTTTTAGCGCCTCGACTGGCGTACTGCGCATGGCCGCTGCGACTTCTTCGCGCTTGACCGCGATGATGCGTTCGAGAATATCGCTCATTTGAGTTTCTCCACAATTCATAAAACAAGGTTATAGAGACCGCAGGAGCAGATTGCACACATGAACCGGTCAGACGATCATGCTGGCGGCAGCGCCGTCTCGAAAGGTGCAATTGGAAGGATATTTATTTGCCACTGTAATGTAATTGTATGCTTCGTTGCATCCGGGTTTTCATGGATGAATGATTCCTCGCATCGGCGATCGGATGCTGATTCGCTGCCAGAGCGCAATCAGGCTTGCCGGAATCTTCGTCGCAATGGTTTTTCAAGGATCGGTCCGACGCTGAGGCCGATCACGACAACCGCCCCGACGCGCCGCTTACCCTGCGCGACCTCGCCGGCCCGTAGCACGGCATGCTGAGCGGCGGCACGCTCGACGCATCGCCGGACAATCTCCCACTTGCATTGAAGGAATGCCTCGCCCACCCGTCAAATCCGCGCGTTGTACCGGATATTCAGTGCATACAAACTGCTTTCAGACGACTATTGTTCTCAGTACACCAAAACGCCGCCGACTACTGACCAGCCCCACGTAAACGTTAATCGATTGGCATTGCCCACGTTGAAGACGAAATGGCATTGAATCGTAGGAATGCAAGAGTGAAGCAGCGTCCGCTTCGATGAACTTTCTTCGTAAACACGCTTGATAACGCAGCGCTTTTCATGTGCACGACGAATTGCTCCCATGAATCGACCACGGCAAATTCCGCATAACCGACAGGTTCGCCAGCGTGCACATTCCGAAAACCTGTCTCGCATTCTCGATCGAGGCTCTGTGTCGCGCATTACATTGCCCGATTCGGCGTCGACTCTTTGCAGGCCATTCCTTCGGAAGCGCGGTCTCGTGAACCAAGGTGTTCGGAACACGACACTGCCTGGCAAGAGCGACCGGTAGCTGAAAGTCCATGAGCGCGGCGCTGGTCGGCACGTCTCGCTTTACTCGCACGCTCCACTCCGAAAGCTCACATCTGCGAACCTCTCGGCGCGTCATGGATTACTGCCGAATCGAGTAAATCCATGTTTCCTTGGAGAGAACGGCTGCCCACTTTCCATCGGCGGAACCGAAATCCAACTTGCTGGAATCATTTCATGACAGCTCTTTTAGACCGACTTAGATCTATAGAGGATTTTCAGGCGGAACTCCTCTTCCCCGAGCAGGAATTCCTCCTTCGCGTTCACGCGGCTTCCAGCCCGCCCGCGGTCGCGTGGGTCACGAAACACCGTCAATTGCTGCGCGAAGCACTTCTGCGCTATGGCGTCGTGTTGATTCGCGGGCTGGATTGCGACCGGAAAGCATTTGGCTCGATCGCGGAATTGCTCGAGCCGTCCGAATTCGATTACACCGCCGGGAGCGGACCGCATACGTCCGTCGACGCCAATGTCTTCACGATAGACGTACCCGGTTCCATGGCATTGCCGCAGCACAATGAGATGGCCTATAACTTTTACTGGCCGATGCATGTTCTCTTCTTCTGCGAACAACCGCCCGCACCAGGCACGGGCGGAACGACGTCCGTATGCGATTCCCGCCAATTCTTACGCGACATGGCTCCGTCGATCCTGGAGCCGTTCCTGAAATTTGGCATCCGGTATGTACGGAACTTCCCTAAACACATGCCGTACAAGTCGATAGAAGATACTTTTGGAACGAGCGACCGGACCAGAGTAAACGAGATATGCGCGGAGCGGAAGATCGAACCGATCTGGATCAGCGATGATCACCTGCAGATTCTCCAGCATGCCACGGCCGTCAGGCGTCACCCCATCACCCAGGAAGAAAGCTTCTTTAGTTCGGTTTGCGTCTGCCATCCAGCGAGTTGGTGGGATTTGGTCAAGCGGGCGTACCCGAACGCCCCGCCTCCGCGCTCGCAAGATGAAATATGGCAGACGGCCTTATACGGAAACGGCGCTCCAATTCCCGACGATGTAATACGGCATTTGCTTCATGCTTACGAGCAGCGTGAATATCATGTGGAATGGGAAAAATCCGACATTCTCTATATCGACAACATGCGCGCATCGCATGGCCGCCGTGCGTGCATCGGTACGCGCACGATTCTCGGCTCGTTCCGTACTTCCATGACAATGGCGCAGTTGGAGGCACACAACTCCTGAATGTTTCAGGCACGATCCCGGTTGGATCGTCGATGACTGGATAAATTGCATCGGCGCCATCGCATCCGATTATCGACGACCAAACCGGACAATCATCACTTTGACTAGCTTCACCATCCAGTCAATTTTTCGATGCGAGAAAATCATGAATGAGTTGACCGGAACTTGGTCACTGGAGGCAAGCGAATTTAGGTTGGCGAATGGTCGAATCACCTACCCGATGGGGCGCAGCCCGATGGGACGCATCATCTATACGGACACCGGGTACATGTCCGTGATCATGATCGCCCGAGGAAGGAAAAATATCGAATTCATTCCGGAGGCATTTTGGAAAAACATATTCAGCATAAAAAAAATGATCGGCATGATTCGATTGATTCGCGCAAATTCCGGAATCCTGAGCTACTCCGGAAAATATTCCATAGAGGGGAAAACCGTCTTGCATCACGTGGATTTGTCCAGTTACCCCGATTTTACCGGAATGAATTTGTTGCGGGATATGAAATGCGACGACGGCAAGCTCGTTCTCGATAATGCAACCACCTCCGGCTCGAGCCGCCTGGTTTGGATACGCGAAACCTGATCAACGGCCGAGAACGGAGGTTCTGGTAATTCCGGCTATTTTATTGAAACAACTCGACTTGAGCGTTGAGTCGCGCCTGAACGTGAACAATGCGCCAAGCAAGACAGGGAGGCAGAAACGGCACAGTGGCAATTGCAAGGCGCAAGCATATTGACGCGTAAATCGTGCAAATCCAGACAAGGGGCCGATGAGTTCGAAGACGCCTGTACTGAAGGAAGATTTCCTGCGCCGACTTTCGCGTGAACGGCGACTTGCCGCCTCCGCGAGCCCGCGTGGCCAAATTGAGCGACTGCGATCGATCGAGCGTGGCAATGAGCTCGAGCGGTTTGGCACGGGAAGCGGTAGGCAATCTCGTCGCACCATGCGGCAGGACTGCCGGGCTTGCCGCATATCGTTGCCCCGTCGAAGAAGGACATGGTCGTGCAGTAGTTCAGGAAGCCGTATCGGCAGATCCTCAAGGGCAAGACGTACTTGCAGACGAGGCCGGCGTTCGATCCGCGGTGTTTGACGCGCAGGCGCAGCAGCCGGGTGAAGCCGACGTTGAGGATGGCCGGCGGAGACGGTCGATGCGGCGAAACGGGCGAACTCCATCAAGAGCGCGAGCTTGAAGCGGGTCGCCGGAAGATCGGTTAAATCACGAACAATGGAGTTCGCAAATGAGAGATATGAGCAAAGTTGAATATGATGCGGCCAAGATCAGACCCTTCAACATAGATCCTCAAGTTGCAGCCATCATCAAAAACCCGGAGCGGCCTGAAGCCTTTCCTCCTTTGGCAAAAGTACCCAAGAGCATCCCCGGAACCAGCGGATTCATTGCAGGAATGAAATCCCTCTTCGCCTATAAGCGCGAAGGGCTACAGTTTTTCGCGAATCAGGCAAATATTCACGGCAAGGTGTTTCGCAATCAGCTCGGCCCGTATTCGATCGTCGGCGTGGTCGATCATGAGGTCATTTCTCAAATATTAAAAAACGGGGATCGATGTTGGTCGACTGCACTTGCGGTAGAGAGAGTGACGCGAGGGCTCAGTTTCGATATCGACCTGAAGAAGAAGAGCCGCTTGATGTCGTTGGATTTCGATGCTCACCGGCAGGTGCGCACTTTGGTTCAGCCTGCTTTCAGCGATCGCGCGCTCGCTAGCTATTTGGCCATCATCCAGCAGGAATTCACTCGGGATATCGAGGCGTGGCCTCGCGATGGAGAAGTGCCGTTCCGAGTGGAGGCCCGTCAAATTTTTTCCCAACTTGCAGCACGCCTTTTCTTCGGCATTGAGGATTCGAGCGAAGCCGCACGTCTCGAAGGAGCCACACGTGATTACTGGAATGCGATTCCCGTCGTGTTGAAGAATCGGCACCTCAACGAACGATGGAGACGTGGTTTGGACGGGGTCGCGACGCTCAGCAGCATCATGTACGACCTGATTCCAAAGCGCCGCGACGAAGGAGGGACGGACCTGTTCAGTCAACTGTGCAAGTCGAGGGAGGATACGGGGGGCCTGGACGACGACCAACTGGTTGATTTGATGCTCAACATTGTCTTCGCCGCGTTCGACACGACGACGATGGGAATCACCAGCATGGCCTATCTGCTTGCCAAGCATCCTCATTGGCAGGAGGTCCTGCGAGCAGAATCCATGCGGCTACCTGAGCAAGCGGCGTTGGCGGACTTCAACGGCATGGAGCGAACCACCCAGGTCTGGAAGGAAACGCTTCGAATGTATCCCGTATCCGCCATCACGCCCCGCGTTTCCCTAGGCGAATGTCAAGTCGGCCCTTACGTCGTTCCCCCTCGAACGCTGGTCTTCAATTTCACCGGCCTGCTTGGTCAGGATTCCGATCTTTGGGATCATCCACAGCGCTTCGACCCCGAGCGATTCTCGCCGGAGCGCGCGGAATACCAACGGCATCGTGGCCAATACCTCCCCTTCGGACACGGCGTTCATACTTGTGTCGGCGCCGCCTTGGCGAATCTTGAGGCGAAAGTATTTTGGAGCATTGTTCTGACTCGGTATAAGTTCAGTCTTGCCAAGGATTACGATGCGGTTCATTGCATGAATCCCTTGGGTAGTGTCTCCGGCGAAGTGGCGTTGAAGGTCGAGAGATTGTGATCAGGCATGCTGCCCATACGTCGCGTGGACAAGAGGAGCCTGCATCGTGCGCGCGCGTACGCAACCCATGTTGCCGGTGGGCTACGTCGAAGGCGTCGCGCATGAGGATGCCCGACACAGCATCACCACGCAGCGCCCCCTCCTGAACGCGCTCGACGGTGCCGTGCCCGCGTTACGATCTTCCCGCCCCGATAATCGGTGCTTTGGCCAGCCAGGTCCGACATGATTCCCGCCCCCAGTCGCGGTCCTTATAAGGGGGTGTTGTCACCGGGCCTGGTGGGTGGCTGGTGATCGCTGATAGGGGGTTTGGCCGGGATATCCCGCGCCGTCCGTAACGTGGATGCCGAGACTTGCCACCGTTGTTGCAGGCCAATTCGTTCACTCTGCATAAACTGTGATGCAAGAAGCCCAACAACATATCGCCGTCGATGTCTTCGTCGTCGTCGGTAAAGGCCAGCTCCCGTGGCCCGTTGCCCGCAATGAAGGCGTACTCGTCGCCCGTCTGCCGGGACAGGCCATGCGTCGCATCGCCGATCTGCATGCCGGCGAAGCCAAGACCGACAAGCCGCATAGAGCGGCATGGACTTTGCGCGCCAATCAGCGGAGGGACCCTAGCGGATCGCCTCGCGCACCGAGAAGCGTGCAACGACGGCGGCAAGCTGCTCGAGGTCGTTCCCGAGCAACGTCAAGATCGGGTGCGCACGCGGCGCCGCACCCGGCACCGCATATTTGACGAAAGTGGCCAGCGTGCCCGAAGGGCCGACATCGACGTAATCACACGGTCCGATGGCCTCGAGCCGGGTGATCGCCGCCTCGAAGCGGATGGGATCGCGCACCGCCGCGAGAAAATGCGCGCGGCGCACGGGCTGAACCATCTCTCCGCTCGCGCAGCAGACCACCGGCAGCCGCCCAGCGCCCACGGCCATTGTATCGAGCACCGCTTCGAGCGGCATTTCAGCCGCGCGCACGAAGCACGAATGAAATGCGAAGGAAACCGGCAGGTACTGATAGGCGATGTCCCGTGCACGCAGAATGCGCTCCACCTCGGATGCGCCGGTCAGGCTCGCGCTCACCACGAAATGCGAGGCAAAATTCAGCGCCGCGAGTTCAGCGTGAGCGCCGAGTCCGGCCTCGTCGAACAGCCGTGGGCCGGCAAGCACCGCGATCATCTTGCCGTGCTCGCAGCTTGCTTCCAGAGCCTGGGCATGACGAATCACGGCGACGAGTGCGTCGCGCGCATCGATGCACCCGGCGACGGCCGCGGCCGCGAAGGTGCCGAGGCTCGTGCCGAGCACTGCATCGGGTTCGACGCCGGCCTCGATCAACGTGCGCGCCAGCGCGTATTCGACCATATAGATTGCAGGATGGCTGAACAGCGTGCGATCGAACACGTCGGTTTGCGCGCGGCTTCGGCAATACAGCGTCGAGACCACGGACGCACCGGCCAGCTCGCGTGCGACGTCGTCGAGCCGATCCATCCATTCACGGAACAGAGGCTGCCGTTCGTAGAGCGGGCGCGCCATCTGGAAAGATTGCGAGCCTTGCCCGGAAAACAGGAAAACAACGCGCGGTCGGGGCATCGGTCTATACCTTTCTTCCGTCCTGAAGGCCGCTCAACGATCGGGATACCGGCGCGCGCAACAGGCGGCCGGCACGTAGTACGAATATTAGACGGCAGTCAGCTCATCGAGATCGAAGTAGCCGTGATAGCCGTTCATGTAGACCGCCGCGCGATGATTGAACAGCAGCACCGCCTCGGTCCGCGTAACGAGGTCGCGATATTCGGGCCGCGTCGAGCTCACGCGCGTGCCGACCGGATGATGACGGTTCCAGTCCGCGACTTTCTCCGCGGCGCTGCGCGAATCCGTCAGCGCGGCGCCCGGGCGCCGTGCAGGCGCGGCCGCGCCCACCATCGCCTCCGCCTCCTTCTCGCCGGTCATCGCCATTACGTCCGCCTCGCCGGCCAGGCCGGCAATCAGATCCGCAGGCGTCTGCTCGCGGATGGTCTGCACGAGACGGGCCAGCACCTCGCCGTGGCCGAGTTCCTCGAATACCGCCGGCTCGCCGCGCCGCTCGGCAACGCCGAGCAGATACTGGACACTGTCACACCAGCGAACCGCGCTGTCGATCTGGCCGGCGAGTCGCACATCGATACCGTCGGGCTCGTAGGGCCGCGCAGTCACGTTGGAGATCACCGGCACGCGCGGCGCCGCGAATCGGAACGATTGCAGGAAGCGCGCAAATTCCTCGCGCGCCGCACGCATGAACGGTGAATGAAACGCGCCACTCGTGGCGAGCGGATAAAAGCGCATGCGCCCTTGGCTGAACAGCGGCCGGGCCTTCGTCATCTCGGCGGCCGCGCCCGAGATCACGATCTGCGAGGGCGTGTTGTAGTTCGCGAGACTCAGTTGCGTCAGTCCGTTCTCGGCGAGCATGCGTTCGATGCTCGCTTGGTCGGCATTGACGATCGCGGCCATCGCGCCGTTTGCGGCGCGCCCCATCAGTTCGCCGCGGTAGCGGACCAGTTTCAGGCCCGTCAGGAAATCGAAGCACCCGGCCGCGAGCAGCGCATTGAATTCGCCGAGGCTGTGGCCCATCACGAAGTCGGGATCGCTCCCGCCGTCCTCTACGCGCGCGAAGTACGACAAGGCATTCACGACATAGAGCGCTGGCTGCGTGAAACGCGTGTCCTTCAACTCATCGCGCGGATCGTCGAGACACAGCTCGCGGATCGAGTAACCGAGCACGTCGCTCGCCTGCCGAGCCAGACCGTCGAAGCGATCGAACAGCGCGGCGCCCATGCCCTTCGCCTGCGATCCCTGCCCCGGAAACATGAATATCTTCATCGTCGTCACTCCTGGAAGACATCGGCGCCCGCGTCATGGCGGCTCACGCAGACGGCGGTGTTCACACCGCCGAAACCGATGCTGAGGTTCAGTGCATGCCGGATCGTGTGTGCCACCGGCTCCTGCCGTACCCACCGGAAGCCCGGATCGATCGGGTTGTCGAGATTGCGCGTCGGATGCAGGCGCCCGGCCCGCATCTGCAGCAGCACCGCGGCCAGCTCGACTGCGCCAGCCGCGGTCAGTCCGTGGCCGACGATCGACTTGGTGGCGTTCAGCCACGCGTGATCGAGCCCGCAAGCACGTAGCGCCTGCAATTCGATGACGTCGCCGAGCACCGATCCGGTGCCGTGCGGATTCACGTAGTCGATGTCGCTCGCATCGAGGCCGGCGCACGAGAGCGCGCCACGGATCGCCGCGGCCTCGCCCTCCAGCGATGGATCGGGATTGCGGTTGCCGTCGAGCGCCACGCTCCAGCCCGCGATCCGCGCGTACGGCTCGACGCCGTCACGCGGCCGCGAACCGTCGCGCTCGATCACGAGCGCCGCGCAGGCTTCGCCGTAGACAAAGCCGTTGCGATCGGCGTCGAACGGCCGGCACGCCAGCGCCGGCTGCGTCGCGCAAGGGCCGGCCGCCATCGCGCCGAGCGAGCTGAAACCCTGACATTCCCAGTACGACAGGTCCATCAGCGCGCCGATCGCGATGCAGGCGTCCACGCGCCCCGAGCCCACCGCCTCGATGGCCTGCAGCACCGCCATCTGCCCGCTCGCGGACGCCGAGCCCACGGTCTGCGCAAAACCGCGAATGCCGAATGCCTCGGTGCAGATGCCGCACAGATCGGTATCCATGAACGACATCGCGTAGGTCGGCCGCAGGAACGCGATGCGATCGCGATACGCGTCGTGCAGCAACGCAAGCTCGCGCTGCTGCACATTGCTGCCGCCAATCACGAGGCCGATGCGCTCCGGCGCGACATCGTCGAGGCGCGCATCGCGCCACGCCTCGTCGAGCGTGACGAGCGCCGCCTGCGCCGACAGCGACGCCGTGCGCAACATGCCCCGCGGCATCGACTCCGGGATTGCCAGCGCATCGATCTCCGCACCCGGAAATGCGGTGGCCGGGGTCTCGCCGTGGGGCTGCCATTGCCGGCCGCGCCGGCGCATCGCGTCGAATCGGTGCCGCCCTTCCAGCAACGCGTCGAGGAACGCCGCGCGACCCTGGCCGATCGCGGAAACGACACCGATGCCGCTGACGACGGGAGCGTCAGGCGTTCGCATCGATGATGCCCGCGAGTTCGCCGATGTTCCGCGCATTCGCCATCGCGGCAAGCGGCACGTCAAGCGACAGCGCCTCGAGTGTCATCACGATGATGTCGACACGGTCGATCGAGTTCGCGCCGAGATCGCGCAGCGAGTCGCCCGGCGCGAATACGTGATCCTCCAGCCCCGGGACGACTTCCCGGGTATGCTTCGCGATCAATTCCAGAATCCGTTGTTGACTCACGGCCCTGCTCTCCTGTCGGTTGATATCCTGTTGCGCGCCGGCACGGCCGGCGCATCATTCGTGCTCCCACGGCAGCTTGCCGGCGTTCACGAAACGCGAAATGCCATGCAGGTTGGCAGCGTCGCGGAAAACCTCGAGATTGGCCGCAATGGCCGGCGCGCGCGCGGCGGCAAGGCTGCCGTCAAGGGACGCCGCATAGCGCTTGTAGCGCGCGATCGCGTCCTTCTTCAGATGCCGAAGCCGCAACAGATGGCGGCGCAGCGAATCGGCGCTGTCGGCCTCGCAAACGTCGACGAGCCCCCATTCGCACGCGCGCGCGGCATCGACGGGCTGAGTCGTCAGCGTCATGTAGTGCGCCTTCGCGATGCCGACGCGACGGATCAGATACGGCAGCACACAGGCCGGCATCAGCCCGAACAGCAGCTCGGACAGGCCGAAGCTCGCTGTACGCGCGGCGAGCACGACATCGCAGGCGGCCGCGAAGCCGACACCGCCCGCGTTCGCCCGGCCCTCGACGTGCGCGATGCTGACGAACGGGCCGGTCGCGAGCCGCCGCCACAGATCATAGAGCGGCGCCGGGTCCGGTGCCGTCGGCGCCTCGTCCGTGGCGCGGCGCGCATCGAGCTGCGCGAAATCGGCGCCGACGCAGAATGCATCGGGCAGGCCCTCGATCACGACGATCCGCGTCGCCGGCTCGCAGCGATCGAGCACGTCGCCCATTTCGTCGACGAGCCGCGCATCGATCGCGTTGCCGGTATCGGGCCGCTCGATCCGCATCCGGCAAATACCGTCGTCGAGCCGGACCCGCAGGTTGTGCCAGGTCCCGCTCAGCTCACCCATTCGTACTCCCGATGGAAGTCGCGGATCGACTTCAGGAACAGCGTCGGCCTGCGATGCACGCCGCGCGCCTGCCGGAGCAGCGTCGCATCGGCGTCGAGATCGCGCGTGCCGAAGCGGATCTCGCGACTGCGCGCGAGCACGGTCTCGTATTCGTCCAGGGTCATGTTGTAGCGCCGGTCGAGATGCTCGCCGATCCCGAGTTCGGCAAGCCGGCGCGCGCCATCCTGCGTCGCGACGCCGCTGAAGAACTCGGAACAGCAACCGGAGCCGTAAGAAAACACGCCGACGCGGCGCGGCTCGCTGAAATCGCCGTGGCGGATCGTGCTCGCGAGCGACAGCGCGGCGGTCGCGCCCATGATGTTGCCGACACGCTGGCAGTAGGCGAGTCCGGGCGCCACGCGTCGCTCGAAATCCGCCTCGATCGCAGGCGGCTTCGCCATCGCGAGCTTGCGCATCATCGTGCGGTGCGCGCCCTTGACCATACCGCCGAACGGTGTGTGGAACGCGAGGTAGGAGAATGTCGCCGCAAAGTCCGCGTCAGCGACGCGCTCGCGATAGTCGAGGAACGCGTTCTCGCAGCAAGTCAGGTAGGACAGCAGCGAAAGGTCCGCATTGCCGGCGTCGGCATCCGCCGCCGGACGGCAGGTGTCCATCACCTCGTAGCCGTAGCAGCCGTTCGCGCCTGCATCGATCTGGAACACGTGCGGCTGGTCGCTGACCAGCATCGCGACGGCGCCGGAGCCGCCGCTCGGTTCGGAGAACGACCAATCCGCCGACAGCGCGTCGCCGCGATCCTCGACCATGAAGCGCGACACGTCGGTCGCCAGCACCAGCGCCTTGCCGCCGGGACGCGTTCGCGACAGCACGAAGTTGATCGCCGTCTCCAGGCCCGCCGTGCCCGAATAGCAGGCCCCCTTGATCTCGAACATCCGGCAGTGGCGGCCCAACCCGAGCAGGTCGTGACAATACGTGCTCATCGATTTGCTGAAATCGAAGCCCGATTCCGTGCAGGTGATCAACATCCGGATCTGGTCGCGCTCCTGCTGCGTCAGCGCGTCGACGATCGGCTTCGCGGCATTGACCGCGAACGTCACCGGGTCCTCGTACGGCAGCGCAACCGTCTTCTCCTTCATCAGCAGATTCTCGAAACGCCGCATGTCGAGGCCGCGATGACGGGCCAGGGCCGTGACGTCGAGGCGGGCCACGCCCGCGTACAGATTCATTGCTTCGATTCCGACCATGTTCACGTTCTTCTCTCGCCTTCTCTGGGGATTCATCCGGTGCCGTGCCGCCGCGTCACGCGCCCGGCAACGGCTCGCGCTCGATGTGGCGCTGGAGCCGGCTCAGCACGTCGCCCGGCCCGACCTCGTGAAATTCGCGATAGCCCCGCGCGAGCAGCCAGGAGACCGACTCGTACCACCGCACGGGACTGAACATCTGGTTCACCATTGCCGGCCGATAGTCGCCAGCCGGATAGGCACGCGCCGTCCAGTTCGAGACGACGCGCATCCGCAGCGGCCGCAACCGGATGCCCGACAGGAAATCGGCGAAACGCGCGGCCAGCGCCTTCATGCGCACGGAATGAAACGCGCCGCCGACATCGAGCGCAATGAAGCTCGCGCCTGCCGCCTCGAACCGTTGCGCGAGCAACGGTTCGGCGAGCTGCTCTCGCGCCCCCGAGATCACGCATTGCAGGCGATGGTTGAGGTTGGCCACCTCGGGCCCCGGCTCATTGTCATGAATTTCGCCGCAGTAATGGTCCAATATTTCCCGGACACGACGCTCATCGATGCCGGACACCGCGGCCATCGCGCCGCCCGGCGCCTCGCTCATCAGGGCGGCGCGCTTTGCGACGATCGCGAGGCCGGTGGCGAAATCGAATGCGCCAGCCGCGAACAGCGCCGCGTATTCGCCGAGGCTGTGTCCGGCGACGACGTCGGGCGAGGCCTCGCCGGCGTCGATCCTGTTCAGATACGACAGGCAACTGACGACATACAGCGCCGGCTGCGTGAAGCGCGTGTCGCCGAGCTCGCGACGCGGATCGTGCGTGCACAGCTCGGCAACGTCGTAGCCGAGCTGCTCGCTCGCACGCGCCGTCAGCGCCGGATATGCGTCGAACAGCTCGCGCCCCATGCCGCGGCGCTGAGCGCCTTGTCCGGGGAACAGAAAGACTTTTCTCATGTGAAGGGCTCGATGGGATGGGTCGGATGCAAGACGCCGCCGCGCGCATCGCGGCGACGCCGGACGGTCAGACCGTCACCTCCAGGTGCTGCCGCAGCCGCGCGTTGAACCAGCCCGCGTGCGTCATCGGCAAGTAGTGGCCGGCTTCGTCGAGCAGCTCGAGCGCGGCGCCGCCGAGCCGCGCGTGCAAGCGCCTTGCCACCTCGGGCGGCACCACGCGGTCGCAGCCGCCCGCGAGCACCAGCACCGGAAACGGCGGATCGGCGAGGCGCGCCTGCGCTGCGGCGTCGGCGGCGAAACCCAGGTAGACGTCGAGGATGCGCGCGTCGTAGCAAGCCTTGATCGCACGCGGGTCGCCCTCGAAATGACGGTCCACCTCGGGCATCACCTGTGTCGAGATCTCGTCGACGAGCACGCGCATCGCGCGGTCGATGCCGTCCCTGCCCGGCGCGTCGAGCGCGTTCACCAGCGTCATCGACGCCACTCGACCGGGATCGGCGCCCGCCATGCATTGCGCGACGAGCCCGCCCAGCGACCAGCCGACGAGATGGACCGGCGCGTCGACGCCGAGCCGGTCGAGCGCCGTCCAGAAGAGCCGCGCGACGCCATCGAGGCCGTCGCCCGTCGCCCGCAGCGCATCGGCGCCGGTGCTCGCCGCATGGTCCGGGTAGTGGCAGACGATCACCGAATGGTCGGCCGCGAACGCGCGCACCTGGTGCAGCCACGCCGTGCCGAGGCAGGCCATCGGCATCAGCAACAACAGCGGCGGCTTTTCGGGCGCGACGTTGTGCAGGATGTCGAGCACGACCTCGTCGTCGAGCGCGAGCAACTCGCGGCCGAATCCGTCGAGCGCGCCGAACGCCATCCGGTAGTAGCGCGCGAACGGATCGTCGGGCGCCGGCGCGGCAGCCGTGCCGGCCAGCTCGTCGCGCCGGGCGCGCTTGCGCAGGCCGGCGCGCAGCGCACCGACATCGCGATGCCGGTAGGCATCGCCCACGCTCAGCGTGACGCCGAGCAGATCGCCGACCTCGCGCACGCGCTGCATCAGCGTGCGCGCATCAGCGTGCGGATTCCCGTTCGCCGCGCCGTCCCCTTCCCGCCCGTCGACCAGAAGATGCCGCACGCGAGCGTCGAGCGCGTCGTCGCCGGCCGCGCGAGCCTCGCTCCGCGTCAGCGCGTGATCAAACGGGTATGACGGCAGATCGGCCAGCGCCACCGCGCGCGTGTCCCAGGCCGCCCGCCAGTCGACCGCGATGCCGTCGAGCCAGAGGCGCAGCGCGTATGCGAGCTTTCCTTTCTCGAGCCATTGCCGTGCGAGCGCCCTCATGTCTTCGTCGCCGTCGAACTCGTGGCGTGCTTCGGCGACGCGCGCCACGCGATAATCCGCGAGCGCCGCCTCCGCCCCCGCCGCTGCGTCACCGAACAGCCGCAGTTGCTGTTGTAGCGCGTCGGACGTTCGCGCCACCACGCCGAAGCGCCAAGCCAGCGCGTCGCGCCCTGTCTGCAAGGTGTACGCGATGTCGCGCAGCGCCGCTGCGCCAGCCTCGCCGGCCGGCACGTGCCGCGCGATATGCGCCGCCAGCGCGCGCGCCTGCGCGCGCAGCGCGGGCTCGCTGTGCGCGGACAGCAGAAAGACGCGGGACGCCGGCGCCCCGATCCCATCCTGGCGATCCGGGGCGGCCCGATACTCCAGCAGCACGGCGTGCGCATTCGCGCCACCTGCGCCGAAGCTGCTGACGCCCGCACAGCGCGGCTGGCCGTCACGCGTCGCGGGCCAGGGCTGCGACGCGTCCCCGGCTATCGCCAAGCCGCTGCCGGCGAGATCGACACCGGGATTCGCATCGGGCGACAGCGGATGGCCGGGGATCGTTGCGAGCCGCAACATCAGCGCGGTCTTGATCACGCCGGCCATGCCGCTCGCCGCCCCGAGCGGCCCGAACCGCCGGCCGAGCGAGCCGACCGTGCAGCGCGGGGCATCCGCCGGTACGGCTTGCCCGCCTCTCAACTCGGCGAACGCGTCGCACAGCGCTTCGCGCTCGATCGCATCGGCCAACGCCGTGCCGGCGCCATGCGCCTCGACATGGCCGATCCGGGCCACGTCGACGCCGGCCCGCCGGTATGCTGCGACCAGCAGTTCGCGCTGCGCGTCGACGCTTGGCGCGGCCGGCGACAGCGTGCGTCCGCCGTGGTTCTCCGCGACCGTGGCAATCACCGCGTGAATGCGGTCGCCGTCGCGCAGCGCGTCGTCGATGCGCTTGAGCAGAACCATGCCGATGGCGCCATCGGCGTCATGCGATGCGATCGGACCCACGCCGCCCGCGACGACGAGCGCGCCACGTCGCTGCCGAAGATGCTCGACGCCGCGCGCAAGTGCGGCCAGCGAACTCGAGCAGCCAGTGTCGATGGCGTGGCTTGGGCCGCGGAAATCGAATTCGAACGAGATCCGGTTCGGCAACGCATGCAGCGCGGGCGCTGCCGCGGGCAGGCCTGCGTCATCCGCTTGCACGTCGTGCTTCGCCGGCGAGGATACGCCGAGGTAGACGGCGGTATCGCTGCCGTGCAGCGCGGCGGGCGCCATCCCCGCGTCCTCGAACACATGCCAGGCGGTTTCGAGCACCGCCACGAGCGGCCGGTCGGCCGGCAACGCCGCCGGATCGGCGCCGAACCAGTTCGACGTCCCCGCGTCGGGACGCGCCGCCGGGGTAGCGTCGTCGCCTGCCGCGCCGGCCGGATTCGATGCGGCCGCATCGAGCTCGTCCGCCGCGCCGTTCCCCGCGCCGTGCGGCGCGATCAGGCGCTGCCGGAACGCATCGAGCGTCCGCGCACCGGGAAAGCGAACCGCCATGCCGACGATCGCGATCGCCTCGCCATCGCCAGCGGCGCGGCCCGGCGCTCGCGCCGGAGACAGCGCGCAATCGGCCGCCTCGGCGCCTTGCGCAACGGATGGCGCGGCCGTGGCCGGACGCGACGCATCCCGCCGTTCGGCGCGGCACTCCGTGAGCAGGCCGACCGCGAGGTTCGGATACGCGCGCAGCAGCCCGTCCGCCAGTGCGCGGACGGTGCCGTGCTCGAAGAACATGGTCGGCATCGTGTCGATCGCGAAGCGGCGGTTCAGGCGGTTCGACAGCTCCGTGAAGCTGAACGAATCGAGGCCGCACTGCGTGAGATCGTCGTCGATCCCGATTTCGTCCGGATCGATCTTCTGCAACGCGCCGATGAGCGCGCGCAAGCGGCACTGCAATGCCGGCCGCGCGTCATGGGCCGCGTCGGCGATGTCGGCGGCCCGGCTCGCGGCCGACGGCGCCGCGTCCTCGCGCAACGTCACCATCACGAGCCGCTTGAGCCGCATCACCGGTCGGCCGTCGAGATCGGCGACACGGATGTCGCAACTGCGCGTGCGCGCGCCGGCCACGCCCGGCGCCGTGCGGATCGCCACCCGCACCTGGCGCGGAAAGGCCCGGTACAGCAGGCATTCGTCGATTCCGTAGGGCACCGCGAGTCCGTTGGCCGCACCGTCGCGCCCGCACAGATCGACAATCGCGAACAGCAGATCGAACATCGACGCGCCCGCAGTGTCGGCGGCGGCGTCGGCCGGCGTTTCGCAGGCGAGCGTCAGGCGGACGGTGTCGCCATCAGCGTCGCCGTCGACGATCCGCACGCGGTTCGGCAACCGCGCTACATCGCCGGTTTCGCCGGCGAGCGAGCCGCCGAACCGGCGCACGACGCCCGCGAGCCCATGCGGCGCGGCGGCGCCGTGCGCGAGATCGTGCCAGACGTCCGCGCCCGGCGCGGCCGCGACCCAGCCGAGCTCGCACTGCGCATGAGCGCTCGCCGGCTCATCCTCTCCTTCGCCGCTTTCGAGCGTGACGGCCCACGCGTCGTCGCGCGCGACGACATGCAGCACCGCGTCGCGCCCCGGCGCACTGACGAACAGCGGCTTGTGCCACGTGGCGCGGCCGATGCGCAGCACCTCGGCGGAATCATGCGGCAGCGTCTCGGCCACGATCCGCGCCAGGTCGAGCAGCGCAACCGCCGGCAACAGCGCCTGCCCGTCGATCCGGTGAGCACGCAGGTAGCGGTCGTCCGGCGCGAAGCGGCACGGGTAGACGCGCGCGCCGCCGTCGTCGCGCCAGGCCGCCGGCGCACGCATCGGCACCGTCGTCGCCTTGTCCGCGCCGTCGCTCGACGCCGGTGCGACGCTCGCTGCGGTATCCGGCTTCACGCGCCGCGCGCTGTATCCCTCCAGGCTCGCCCAAGCCCGGCCGTCGGCGTCCAGCAGATCGACATCGAGCTTCACGACCGGGCTGCCTGCCGCGCCGGCGCGCCGGCGCAAACGCACCCAGCGCACTTGCCCCGATGGGCCGGGGGCGCGATGGCAACGCAGCCGTTCGAGCGCGAATGGCAATAGCGGCATCGCGGCGCCGTCGGCGGCGCTGCCGCGGGCGGCGTCGAGCGCCGTGAGGCCGAAGCCGATCGACGCCTGCAAGGCGCTGTCGAGCAGGCCCGGCACGAGCAGGTAGCCGGCGGTGCCGGGCGCGTCCGGCTCGAGCGCACGCATGCGCGCCAACACCTCCTCGCCGTCGTGGAACAGCGCGTCGATGCACCGGTGGCTCGGACCGTAATCGAAACCCAGTTCGGCGAAGCGCCGATACAGCCGCGCCCCGTCGATCTGTGCGCCGCGCGTATAGACGGGCAACTGCTCGACGACGACGACGGGCGGCGCGGATATCGCTTCGATCCGCTCCCGAACGGCGATGCCTTGGGCATACGGCTGCGCGTCATCGGCGCGAGCGCTGCCGACCGTGAAGCGGAACGCATCGCGACCATCCACGCCGGTCTGGCGGCCCTGCGTCGCAACGGGCTCCATCGTCACTGCGATCCCGGCCATGCCGTCGGCCGCCGCGAGCGGCCGGGTCCAGACAACGTTGTCGAGCCGGTAGCCGATCGCGTGCCGCTCGCATTCCGGCGTCGCGAGCGCGGCTGCGGCCACGAACATTTCGCAGTACGCCGCACCCGGCAGCGTCGGCACGCCCCGCACGCGATGGTCGCGAAAGAACGGCTCATCCCCGGAGAAGGTGCTGACGAAGCGCAGCGAGCGGTCGGCCCCGCTCAGGCCATGCAGCAGCGGATGCAGCGCGGCGAAGGCGCGCGGGCGTGCGCCCGGCGCCGCGCCCGCGCGGATCGCGGCAGCCATCGGCGCCGCCGGGCCGCCGCGCGGGGCGCCCGCGCCGTCGCCGCCGCGCGGCGTGACCCAGTGCCGGGTCGCCGCGAACGGGTAGCTCGGCAGGCTGAGACGCATGGGCCGTGTGTCGCCATAGCAGGCCGCCCAGTCGATCCGCGCACCGCCGACCCAGCGCGCGGCGATGCGCATCACGTCATCGCACGCCTCGCCGTGCGCCGGACCGACACCGTCGGCGATGCCGGTCAGCAGGCGCGCGTCGCCGCGTCCGTCCTCGAGCCAGGCTTCGAGCCGCGCGAGCGCCGCGCGCAGCGCGTCGGCTGCGGGCGCATCGTCCACCAGCAAGGCAAGCCGGTGATTGAGCGGCTGCCGGCCGGCCTGCAGCGTCCAGGCGATCGACTCGACCCCGGGTTCGCGCTGGCCGTGCAATCGATGACCGCCGTCGCGCAGATAGGCGACAAGCCGCTCGACGCTCTGCCGCAGTTGAACGGCCGTGCGCGCCGACATCACCCACAGTCGCGCGACGGCCGGCCAGCACGCGTCGACGGCAAGCGCGGGCAGCGATTCGCGCACCAGCAGATGCCCGTTCACGCCGCCATAGCCGAAATTGTGCACAGCGGCGACGCGCGGCACGCGGCGTCCGTCGATCTGCTTCGGGCGCCACTCGGCATGCTCGGTCAGCAGCCGGCCCGCAAACGGTTCGTCGTGCCGCCAGTTGAGATGCCGGTGGTGCAGCACGGGCAACAAGCGGTCATGGCTCAGGCAGAGCAGCACCTTGATCAGCGCCGTCACGCCCGACGCCGCGCCGAGATGGCCGATGTGCCCCTTCACGCTGCCGATCGGCAGCGGCTCACCGCCCGCGCGGGCGCCGTACAGCGCGTGATAGACCTCCAGCTCCATGCGGTCGGTCAACTGATCGCCGCTGCCTTGCGCCTCCAGGTAATCGACATCGGCGGGCGACGCGCCGGCCTGGGCCAGCACGCTCCGGATCAGCGCCTCGTGCGACGGCGCATGCGGCGCCGTCAGGAAACGGCCCTGGCCGCCGTGCGTCACGTCGACGGCGCGGATCACGCCGTGCACCGGATCGCCGTCGCGCAACGCCTGGCGGAGCGGCTTCAGCAGCACGAGCCCGAGCCCTTCGCCGAACAAGTGCCCCGACGCGTCGCGGTCGAACGGCTTGATGTGGTCGCTCGCGGTCAGCATTCCCATCTTGCGGTTCAGCACGAAGAGGCCCGGGCTCAGCAGGATGTTCACGCCGCCCGCGAGCGCCATCTCGGACTCCGCGCTGCGCAGGCTCGCGACCGCCGCCCGGATGGCCGCCATCGAGCTCGAGCACGCCGTATTGAGCGTGACGCTCGGCCCGGTCAGGCCGAAGAAGAACGACACGCGATTGGCCAGCATCGCATGCGCGTTGCCGATGTTGATGTAGGGGTCGACATCAACATCGGCGTCGGCGATCAGCGATAAATAGTCGTTCTTCTCCGCACCGAAGAACAGTCCGATCCGCCGACCGCGGAGCGAATCGGGCGCGATCGCCGCGTTCTCGAACACCTCCCACGCACATTCGAGCAGCAGCCGTTGCTGCGGGTCCATCAGTTCCGCCTCGCGCGGCGAGATGCGGAAATGCGCGGCGTCGAAGCGGTCGATCGCCGTCAGGAACGCTGCGTGACGACAATCAGTCTTGCCCGGCTCGCCGGCCGCGTAATCCTGCCAGCGCCAGCGGTCCTCCGGAATCGTCGTCACCGCGGTGCGATTCTCGACGAGATTGCGCCAGAAGCCGGCCAGGTCGTTCGCGCCGGGAAAGCGCCCGGCCATGCCGATGATCGCGATCTCCTCGGCCGCGGCCGGCGCGGGATCGGCATGCGGCGGCGCCGACTCGTGCGCGCGATGCGCCCCAGGCGCGGCCGGCAGGCGCGCCGCGAGATGCGCGGCCAGCTCGGCGAGTGTCGAGCACGACAGGAACAGATCCGTCGCGAGCGGGCCGGTCGGGAAGTCGCGCGCGATCAGCGTCGCGAATTCGTTGAGGCTAATCGAATCGAAACCGAATTCCGACCACGGCGTTTCGATGCCGATGTCGGCCACGGGCAGCTTCAGGATCGTCGAGGCCTGTGCACGTAAGCCGTCGAGCAGCGTATCGGCCGCCCGCGGCGCCGCGGCGCCGGGCCGTGACGCCCTCGTGTCGCCATCGCCGGCGCAGGCGGCCTGCAGGCGCGCACGCAGCCAGTCGCCCAGCTCGCGCAGCGTCGGATGGTCGAGGAACACGCCGACCTCGAGTGCCAGGCCGGGATAGCGCTGGCCGATCGTGGTCGCGAGTTCCGTCAGCAGGATCGAGTCGAAGCCATAGTTGCTGAACGGCGTGTCGGCGTCGATCGCCTCCGTCTCCATCTTCAGCGTCCGCGCGACCAGCTCGCGCAGACCGTCCTGCAGATCGTCCGCTGCGCCGCGCGCGGCGGGCGTCTGCGGAGGCGGCGAAGGCTGCGGAGGCTGCGAAGGCTGCGGAGGCTGCGGAGGCTGCGGCGTCGAGAGAAACACGCGGTCGATCGCCGCACGCTCGCCCGGCAGCACGACGACCTGCGGCGCCGGACGTTGGAGCAAGGTCAGCAGACTGTCGATGCCGTCGTCCATGCCGAGCGGCGTAAGGCCGCTGTCGGCGGCAAGCCGCTCGAGGCGACGCGGATCGGCATGCATGCCGCCTTCGAGCCAGTACGGCCAGTTGATGCTGAGGTAGCGGCAGCCGCCCGCGGCGTCGGCGGCCGCCTGCCGCAGCCGGCAATATTCATCCATGAAGCCGTTGCCGCTCGCGTAATCCGCCTGGCCGGCGCTGCCGGCCAACGATGCGATCGACGAAAAGCAAACGAAGTAGCGCACGCCGAGACGAGCCGCGTGGCGGTCGAGCAGTTGCGTGCCGAGCACCTTCGGCGCGAGCACCGAGCGGATGGCGTCGAGCGGCTTCGCGCGCAGCGGCGCATCGTCGATGGCGCCCGCGGCGTGAAAGATCGCGGCGAGCGGCGCGGAACCGCCGAACTCCGCCAGCAGCGCGCGCACCCGGGTCGCATCGCTCACGTCGGCGCAGACATAACGGACCGCCGGATGCCGCGCGAGCCAGTCGCGCTGGCGGGCATCGAGCGCGTCGGCCGAGCGGCGCCCGCACAACACCACGCGCAGCGCGAAACGGCTCGTCAGGCGCGCCGCGATCGCAAGACCGAGCGCCCCCGCCCCGCCCGTGATCAGGACCGTCTCGCCGCGCGAGAACGGCTCGGCCGCCGGCGCGACCAGCGCGTCGGTTTTCGCGGCAAGCGCGCGTTCGCAGCGCCGGCCGTCGATCCATCCGATGTCGCGATACTGCCCTGGCGCCAACTCGGCCAGCTCGCGCGCGGCCAATGCGGGCGTTGCGCGACCGAGGTCCGCGTTGGACAGCCAGACGCCGCCGCTCGCGAAGCGCGGGCTTTCGAGCGCGGCGCTCTTGGCGAGCCCGTGCCATGCGGCGCCGATCGGCAACGCATGGCGCAGCGGCGTCAGATGCAGCAGATGACAGCGCGCGATGGGCCTGCCGAGCAGGTCGCGCACCAGCGCAAAGGCCGACAGCACGCACGCCAGATAGCGATCGGGCGCGTGGGCGTCGTGTTCGGCGCGCTCCGGCGCGAGATCGTCGATCAGCAGCACGGCCACGCGCGCGCCATCGCCCACCGCGTCGAGCGCGCGAAACGCCGGTTCCGGCCGCGTCGCGTCGGGCGCCTGCGCATCGGCCTCGATCCGCACGATCCGCGCCCCCGGAAAGGTCGCGGCCAGTTCGTCGCCCCAGGCAGCCGCGACGCACGCCTGGCCGACCAACAGCACCGTGTCGAACGCCTGCGCCGACGCCTCGCGATACGGCCGCGCATGCCAGTGCGGCGTCGCGAAACGCGGCAGGCGCGCCGCATCGACGCCGGTCGCGTCCGGGGCCGCGCCCCCCGCACGACCCGCGTCGTCGGCGCGCAACGCATCGCGCAGACGCGCGAGCAACGCGATCCCGTCAGCCTCGTCGAGCGCGCCGTTGCGCAGCCGATCGAATAACGCCTTGAAGTTGTCGCTCATGTCAGTCGTCCTGTTTCGCCAGGGCGTGCAGCACGCCCTGCATGTCCAGCTCCCCGGCCCTGAGCCGCGCCAACAGCGTCCGGTAGTCGTCCCACTCGGGGCTGCCCGGGCTCGGCGCGCGTTCCGCCGCCGGTTCGCCGCCGGGCGGCTCGGCGCCGTCATCGCGCAGGATGTATTGCCGCTTCCAGTCGAGCGTGATCGCGTCGGCCGCGTGCCGGCCGGCATGGCGGCAGTCGTCCTCGTCGATCTCGCCGCGCGCGAGCAGCTCGCGCAGCGCCGCGTCGCCTAGCCCTGCGAGCAGGCGGTAGCGGACCGTGTCGAGCGCCGCACCGGCACTGCCGCTCGTCAGATTGCGGCGGTTCAGCGCCGCCAGGCGCGCTGCCGCGTTGGGGTCCGCATGCTCGCCGCGCAGCCGATAGATCGGCGGAAACGGCGGCAGATTCACGAGCCGCCAGAACTCGCGGAATTCGCGCGCCGGATCGGGCAACAGGCCGAGCCGCAGCCCGAACACCACGTTCGCGATCGGTCCGTTGATCGCCGCATGGCGCCGGTCGAGACGATAGTCGAGCTCGCTGCCGGCCAGATCCGCACGGCCCGACATCACGCGCGCGTACCAGCGGGCAACCATTTCGGGGAAGAAGAAGGTGCCGGAGTACGCGACGGGCAGCGGGCACGAGGTCGAGACAAGGCTCGGCCGCTCGCGATGGAAGATCCCCATCGCGAAATCGGCGCGCATCGATACGTCCGGCAGGCAATCGAGCCGTTCGTCGATCTGGTAGCCGGTACAGAACACCACGGCGTCAATCTCGACGTAGCGCCCGCTGCGCCGGAAGCGGCAGCCGTGCGCGTCGAACGCCTCGATTTCGTCGATGACGGCCTCCACGCGCCCGCTCGCGACGAGCGAAACGATGCCGTCGTTGATCTGCACGACCGGCTGGCGACGGAAATCGTCGAGATCGGGCAGCAGACCGCTGTCCTGGTACTGGCGGAAATACTCCGGCATCGAATAGCGCACGCGCTCCATCATCTGCGCCGGATCAACGTTCGCGAGCAGGCTCGCGGGCGACTGGAAATCATTCGGCACGAAGCCCGTCATGCGCGGCATGATGAATTTCGGCCGGCGCATGGTCCAGATCACCTGGCTCGCGCCGCGCGCGGCCTCCTCCGCGATGTCCATGCCGCTGATGCCGTTGCCGACGATCAGCACGCGCTTGCCGTTCAGGCAGCGCTCGTCGACGTATTCGGCGGAATGCAGGATCGTGCCCCGGAAGGTATCGAGGCCGGCGAACTCGGGCCGCCACGGCTTCCAGTACAGCCCCTGGCACAGCGCGACGCCGTCGTAAATGCCGGTATGCGCGACGCCGTCGCGTTCGGTGGTGACGCGCCACTGCTCGCCGTGCGGCTCGACGCGGCGGACTACGGTGCGATAGCGGATCCGCTCCGTCACGCCGAAACATTCGGCGTAGTCGCGCAGATAGCGATGCATGTCGGCGACGCCATGAAAGTGCCCGTCGACCGGCGCGCCGTCGAAGTCCGAGAACGCGCTCGTGTACTTCGACGTCTGGAAGCGCGTCTTGCGGTAGGCGCCCGCGCGCTTGTTCTCAGTGTGCAGCAGCCAGACGCCGCCGAGATCGGCTTGCCGCTCGAACACGTCCGGCCGGTGCCCCTCCTCGAGCAGCGACTTGGCCATCACGAGCCCGGCCGGTCCGGCGCCGATCACGGCGATCCGCTTGCCGAGGCCGCGCGCTGTCGATGCTGTCGATGCTGTCGATGCTGCCGACGCTGTCGATGCCGTCAATGCAGGCGACGCAATCGATGCGGCCGAATGCGGCGGGTCGATCACCGGCGGCGCGCCGCCGATCCAGTAGCGCGACTTCACGAATGCGTAGCCCGGCAGCGCGATCCGGCGCGGCGACAGGCCGTCGAACGCGCGCGCCTCGCCGCCCGTCTCGCCGCCCGCGACCCAGACGGCCGCCGCCGCATGCGGATCGCCATCGGCAAGCGCCCGGGCAATGCGCGCCGAGCGGTCGGCCGCCTGCGCGGCCGGCGCCGCGCCTTCGTGGATGCCGGCCCGCAGATCGACGCCGCCGGCGAGCCAGCCATCGAGCCGCTCGATCAGGCCGGCGAGCGACGAAGCGACGATCGCCAGACGATGCCGGAAGGTGGCGCGGCCGATTTGCAGCGTATAGGCCACGTCGACGAGACGGGGCGCCGAAACGGCCGCGTCCTGCGCCACGAGCGCATCGCGCAGCCGCGCGGCGGCGGCCCTCAGCGACTCGGGGCGCCGTGCCGACAACACCACCAACTGCTCGCGCGAGGCCGCGTCGGCGATCGCGGGCGGCGCGGCCGCCGGCGCTTGCTCGACCACCATGTGCGCGTTGGTTCCGCTGAAGCCGAACGAGCTCACACAGGCCATCCGCGGCGCGCCGTCGGCCGTGCGCCACGCCTGCGCCACGCGCGGCACGTGGAACGGCGAGCGCGCGAGATCGATATGCTCGTTGACGGACTCGCAATGGAGCGTCGGCGGAATCGTTCGATGCCGCAGGCTCAGCACCACCTTGAGCAGCCCCGCGATCCCCGCCGCGAGGGCCAGGTGTCCGATGTTGCTCTTGACCGAGCCAATCGCGCAGTAGCCGGTGCCGGCATCGAATTCGCGAAACGCTTCGGTCAGCGCCCGTACCTCGATCGGATCGCCGAGCTTGGTGCCGGTGCCGTGCGCCTCGGCCATCATGATCCGCTTCGGATCGATGCCGAAGCGGCGGTAGACGCCGCTCGCGAGACGCCGCTGCGCGTCGGGATTCGGTGCGGTAATGCCGTTGGTGCGGCCGTCCTGGTTGATGCCCCAGCCGCGGATCACGCCGTGGATCGTGTCGCCGGCGGCAAGCGCTTCGTCGAGCCGGCGCAGCAGCACGGTGCCCACGCCCTCGCCTGGGACAAAGCCGTCCGCGGCGCCGTCGAAAGTGCGGCAGCGGCCGGTCGGCGACAGCATGCCGGCCTTGCTCGACAGGATGTGCAGGGTCGGGCCGGCCATCACGCAGACGCCGCCCGCGATCGCGAGGTCGCAGTTGCCGAGCAGCAGGCTGTTGCATGCCTCGTTGACCGCGACGAGCGCCGAGGAACAGGCGGTATCGATCGCGAGGCACGGGCCGTCGAGATTGAGGAAATACGGCATGCGCGCCGACAGGATCGAACTCGCGCCGCCCATGAACGACTGGGCGCCCGCCTCGTCGCGCCGGCCAAGATCGGCGTAGTCGCCCGTCGCGCAGCCGACGAACAGGCCCGTGCGCTGCGTGGCGAGACTGAACGGGTTGTAGCCCGCGTGCTCGATCGCGTGCCAGCAGTTCTCCATGAAGACGCGCTGTTGCGGGTCCATATGCTCGGCCTCGCGCGGCGAGATGCCGAAGAATTCGGCGTCGAACGCGTCTGCGTCGTCGAGCAGGCCGATCCAGCGGCTGTAGGTTTTGCCTTTTGCCTGCGGATCGGGGTCGTAGTGGCGGTCGAGCGACCAGCGGTGCGGCGGCACCTCGACGATGCTGTCGCGCCCTTCCACGAGGTTGCGCCAGAACGCGTCGAGATCGGCCGCGCCGGGAAAGCGGCCGGCCATCCCGATGATCGCGATGTCGACGCGCTCGGCCGACGCGGCGCGACGCGGCGCATCCGCGGGCGTCGGCGGCGGCTCGGGTGTCGATCCGACGGCGGGCGGCGCCTGGACGGTCGCGAGTGCCGGCGCCTGCGCAGCGATGCTGGGCGGCGCAGGTTGAAGCGCCGGCCGAGACGCCGGTTCCGATGCCGCTGTCCGCGCGGCGCGATCCGCAGCCGCGTGCGCCGCCGCGTCCGGCCCGGCCGACGCGCCCGCGTCGGATAGATGGGCGCACAGCGCAGCCACGTTCGGATGCTGGTAAAGCTGGGTCGGCGACAGGTCGACGGCAAGCCGCTCATGCAGCTTGCGCGCCCAGGTCACCGCGGTCACCGAGTCGAGCCCCATGTCGACGAAGCTAGCGTGCGCGTCGATGTCCTGCGCGTCGAGCTGCAGCTCGGCTGCAAGCGTCTGCCGCACGATCTCGACAATCGCGATGCCGGCCGCTGCCGCGGGCGTCGGCTCGAGCGTTGGCTGGGGTTTCGGCCCGGGCGCTGGCGCGGCGGCCGGCACGGCATCCGCCCCGCCGACGTCGCCGCGCACGGCCACGCCATCCGTGGCTTCGCGCAGGTACGCGAGCAGCTTCGCGACGCTCGGATACTGATAGACGTGCGCGGGCGTCAGCTCGATCGACAACGCCCGGCCGAGCGTGCGGGCCCAGGTCACGGCGGTCACCGAGTCGAGGCCGAGATCGACGAAGCCCGCCTCGTCGTCGAGTTCGTCGGCGGATAGCTGGATTTCCGCGGCCAGCGTCGACTTCAGCAAGGCCGCCAGATCGCGCGCGGGCGTGCTCGGCATGTCGGCGGCCGGCGTCGCGCCGACACCGTACGCGCGATCGATCCGCCGCGCCACGTCGGGGTTGTGATGGAACGTCTGTTCGTGCATCGCGAGTTCCTTGCGTATCGCCGCAGGCATGGCCTGCGCGAGCGCCGCAAGCGCTTGCCGCTTGTCGCGGATCAGCTCGTTGCGTGTCCGCTGCGCGGACCATTGCGCAGCAATCCGGCGCGCCCGCGCGAGCACCTCGCCGCGCGGCGCCACCGACAGGCCGGGCAGCCGCTCGCGCAACTCGCGCCCCTTGTAAGGCCGCGCCCCGAGCAGGATTTCCCGGCCCAGGTCGAGGCCGAGCCGCATCGGGAACACGAGCGTGGAGCCCGCGCCCGGCGTGAAGCCATACGACAGGTACGGGCTGTGATAGACGCTCTCCTCGGCGAACAGCACCGCGTCGCAAGCCATCCCCATCGCCCAGCCCGCGCCGATCGCGTGGCCCTGCATCGCCGCGATCACCGGCACCGGGCAGGCGAGCGGCAGCTCGTAGAGACGCGCATCGGTGAATTTCGCGTTGCCCTGCTGGATTGCCTGCAGGCCCTCACGGGTCCCGCCCGTCGCGAAATAGTGGCCGTGGCCCGTCAGGATCAGCACCTTGCACCCGGGTGTCTCGCTCGCCCAAGCGACGACCGCCTCCATCGCGGCAACGAGCGCCGGCGTGAACGCGTTGCGGGTGGCCGGATCAGAGATTCGCGCGACCGCGACGCCGGCATCGTCGAGCGTCAGCTCGACGCACGAATGCGGCAGCGCCACTGGCCGGCCGGAATCGGCCGCGGCGGCGACGTCCGCGAGTTCGGGCTCGTGTGCGCGATCCGCGAGCACCGGCCACGACGACGGCGCGCCGAGCGCGCCAGCCTCCGAGAAGAACGCGCCGCGCCAGTGCGCCTTGAGCAGGCTGGCCGCGCGGCCGCCGCCGGCGACGAGCGCCTGCGTCGCCGCGAGCGCCTCGCCGCCCATCGCCTGCGCGGGCACCGCATGCAGGCCAAGATTCGCCGCCTGCCAGGTCTCGCCCGTGCGCACCGCGCCCGACAGCATCGCGGCGGCGCCGGGCCGCGCGCCGAAGCGCGCGCTCAGCAGTTCTTCGGCCGCACCGGACGGGGGCGTCGCGCAGCCGTAGCGGCTGCCCGAGTCGACGATCAGCAGATCACAGGCGGCGCCGATCAACCAGCCGAGACCGATCGCATCTCCAGGGAGCGCGGCCAGCACGACCGGCGGCGCGCCTCCGATCGCGGCGACGAGCCGGGCGAGCGCGCCGTCGGGCACATCGTCGAGGGCGTGGTGAAATCCGTCGCGCGGGCCGTGCAGCAGCACGGCGTCGACCGGCTCGCCCGACACCGGGCGCTCGAACAGCTCGAACAGCTCGGTCAGCCGCGCCACCAGATCCGCCGCGCTCCAACCGGCGGGCAGATCGACATGGCGCAGCGAGGGATGCGCGTCGTCGCGCCGCGCGATGAGCGGCTCGGCGGCCGGCGCGCGTCGCGCCGTCGAGTCGGGTTGGGGAGAATGCGCTGCCGATCGGGAGCGCGCGGCTTCGGCCGGCGACATCAGCGTGATCCGCGCGTCGGACAGCATGCCGCCCGGCGCGATGAAGCGGCGCGGCGCGGGCAGCCGGATCGCGCCGGCGCAAGACGCGTGCGGCCCGCCCGTCGCGGCGTCGGCGGCTCGCGCGACGGCGTCACCCGCCGCAACATCGAGCGCCAGCGCGGGCGCGAGCGTATCGAGCCAGAAACGCTGCGGCTTGAACGGATAGGTCGGTACGGCGATCGCACGAGCCGGCCGCGCGCACGGCGGAGCCTGCCCGACGCGCCAATCGATGTCGGCGCCGCGCACCCAGGCGCGCGCGCAGGCATCGAGATCGTCCGGCGCAACCGCATCGGCATCGGCGGCGACATCGACATCGACGATACGGCCGCGGTGGAAGCCCTCGACCGGCTCGCCGCGCCGATGCGCGCGCAGCACCTCGAGCAGTTCCGTCGTCGAACGACAGACGACGGCGCAACGTTCCGCCATCGCACTGCGGCCTGTCTGCAGTTCGCGGCATAGCGCCGTGAGCGGGCCGCCGCCATCGGCGAGAAACGCGATCATGCGGTCCAGGTACGCGTCGAGCCTATCCGCGTTGCGGGCGGACAGCACGAACACGGCCGGCGCTGCCCCCTCGTCCGCACCGTTGCGCGCGGCGGCGTCCGCCTCGGCGTCGCGGTACTGCTCGACGATCAGATGCGCGTTCACGCCGCCCGCGCCGAACGACGAAATGCCGGCCCGCAACGGCGCATCCGCGCCGGGCTGCGGCGTCCAGTCGCGCAACATGTCGCACATCACGAAGCCGCTGCCGTCGAGCGCGATCTCCGGATTCAACTCGGCGGCATGCAGCGTCGGCACGAGCTTGCGGTGGCGCAGTTGCAGGACGACCTTCGTCAGCGCGGCGATACCCGCCGCCGCCTCGAGATGCCCGATGTTCGATTTCACCGAACCAAGCGCGCACTGCACGCCGGCGCCGCGTTCCCCGAATGCCTGCACGAGGCCGCGAAACTCGATCGGATCGCCGAGCGCCGTGCCCGTGCCGTGCGCCTCCAGATAGCCGATCGATGCGGCATCGCAGCCGGCCCGCGCCAGCGTCAGGCGAATCAGCGCCTGCTGCGACGCCGGACTCGGCACCATGTAGCCGTGCGTCTTGCCCGAGTGATTGATGCCGCTCGCGCGAATCACGGCATGGATCGCATCGCCGTCGCGCCGCGCCAGCGCGAGCGGCTTCAGGATCACGGCGCCCACGCCCTCGCCCGGCACGAAACCGTCCGCGCCGGCGCCGAAGCTGCGGCAGCGCCCTTCGGGCGACAGCATGTGGCCCGAGCACAGCGCGACGTAGTTGGCCGGATGCAGGTACAGGTTGACGCCTCCCGCGATCGCGATGTCGCAATCGCCGCGGCGCAGCCGTTCGCAGGCCTCGTGGATCGCAACGAGCGAACTCGAGCACATCGTGTCGATCGCGAGGCTCGGCCCGGTCAGGTCGAGGCAGTACGACACGCGATTCGCGATCGAGCCGAACGAGGTGCGCGGCAGAAAGGCCTTGTTCTGACGCCAGAATTGCGGCCCATACAGCTCGAAACCCGTCTTGGTCGCGCCGACGAACACGCCCGCGCGCGCCCGATGACGCTCGACGAGCGCCTCGCGGCTGTAGCCCGCGTCCTCGAGCGCCTCCCACGCGCATTGCAGGAACAGGCGCTCCTGCGGGTCCATCAGCCAGGCGTCGCGCGGCGCGATCGAGAAGAACTGCGGATCGAAATCCGCGAACCCATCGAGGAAGCCGCCCCACTTGCTGTAGCTGCGTCCGGTGCGCGAAGCCTCGTCCTTGTCGGCGACGTAGAATCCGTCGAGCGACCAGCGCTCGGCCGGAATCTCGTCGATGCAATCGACGCCGCCCGCGAGATTGCGCCAGTATTCTGCGAGGTTCGCGGCCTTCGGATAGCGGCCCGCGATGCCGATGATCGCGATGAGATCCTCGTCGCCAGGGTTCGCGGCGGCGCGCGCCGCATCGCCGCCGATCGCGCGGCGGACGTTGTCGCCGCCCGTTGCGCGAGGCGGCTCGGCCTCCGGCGCGGCGGGCGCATCGGCATGTTCCGGTTCGCCGGCCCAAGCGCGGCTTTGCACCGGATGCTGCGCGACCAGATGCGCGGCCAGACTCGCGAGCGTCGTGTGTTCGTAGAGCAACGCGCTGCCGATGCCCGGATAGTGTTTGCCGAGCGCCTGCTGGAGATGGATCACGCGGACCGAATCGACACCGTAGTTCTCGAACTGGGCGCGCGGGTCGATGCGCTGCGGCGACAGCTTGCAGAGCCGGCCGAGCAGTTCGCGCAGCCGGCCGGTGACGCGCTCGTCGAGATCGGCGCCGTCGCGCGCCGCGGGCGATGTGCCGCGCCCGGCCGGCACGGCGCTCGCTTCGCCGGCCTGCGCGGCCGCACGCATGCGCGCCGCGTCGCCATGGACCACCAGCAGGTGTTCGCCCGCATGCGCGAGCGCGCATTTCAGCGCACGCATGCCGTCGTCGGCGCCGAGCGGCAACATGCCCGCCTCGCGCAGCAGCCGCGCCGCATGCCCGTCCGGCGCCATGCCGTCGCCGTCCCACCACGGCCAGCCGATCGATATCGTGCGGCCTCGACAGGCGCCCGCCGCGGCGCGGGCCTCGCGCCGCGCCGCGTAGCGGTCAAGGAAAGCGTTGGCCGTCGCATAGTCGCTCTGGCCCGCGTTGCCCATCGCGCCCGACAATGACGAATACAGCACGAAAAAATCGAGCGGCAGATGACGCGTCGCGCGATCGAGATTCACCGTGCCGGCCACCTTGGGCGCGAGCACCTCGCGCAAGGTCTGCGCCGTCTTGTGCGACGCGGCGCCGTCGCGGGCCACGCCGGCCGCGTGGAACACGCCGTGCAGCGCGCCGTGCGCGCGCGCGACGTCGGCCACGAGTTGCTCGCAGGCCGCGCGATCGCTGATGTCGGCTGCGCGGTATTCGACCGCGACGCCTTGCGCGCGCAGCGTGTCGAGCGATGCGCCGGCCGGCGTGCCCGCCAGTTCGGACGCGGCGCGTCGGCCGACCAGAACCAGAGTCGCGGACGGCATTTCACGCGCGAGATGGCGCGCGAGCACGATGCCGAGCGCGCCGCCGCCGCCCGTGATCAGGTAGACCCCGCCTTCGCGCCACGGCGACCCGGCCGGCTCCCTCGCGTCAGTCTCGCGCCACACGCGGCGCGACAGCTCGCCGTCGTGAAAGCGGACCAGTGTGGCGTGCGGATGACGTGCGGCCAGCTCGGCCTGCTCGCGCATCGCGCGCGCTGCGGCATCGGAGGTCACCTCGCCGCACAGCACGAGCTGGCCGGCGAAGCCCGGGTATTCGAATGCGAGACTGAGCAGCATCGCTTCCAGCGCGCTCAGCAGTTCGCCGCGCTCGCCCGGCGGCACGAGCAACTGCACGCGCACGGCTGCGCCGGATGCGGCGGCGAGCCGCGCCTGCAGATTGGCGAACACCGCCAGCGCCAGCTCCGTAAACGCCTCGTCGATGGCTTCGGTGTCGGCATGAGCCGCAGCGCCGACGATGCGGCCGCAATCCGCCGGCCAGCACGCCGCGAGCCGTTGCGCCGCGTCGGCGTCCCAGCCGCACAGCAACACGTCGGGCTCCGATTCGGCCATGCGCGCGCGCGCGTCGCTTGCCGCCGCGTCCGGCAAGCGTTCCCAGTCCGGCACGCGGTAGCCGAGGCTCGGCGCAGCCGCGATGTCGGCGCCGCCGCTGCGCTCCGGCGCCGCATGCGGCGTATCGACGTCGGGCACCGGCAGCCAGTAGCGCTCGCGCGCGAACGGATAGGTCGGCAGATTGACGCGGCGCGGCCGGCGCGGCCCGACGCCGTCATACAAGCGCGCCCAGTCGAGATCGACGCCCTCGGCCCAGACCGTCAGCAGCTCCGCGTGCTTGCCTTTGGCGAACCAGTTTTCGACGAGCGCGTGGCTGTCCTGGTCCGCGCTGAACAGCGGCAGCAGTCGGCTGCCGCTCGCGCGCGTGCCGGAGAACACGCGGCGCGGGTCAGGCCGGCCGTCGAGATAGCCGTTGAGCAGCGCAAGCAGTTCGTCGCGCGACGTCGCGATGAATGCGACGCGCGCCTCCCACGGCTCGCGCCCGGTCTGCAGCGTATAGGCGATGCTCGCGAGTCCCGCGGGCGGGCGATGCCAGTGACGTGCGCCGCCCGGCGCCCGCGCGCAGTCGGCCAGATAGCGGGCCAACGCGCCGGCCTGCTGCGCCAGTTGCTCGGGCGTGCGTGCCGACAGCGGCACGAGGCAGGCGCCGCCGCCTTCGTCGTCGATGGCATCGTCGCCGGGCCGCGCATAGTCCTGCAGCACGAAATGGGCGTTCGAACCGCCCGCGCCGAACGACGAGACGGCGGCGATCCGGCGCCCCGCCACGCCGGCCCACGGCCGCCGTTCGCGCACCACGGCGAATGGGCTCGCCGCGAAATCGATATGCGGATTCAGCCGTTGCGCGTGCAGCGACGGGAACAGCTCGCCGGCACGCATCTGGCCGATCACCTTGGTGAGCGCGGCCATGCCCGCGGCCGCCTCGCAATGGCCAACGTTCGACTTGACGGAGCCGATCGCGCAGAACTGCGTGTCGGCCGTATCGCGCGAGAAGGCGCCGGCGAGCCCCGCGATCTCGATCGGATCGCCGAGCGAGGTGCCCGTGCCGTGCGCCTCGACGTAGCTGATCGCGCGCGCGTCGACTTGCGCCTGCTTCAGCGCCTGGCGAATCACGTCCTGCTGGCGCTGCGGCTGCGGCACGCTGTAGCCCTGGCTCTTGCCGCCGTGATTGATCGCGCTGCCCCGGATCACCGCGTAGATCGGATCGCCATCGCGCTGCGCATCGGCAAGCCGCTTCACGCAGACCACGCCGACGCCCTCCGACGGCACGTAGCCGTCGCCATCCGCGCCGAAGCTGTGGCAGCGGCCGCGCGGCGATACGAATCGGCCGCGGCTCAGCAGATGGTACTTGTTCGGATGCAGGTTCAGGTTGACGCCACCGACGAGCGCCATGCCGATGCCACCCGAGGCCAGTTCGCCGCAGGCGAGGTGCAGGCACGTCAGCGAACTCGAACACATCGTGTCGATCGCGAGGCTCGGGCCGCGCAGATCGAGCGCGTAGGACACGCGATTGGCGATGCTCGCGTAGCTGCTGCCGACGAGTCGTTCCGGATCGTTGTTCGCGCACTGGATGTATTCGCTATACATCACGCCGACATAGACGCCCGTCTCGCCCGCGCCGGTCCCGATGCCGGCCGCCTCGCGCTCACGCCTCTCACGCGCGAGGCGGCCGCGCGAGTAGCCGGCATCCTCGAGCGCGGCCCACGCATGCTGCAGGAACAGGCGCTCCTGCGGGTCCATGATCTCCGCCTCGCTCGGCGAGATGTTGAAGAACAGCGGATCGAATTCGTCGACGCCGTCGATGAAACCGCCCCACCGGCTCGCGTGCGCACCGGGACGATGGCCGTCGCCGTCGCGGTGAAACGCGCGCCAGTCCCAACGCTCGGCCGGAATCTCGCGGACCGCGTCGACGCCGCCCGCGAGGTTGTCCCAGAACTCGGCGACATCGGCCGATCGCGGGTAGCGTCCGGACAGGCCGATGATCGCGATGTCCGAACGCGCCGCGTCGCCCGGCGCGGTGGCGTCGAAGGCGCGCCGGGCGATCGGCGCTTCAGCCGCCGCTTCGGCCGGCGCTTCGGCCGGCGCTTCAGCCGGCGTTTCGGCCGGCGTTTCGATCAGCCCCTCGACCGCGCGAGGCGCGGCGGTCGGCGCGGTGCGCGAGGCCGCGCCCGGCGCCGCCATTGCGGCCAGCACAGCGAAATGCCGCTCGGCGAAATGTACGGCGAGTTCGTCAATCGACGGGTACTGGAAGAACAGCGTCTTCGGCAGGATACCGAACGTTTTTTCGAGCTCGCGCGTCGCCTTCATCATGTCGACCGAATCGATGCCGTATTGGTCGAGCGGCTGGTCGGTCCGCAACTGTTCGGGCGGCAGCTTCAACTCGCCGGCTACGATCCGCTGAAGCAGCCGCGCGGCGGCGCCGCGCAGGGCCGCCGCATCGGCGCGTGACCGTTCCGGCGCGGGCGCGGCGCCGGCACTCGCGCTGCCGGCCTCGGCGAGCTGCGCATCGGCGGCGCCCGTCAGGCTCCGTTCGAGCCGCCGGCGATCGCCGGCGGCCGCGACCAGTTCGACGCATGGCGCCGCGAGCGCACGGCGCAGCGCTTCGACGCCGAGCGCGGCATCCATCGGCCGCATGCCGGTTGCGCGATGAAGCCGCTCCGCATCCGCCATCGCGGCAGCCATGCCGCCGTCCCAGAGCGGCCAGTGGATGCAGAGCGATCGGCCGCGCGCGCGCCCGGACTCGACCGCCGCGTGCCGCCGTTCCGCATACGCGGCCAGATATGCGTTCGCCGCCGCGTAGTCGCTTTGTCCGACATTGCCGAATACGGCGCTGCCGGACGAAAACAGCACGAAGCAGTCGAGCGGCATATGTCGCGTCACGCGATCGAGGTTCGCGGCGCCGAGCACCTTCGGCCGCATCACGCGTCGCCACGTCTCGTCGGTCTTGTTCACGAGCAGGCCGTCCTCAGCCACGCCGGCCGCATGCAGCACGCCGTGCAACGGGCCGTGCTCGCGCTCGATGCGCGCCACCACCTCGGCAAGCGCGTCGGCATCGGTCACGTCGACACGGTAGCGCGTCACGTGGGCGCCCGCGTCGGCAATCTCGCGCAGACGCGCCTGCTGCCGCGCGTCGAGCGCGTCGGGGTCGCCCCGGCCGAGCAGGAAGAGGCGCGGCGCGGCGACCGATGTCGCAATGTCGTGCGCGAAAGCGAGGCCGAGATGGCCGGCGCCGCCGCTGATCAGGTAACGGCCGCCGTCGCGCCATCCATGCGCGGGCGCATCGGCTGCGAGCGGCGCCCAGCGCCTGGCCTCGCGGCGCGCCGCGTAGCGCACGTAGTCGGCGCTGTCGCGCGCGAGCGCCTCGTCGACGAGCGCGTCGGCGATCTCGCCGACGCCGGCGCGCGCTGCCCACGCGACGCACCGCGTTTCGCACTCGGGATATTCGGCCGCGACGCATTTCAGCATCGCATGCGCGCTGCGCACGAGCGGCGACGCATCGTCGATCGCCACCAGCAATCGTTCGGATAACTGCAACGGCGTTGCGAAGCAGTCCTGCAGACAGTGTTTGAGGCGCAGGCTGGTTTCGATCGGATCGTCGCATTCCGGGGCCGGGCCGCACTCGACGCGGACGATCTCCGGCCGCGCCGATCCGGCCGGCCATCGCGCCTGCAGCGCTGCCGCGAGCGCGTCCGCCGCGCCGGCCTCACCGGGCGCGATGCCTTCGCCGTCTCGGCCGAGATCGCCGACCAGCAGGATCCGGTGCCGCGCCGGTTGCCGCGCGGCGCGCGCGTCGGCCGCGAGCGGCTCGTCGCGCCATTCGGGGCGCGCGAGCAGCAACGCGTCGTCGCGCGAGGCGCGCGCGCGCCGGGTGCGCGAGGTCAGCCCCTTCAGCGCGACGCAAAGCCGGCCGTCCGTGCCGTACAGCGCGACGTCGAGGCGCGTCGTCGCGCCGGCGTCCGCCGCGTGGCGCGTCACGCGCGCCCGCATCCGTGGTTCGCAGGCGCGCCAAACGGCGATCTCGTCGACCGCGAACGGCAGCCCCGGTTCGGCGCCGACCGGCTCCGCCAGATAGAAGCCGGCGGCGGCCTGCAGCGCGCCGTCGAGCAGGCTGGGATGCAGCCACATGGCAGGCAGGCTCGCCGCGAGCGGCGCCGGCAGCGCGAGATCGGCGTGCAGTCGGTGCGGCCCGTGGAGCACGATACGTTGTAGCGCGCGCTGCCGCGCGCCGTATTCGAAGCCGCGTGCGGCCAAGAAGCGGTAGCAGGCGTCGGCGTCGTAGACGGGCGCGCCGGATCTCGCGTCGGGCGCATCGGCTTCGGTATCCGCCCCTGTTTCGGCCTCCGTACCGGCATCGACGCCCGGCATCGGTTCCGGCAGGTAGACGCCGGTGCAGTGCACGCTCAAGCCCGCGTCGGCGGCCAGCGCCGCGCGCGGACTCGCGTCGAGACATGGCGCGACCTCGGCAAGCGCGCGCCCGGTCGAGGCGAGCGTGAAGCCGATTCGTCCGCGTGCGTCGGCCAGCAGTTCGACGACGAGCAGCCGGTCCGCATCGTCGCCGTCACCGTCGATCGCGAGCGGCCGTTCGAGGCTCACGTGCGTGAGCGCGAAACCTTCCGCCGACGCGAAGCCCGCATGCCGGAGCGCGGCGCGCACGAATTCGAAGTAGGCGGCGGCCGGCAGCACGCGCACGCCGTCGACCCGATGATCGGCGAGGAAAAATTCGCGTCCGGTCAGCGCGCAGTACAGCAGCGCACGCGCGCCGCCGTTCGCGCGGCGTGCCGCGTCGGCCGGCGGCGCATGCAGCCAGCGCACCGCGCCCGTGTCGTCGACGCAGCCCGAACGCCGGTAATGGCGCAGCAGATCGAGCGCCGCATCGCGCGGCAGGCCGTTGCGCTCCACCTGCCCAAAGATGTCGAGATGATAATTAGCCATGAGATTTCCGTGGGAGGCGCGCGGGCCGGCCCCGAAGGGCCGCCGCGCGGCCGTGTTCAGCGCCCGGATCGGACGGTCTGCCATGCCGTTCGCGAGTCCAGGGTCCGGTCGATCAGCGCGTCGATGACCGACGCGTAGAGATCCTCGTCGAAGGCCTGGGCGCGCCCGCCGTCCGCGCCGTCCGCGCCGCCGCCGTCGCCCGCGAAACGTCCCGCGTCGGGCTCCGCCGGGACGCGCCAGTACGAGGCTCCAGCGAACGGATAGGTCGGAAGATGGACCCGGCGCGGCCGCGCGGCCGCGCCGTCGTACAGACGCGCCCAATCGACCTGCGCGCCGTCGCGCCAGGCGCGCGCGAGCGCGGCCGGATCGTCCCGCTCGAGCAGGCGCCGCGCATCGACGTCGGCCTGCGCCGCGCCGCGCAAGCCGCGCGCACTGGTGTCGGCGCCGGCCGCATCCTCGCGCGAGAGCCAGGCGCGCAACTGGTCGAGCGCCGCCTCGACGCTGTCGGCGACCCAGGCGGCACGCCACGACATCGGCTCACGCCCGGTTTGCAGCGTGAACGCCAGATCGGTGAGCGACACGCCGGCGCCGTCCATCTCGAGGTGATGCACGAGATCGGCCACCTTCCGATGCAGGCGATCGGCGCTGCGAGCCGACAGCACGAGGATCGCGGGCCCCTTCGCGCGCGGCGCCGGGACGTCGCGGCGCGTGGGTGCCTCGGTCACGATCACGTGCGCATTCGCGCCGCCGGCGCCGAACGACGACACGCCCGCGATGCGCACCGGCCGGCCGCTGCGCGACACGCGCGGCGCCCAGTCGGCGAGCTGCTGCTGCACACGCAACGGTGTGCGGCCGAAATCGATCTCCGGATTGCCCTCGGCCGCATGCAGCGACGGGACCAGTTGGCGATGTCGCAACTGCAACAGCACCTTTGCGACGCCGGCGAAGCCGGCCGCGCTCTCCAGGTGGCCGATGTTCGACTTCACCGAACCGATCGCGCACGATGCGCCCGTGCCGCCCTGCTCGCCGCCGAACACGTCGGTAAGCGCCGCGATCTCGATCGGATCGCCGAGCGCCGTGCCGGTGCCGTGCGCCTCGATGTAGCCGATCTCGGCTGGCGTCACGCCGGCACGTTCCAGCGCGCGGCGCAAAGTGTCCGATTGCCGGACCGGACTCGGCACGGTGTAGCCGAGCGTCTTGCCCCCCGCGTTGATCGCGCTGCCCTTCAACACGCCGTGGATCGCGTCGCCGTCGGCGAGCGCCTTGCGCAGCGGCTTGATCACGAACGCGCCGACGCCTTCGCCGTCGACGAAGCCGTCCGCGCCGGCGCCGAACGCCTTGCAGCGATCGCCGGGCGAGAGCATCGTCATCGCGCACAGCCCCTGGTACTGGACCGGATCGACGATCAGGCTGACCCCGCCGACGATCGCAACGTCGCACGAACCACATTGCAGGCTTTCGAGCGCCGTGTGCAGCGCCGTCAGCGACGACGAGCAGGCGGTATCGATCGCCATGCTCGGCCCGGACAGATCGAAGCAGTACGAAACCCGGTTGGCGATCGACCAGAAGTTCGGCTGCGCGTTGTAGGCGCCGTTCATCGCGCCGACGAACACGCCGACGCTGCCCGCCTCGCTGAGGCCGTGCGGCGTGTAGCCGGCATCCTCGATCGCGCGGTACGCCTCCTCGAGGAACAGGCGTTCCTGCGGATCCATCTTTTCCGCGTCCTTCGGCGAAATCCGGAAAAACAGCGAATCGAAACGGTCGATGCCGTCGAGGAAACCACCCCAGCGCGTATAGATTTTCCCCGCCTTGCCCGGCTCGGGATCGTAGTAGTCCTGCCAGCGCCAGCGCGACGGCGGGACTTCGCCGATGCAGTTCACGCCGTCGCGCAGATTGCGCCAGAATGCCGCGAGGTCGGGCGCGCGCGGAAACCGGCCGCTCATGCCGATGATCGCGACGTCGGTGTCCGCGATGCCGTCGTCCGCGGCCGCCGGGACGGCGGCGCGGCGCTCGCCGGGTTCGACCGCGGCGCCGGCGGCCGAACCCGCGGCGTGAGCCGGAACCCGAGCGGGTGGCGCGGCGCCCCGCACGTGTCCGAGCAGCTTGTCCCGTTCGGTGCGCAGCAGATGCTCGGTCAGCGCGCGGACCGTCGAGACCCGGAACAGCAGCGGGCTCGTGACGTCGTCGAAATAGCCGCGCAACTGCTTCGTCAATTGCACGACAAGGATCGAGTCGAGTCCGAGCGCCTGGAAATGCTCGTCGGGCGTCAGTTCGTCGGCGTCGAGCTTCAGCGTGTCTGCGACGAGCCGCTGCACGAACGCAAGCGCGGCGTCGAACAGCGCGCCGTCCGACGGCGGCGACGCCGCGTCGTCCGGAGCGTGCGCGCGCGGCGCCGGTTCGCCAAACGCGGCGAGCGCCGGCTGCGTTTCAGACGCAGCCGCATCGCGTGACGCGGCTGCCGGCTGCGTCACGCGCACCACGCCGTCGCTCTCAAACACGATGACCTGCTGCCCCAGCGCATGCTGTTCGCGCGCGGGGAACGCCAGTGCGCGCAGCCCCTCGGCCGCGCCGAGCGAGGCCCAGGTATCGGGCGACAGCGCGGGGCCGCCGGAAATCCGCAGCTCGGGATCGGCGCTGAGCCACCAGCCCGGCAGCAGGCCGAACGTGACATGGCCGAGGACGTTCACCTCGCTGACCTCGTTGACGACCGCGATGCCGAAGCGGTGCAGCGTCGCCTTCAGATGACGCAGGGTGTCGCGCATCGACGCAGTCGCGTGCAGCACATTGGTCGCGAGCACCACGTCGTAGCGATCCTCGCCGATGCCCTGTGCCGCCGGCGCCTGCTCAATGTCGAAGCGCCGCGTCCTCAGGTACGGATGACGCTCGCCATAGCGCGTCTCGCCATGAATCAGGAAGGCCTTCGAGACATCCGTGTAGCCGTACTCGGCGATATTCGCGCGCCACGGTTCGAGCCGGCGCAGCAGGCCGTCCGTCGAGCCGCCCGTGCCCGCGCCGATCTCGAGCAGGCGCAGTTGCACATCCGGCTGCATCCTCACCCGCGCCTCGACATAGGCGGCAATCACCTCGCTCTGCACCGCGTTGAAATGGTCGGACACCGGGTTGTTCCGGTAGATGCGTTCGACGCGCGACATGCCGCCGTCCGGAAACATCACATCGGTCGCGGCGACGCGGCCGCGCAGGATCTCGCCCAGCGCGCGCAGGCACGATTCGAGCAGTTCAAGCTGCGCGACACAGCCGGGGCTGCGCTCATGCTCGTCGGCGAGCCGGCGCCAGTCCTGCCATAGCGCGTCGAGCGAGTCCTCCGGCGCGCGGCACGACAGCCTGTCGCCGTCGGCGGCCAGATGACCGGCCGCGACGAGCAGCCGATGGCTCTGCGCAAGCCACTTCGCATAGACCTCGGCATGCGGCGGCGCGCAGGCGCGCAGTTGCGCGTCGAAACGGCTTGCCGGGACGCTTGCGCCGCTCGTGGGAGCGAGCGAGGCCTGCTGCAGCGTCGCCAGCATCAGCCGCTCGACGAGCGCGCCGGCGCGGCGCCGGAACGTCAGCGTCTCGCGGCTCAGCGCATCGAGATCGGCCGCGGGCGTCGCGCGCGGCGCGAGCCGCCCGGCCGCGACGGCCGGAATCGTGCGCGGATAGCGGCGAATCACCGTGGCCGGATCGTAATGGCGCGCAGCGATCGGCCGGGCCGTCTTCACGTAAGCGACCTGCACGCCGGGCCGCGCGAGCAGTGCGTCCACCGCGCGCAGACCGTCCTCGGCGCCGATCGAATCGAGACCCGAGGCCAGCGCGCGCTCGCGGTGACGCCCGCCGGCCACGATGCCGACGTCGCCCCAGTAGCCCCAGTTGATCACCTTGACGTCGCAGTCCAGCAGCGTGCCCAGCTTGCGCGCGTAGCCATCGGCAAAGGTGCAGCCGGCCACGTAGTTGCTCTGTCCGGCCGAGCGCGAGAACGCGTTCAGCGACGAGAAGAACAGCACGAAGTCGAGCGGTTCGCGCGCGAACAGCGGGTACAGATTCACGCACGTCTTCAGCTTGGCGTCATAGCCGAGGCGGAATTGCGCCTCGTCCATCTGCGCGAGCGAGCGATCGGCCAGCACGATCGGCGCGTGCACGATGCCGTGCAGCCCGCCGAAACGCTCGACGATCTCGGCGTGAGCGCGCTTCAGCGCAACGGGGTCGGCCGCGTCCGCCTGCAAATAGGTGACGCCGCCGCGCCCGAGCGCCGAGAGCGCGCCGAGATGCGCGCGGATCTCGTCGTTCGGCGCGCGCCGGCCGAGCCAGACGATCTGCGCGCCGAAACGCTCGATCATGCGGCGCGACCAGGTGCGGCCCAGCCCGCCCGCACCGCCGATCACCAGATAGACGCCGCCTTCGCGATACGCCGGCTCGGCGCTGCCCTCATCGACGACGCGCGCGAGACGCTGGCGATACCAGCGGCCGTCGCGATGCACGCGCACGTCGCCGTCGGCATCCGCCGTCGCCGCCAGATGCGCGTCCAGCCCGCCGAAGAAACGGCCATCGTCGCCGGCCGGCGCATCGATGTCCCAGTGCCGCACCGTCCAGTGCGGATACTCGTGCGCCACCGCGCCCGCGAGACCGACGATGCCGGCATCGGACACGTCGGTGTGACCGCCGCCGAGCGCGTGCAGGTTGCGCGTGACCACCGTCAGCGCGAGCGGCGCGCTGTCGAATCCGGCGTTGATCAGCGTGCCGAGCAGCCGGAACAGCGGCAGGATGCCGCGCGATTGGCGCGCGACCAGCGCGTCGGGATCGAGGCCCGGATCGTCGCCGCCGGCGCTGATCCAGAGCAGATGCGGCGCGGCCGCCGTCCCCTTACGCGAGCGCAAGACGCGGTGCAATGCGTCTTCCGGGCCGTCGAGGCCGTCGAAGCAGACGACGGCGCGCGTGCCGCCCAGCGCGGCGCGCACCGCGTCGTCGCCGCCGAACACCCACAGCTCGCCGGGTCCGGCCGGCCATGCCGCATCGTGCGCCGTCACGGGCAGCGGCTCCCAGACCGGGCTCAGCGTGACCTCGCCGACGGGCAGCAGGCCGTCCGCGCACGCGGCCGCGAGTTCGCGCGGCGCCGGTGCGGGTTGCTTGCGCGTGTGAAGCCCGCGCAGCTCGATCGCGATGCGCCCGTCGGGCAGCGCGATATCCATGTCGACGCTCGCTTCGCCGTCGCGGCCCGGACGAATCCACGCCCACAGCCGCGACGCACGCGGCGGCCGCACGATTCGCATTTCGTCGAGCGCGAACGGCAGGCTCGCCTCGCGCGGGCCGCGATCGGTCGCGAGACCGATCACGGCCTGCCAGGCGGCGTCGAGCAGCCCGGGATGCAACCGGAACGCGCCGGCGCCGTCCGCGAGCCCGGCCGGCAGCACCAGTTCGGCCAGCACGTCGTCGCGACCGAGATAAAGCCTTTCGAGCCCGCGATGGCCGGGCCCATACTCGATGCCGACCTCGCGATAGCGCCGGTAGCAGGCCTCGGCCGGCATGCGCGTGCCGTCCCGCTCGCCGCGCATCCGCTCGAGGTCGAGCGCGCGCGCGGGCAGCGGCCCGGTCAGCGCGATCTCGCCCTCGCCGCAGGCGTCGTCGCCGGTGCCGGTGCCGGTGCCGAAGCTGAAGCGCCACGCGCGCGCGGCGCTCCCGGCCGACAGGTTCATCACCACGCCCGGACGCGCCGCGTCCCAAACGAGCGGCCGCGACCAGACGACGTTGCGCAGCACGGCACCGCTTTCACCGTGCTCGCCGGTCTCGCCGGCAGCGAAGCAGGCCGCCGCCAGCGCCATTTCGAGACTCGCGACGCCGGGCAGCAGTCGCTGCCCCCGCACGCGGTGATCGGCCAGGAAAAACTCGTCGCCGCTGAAGGTGGCGGCAAAACGCCGCGCACCCGCCTCGGCCGGCAGTTCGCGGTGCAGCAGCGGATGCAGCGTGGCCGGCGCGGCGCCGGCGTCGACACGGGCGGCCCCCTCGGCCGCCGTCGGCTGCGCGTCGGGCAGCCAGTAAGGCTTGCCGGCAAACGGATAGGTCGGCAGGCTGATCCGCCGGCCCTGCGCGGCGAGCGCGCCGCGCCAGGTGTCGATCTCGCCGTGCGCCCACGCATCCAGCTCGCGCGGCACCTCGGCTGCGAAGCCGCCAAGGCTGCGATAGGCGGCGGCAAGTTCGGCCTCGTGACGCGCGGCGCCGGCATGGCCGACGGCGATGCCGTGCGCGGCCAGCGCCGCCGCGTCGCCGCCCGCGCCGGCGCGCGCCAGCTTGCGCCGCACTTCGTCGAGATCGGCTGCGACGAACGCGAGCCGGCACGGATGTGCGTCGCGGCCGCGATCGAGCGTGAACGCGAGATCCTGCAGCGACGGCATGGCGGCCGTCGTCGACGACAGCCAGCCGTGCAGCGCGTGAACGATCGCATCGAGTTCCGCCGGCCGCCGCGCGGACAGCCCGATCGCAACCGGGCCCGGCACAGACCGTGAGGCACCGCGCGCGGCCGCCGGCAGGTAGGCGTCGGCCGCGTCGAGCACGATGTGCGCGTTCGAGCCGCCCAGCCCGAAGCTGCTGACGCCGGCGCGCCGGCGCGACGCGGGCCAGTCGCGCGTCTCGCGGACCAGCTCGAACGGGCTGCCGGCGAGCTCGAGATACGGATTCGGCTGCTTCAGGTGCGGATTGCCGGGAATCCGGCCGTGCCGGAGCATCAGCACGGTCTTGATGAACGCGGAAATGCCGGCGGCGGCCTCGAGATGACCGATGTTCGCCTTGACCGAGCCGATCGCGCAATGTGGCGCCGCGCAGGGCCGGCCCTCGGCCAATTCGGCGAACGCGCGCACCAGCGCCTTGATCTCGATCGGGTCGCCGAGCGCCGTGCCGGTGCCGTGCGCCTCGATGTAGCCGACGCTGGCGGGATCGATGCCCCCGCGCCGGTAGGTATCGACGATCAGTTCGCGCTGCGCGTCGGGGTTGGGCGCCGACGGCGAGCTCGCGCGCCCGCCGTGGTTCTCGCCGCTCGCGACGATCACGGCGTCGAGATGATCGCCGGCGGCGATCGCCTCGGCCGCGCGCCTGAGCACGACGACGCCGACGCCCTCGCCGCGGCCAAAGCCGTCGGCGCTGCGATCGAACGTCTTGCAGCGCCCGTCCGGGCTCAGCATGCCGGCCGCCGCCGCCGCCTCGGTAACGGCCGGGTTCGCGATCACGTTGACGCCGCCGACGATCGCGATCTCGCAATTGCCGCCGGCAAGGCTCTCGCAGGCGCGGTGGATCGCGACGAGCGAGCTCGAGCACGCGGTGTCGATCACCTCGCTCGGGCCGCGCAAGTCCAATTGGTAGGACACGCGGTTCGCGATCATGAAGTGCGCAAGGCCGAGATGGCCCGCCGATTCGGCGCCGATCCGGCTCAGCCACAGATCGCGGTAGTCGCTCGTCGTCACGCCGACGAACACGCCGACGCGCCGCTTCGCCAGATCGCCGATCCGATAGCCTGCATCCTCGACGGCGCGCCATGCGCATTGCAGGAACTGACGGAACTGCGGGTCCATGAACTCCGCCTCCATCGGCGTCAAGCCGAAAAATTGCGGATCGAAGCGCTCGATATCGTCGACGAAGCCCCCTTCGAGCGGTGCGGCCGCCCCGCTCGACGACGTGGCGCGCAGCCCCGCCACATGACCGATCAGGTCGCGATTGTCGACCAGGTTGCGCCAGAATTCGCCGGGCGTATTCGAGCCGGGGAAGCGGCAGCTCATGCCGATCACGGCGATGTGCTCCCGTGGCGTGGCCGCGCCGGTCCGCGGCCCGGGTTCGACGGATGCCGCCGCTCCGGCGGCCTGCGCCGGGCGTGCCGGGCGAGCGATGAGCGCGGCCAGCGTTTCGGGCGGCAGGTCCGGACGGGCGTGCGCGAGTTGCTCGGCCAGCGCGCGAAGATCTGCGCATTCGTAGAACAGCGTCGGCCGCACATTGATCGACAGCGCATCGCTCAGCATCGCGGCGAGCGCGATGATGTCGAGCGAGGCGAGGCCGAGCCGTTGAACGCTGCTGTCGGCCGCGACGGCCCGCGCGCTGTTGCCGCAACGCTCGGCGACGATCGCCAGCAGCGCGTCGAGTAACGGCGGCTGCGGGTCGGCGTCGGGCTTCGCCGCCCGCACCGAATCGCTCGCCGGCGAGACATCCGCCGCGACTTCGGCTTGCGCCGGCCGGCCGCCGAGATGCGCGGCCAACCGGTCGAACTGCGTCTCGACGAGATGGTCGGCGACCGCGCCGAGCACCGGGTATTCGAAGAACAACGTCGGCTGCAGAGTCAAGCCGATCCGCGCGCCGAGATCCTGTGCGAGGCCGATCAGGCTGATCGAGTCGTAGCCGAGATCGAGGAACAGCGCGCCGTCGTCGATCTTGGCGGCGTCGATGGCTTGTTGCGCGGCGACGGTCGCCCTCAGCGCGTCGAGCACGGCCGCACGAAGCTGCGTCGGCTCCGGCGCCGAATCGCGGGTGGAACCGGCGCAAGCTCCGCGGGCCGCGAAATCGACGTCGGCGGGTTCCCGCGCCGCTCGCCCTGCGGCAGTCCCGGCGTCGGCCGCGGCCAAGGCGAAGCGAGCGTCGAGCGCGCGCACGATGCGGCTGCGATCGACGCCCGACGCGACCAGCAGCACGCTGTCCTCCGGCGTCGCGACCGGGCACGCGTTCAGCACGGCATCGAGCACCGCGAGACCCTGTGCCGTCGTCAGCGCGTCGAGTCCGGTTCGCTCGCGCATCATTGCGCGCCGGGCCGGCGCCATCGCCATGCCGCCGTCGAGCCAGAGCGGCCAGCCGATCGCGAAACTGCGGCCGCGCCGCGTCCCCGCGAGCGCTTCGCGATTGCGGCGCACGGCCAGCCGGCCGAGGTAGGCGTTGGCGACCGCGTAGGCGGCCTGCCCCGGGCTGCCCAGCGCCGACAGCGACGAGAACAGCACGAAGCACTTCAGGTCCAGGTCGCGCGTCGCATGGTCGAGATTCGCGCCGCCGTGCAGCTTCGATGCAAACACGGCCCCCGCGTCGGCCGCGCTGCTGTGCCGCAGGTAGGCGTCGTCGATCACGCCGGCGGCATGGATCACGGCGTCGAGGCGGCCGTGCTTCGCCATGATCGCGGCCACGGCGCGCTCCACGTCACGCGGGTTCGCGACGTCGACCGCGAGCGTGTCGAGCCGCGCGCGCGCCGCGCCGGCCGCCGCCGCGAACGCCGCCCATCCCGCCGGATCGATACGGCGCCCGCTGATCGTGACGCGCAGCCCGCGCCGCGCCAGATCGTGCGCCACATGTCGCCCGATGCCGCCCATCCCGCCGACGAGCCAGACCACGTCGCCCGCTTCGAGCGGACGCACGGCGAGCGCGCCGCCGCCGCGCTCGCCGGCCGCCGCCCGATCCGGCAGCGCGGCCGTCGCGACGCGGCGCGCCTGGCGCCCGCCATCGAGCGCGACGCGCACCTCCGGCTCGTGCGCGTCGACGTGCAGCAGTTCGCCCCGCAAGCGCTCGCGATAGGCGACGGCCGACGCATCGGCAATGCCCGCCGCAGCGTAGCGCACGGTCTTCGCCGCCACGCGGCCGTATTCGAGCGCGGCCGTCGCGGCGAGCGCCTGCAGGCTCGGCATCACGTCATCGTGCGACGCATCGGGAATCAGCATGAGCAGGTGCGCGTCGCGCGCACCTGCCGCATCCGCAATCGCGCGAATCGCCTCGAAGGCCTGCCGGTACGCGTCCTCGATGCGGCGGGCGCGCGCCGGACCGTCGTCATCGCCCGCGCCGGCCTCGCACGGCAGCCGGCACAGCCGCGCCGCCGGATCGAGTTCGCGCAGCCAGGCGTGCAGCGCCGCGTCGTGATCCGGCGCAATGAACAACCTGTCGACGGCCGCGCCGGCGCGTGCCGGCGCGGCGGCCGACAGCGGCGCGTCGCACCAGCGTGACGTGCCCGTCGTCACCGGGACGGCGGCGCGCTCAACGGCGCCTGTCGCGTCCGGGCGCTCGCCCGGCAGCCAGGGCCGCACCGAATAGCCGCGCAACGCCGTCGCGATCCGCCCGTCGGCATCGAGCAGATCGATGTCGTAGCGTTCAAGCTTCGCGCCCTTGCCCGACACGCGGCGCACGTGGATATAGCCGGCGTCGGCGGGCCGTGCGTAATCGGTCACGCTGTCGATACCGTACGGCAGACGATGTACGCCGGTCTCGCCGCGCGCCGCGATCCACATCTCGACGGCGCCGAACGCCGCGCTCAGGATCCCCGGATGCCAATGGAACGGCTCGCTGCGCCCGGCCGGCAGCCGGTACGCGGCCAGCGCCTCGTCGACGCCGTGCCGCAGCCACGTCATCACCCGGAACGGCTCGCCGAACGACGAGGCTCCCTCGACGAGCGCGGCCAGCGCGTCATGGTCGAGACGCTCGGTGGCGCGGCGCGCGATCGCGTCGACATCGACGTCGACCGCGGCGAGCGCCGCATCCGGCGCCAGCTCCCAGCGCCCCACGAAGTGCAGGACCTGTTCGCCGCCCTCGCGCGTGCTCGCGACGCGGCAGCGCCGCTCGGCACCCGCATCCACCCACGTCGTGACGGGGGCGGGCCGCGCGCCGTCCGCCAGGTCAGGGACCTGGTACGGCGCAAGCCAGACGAGTTCGCGCAGCACGCCGCCGGGCGCACTCGCGCGCGCATTCACGTAGCGCACCATTTCGAGGTAGCACGCGGCCGGCAGCACCTTCATGCCGGCGATCCGGTGGCCGTCGAGAAAGAACTCGGTGCCGTCGAATTCGCTGCGATAGCGCGGCTCGGGGCCGTCGGCCGCCGCATGCACGAGCGGGTGCGCCGGCGTCGCGCCGCGGCGGCGCCGCGCCGGCGCCGAGCGGCAGCCGCGCATCGCGAGCAGCAGTCGGCCACCGTCGTCGAACACCTCGATGTCGTGGCGCGTGCCGGCCGCGCCGCGCTCGCCGTCGAGGCCGGGGCGTACCCAGACCCAGCTCGGATCGCGCGGCGCGTCGACGATCGTCAGACTGTCCATCGCGTACGGCACCGGCAGCGCGTCGGGCTCGGCGCCGAGCACGTTGCCGATGTTGGCCTGCAGGGCGGCATCCGTGATGGTCGGCGACAGCAGGTATCCGTCGTCGATCCCGGCCATGCCCGCGCGGCCGACCTGCGCGAGCAACTGGCCACGGTAGCGGTAGAGCTTCTTCAGGCCACGATGGCTCGGGCCGAATTCGATGCCGAGCGCGGCAAACGCGCGGTAGCAATCGGCCACATCGAGTTCCTCGGCTTGACGGCGGAACGCAGCCGGATCGAGCAGGCACGAAGCGCCGGCATCGTCGGTGCGCACGATCTCGACCAAGCCGCTGCAATGTGTGAGCGCCGCCGCGGCGCCGTTCGCGCCGTCGGGCCGGCTCTCGATCGCGAAGCGAAAGCGCGACGCCGCGACGCCATCGCGATCGAGGCGAACCTCGACGATGCGCGGACCGGCGCCGAGCGACAACGGCTGCCGCCAGATCACGTCGCGCAGCACGACCTGGTCCGTCGCGGGCGCGTCGGGCGCGGCCTGGCGGACCGACCAGCGCGTCATTTCCCAATAGACGACGGCAGGCAGCCAGGGCTCGCCGTGCACGCGATGGTCGCGCAGGAACGGCTCGCTGCCGTCGAGACGACGCGAGAAACGCCGCGTGACACCGTCCGCCTCGCCCGCCTCGCCCGCCTCGAGCGGCGGCCAGGGATTGCGCGCCGGCGCGGGCATCTCGACCCAGTACGATTCGCACGCGAACGGATAGACGGGCAGGCGCACGCGGCAACAACCGCGGCCCGCCCAGCGCGCCGGATCGAGCCGGCCGCCCGCCACGAAGTGGCAAGCCTGCGCGGCGGGATCGGCTGGCGCGCCTTCGTCGGCGTCGCGCGGCGACAACGACGCGTTGGCGTCGCCGTGGAACACCGGCCCCGAAGACGACGGCGACGCCGGCACGCCGGCACGGCAATGCGCGATGAAGTCCTCGACGCGGCTCGCGACGCAGGCCCAGCGATAGCGCATCCGCCGCCGCCCGACGGCCAGCGTGAAGGCGATGTCGGAGAGCGACAGGTCGCGTGCGGCCTCGCCGGACAAGAACTCGGCCATCCGCGCCAGTTGCCGGTCGAGCTGTTCGCGCGTCTGCGCCGACAGCACGAGCAGTTCGGGCTCGCCGCGCGCGAGCCGCCGGCCCTCGGCTGCGACGGGCGGCGCCTCGGCGATCACCGCATGCGCATTGGTGCCGCTGAAGCCGAACGAGTTCACGGCCGCCATCCGGCGCCGGCCGGGCTCGACGCTCCACGGACGCAGGCGTGTGTTGACGTAGAAGGGGCTGGCGTCCAGGTCGATCGCCGGATTGCCGGATTCGAAGTTGCACGACGGCGGCAGTTGGCGATGGCGCAGCGCGAGCAGGATCTTCAGCACGCCGGCGATGCCCGCGGCCGTCGTGGTGTGTCCGATGTTGGTCTTCACCGAGCCGAGCGCGCAGAAAGCGCGATCCTGCGTATAGCGGCCGAACGCATTGGCGAGCGCGGTGAATTCGATCGGATCGCCGAGCGGCGTGCCGGTGCCGTGCGCCTCGACCATCTGCAGGCCGCGCGGGTCGATTCCATAGCGGTCGTAGACGCCGGTCTCGAGTTCCTCCTGCGAGCGCGCGCTCGGCGCGGTGATGCCGTTCGTGCTGCCGTCCTGGTTGATGCCCGATGCGACGATCACGCCGTCGATGTGATCGCCATCCGCGATCGCGTCGGCAAGGCGCTTCAGCACGATCGCGCCGACGCCCTCGCCGGGCACGAAGCCGTCGGCCCGCGCGTCGAACGCATAGCAATTGCCCGTGGTCGACAGCATGCCGGCGCGCTGCGCCTGCTGATAGAAGCCGGCCGTGCACTGCACGAACACTCCGCCGCACAGCGCCATCGATATCTCGCCGTTGCGCAGCGCCATGCATGCCATGTGCAGGGCGACGAGCGAGCTCGAGCAAGCCGTGTCGATCGCGACGGCCGGGCCGTGCAGATCAAGAAAATAGGAAATGCGAGCCGGGATGATGGAGACCGCGTTGCCCCAGTACGACTGGATCGGCGGGCGCGCTCGCGTGTCGCTGTCGGGCGCGCCGGGGCCGGGGAACAGCAACGGATAATCGCCGCCCGAGCAGCCGACATAGACGCCGCATCGCCGCTCGCCGCCCGGCTCGCCCGCATACCCGGCGTCCTCGAGCGCCTTCCACGCCTCCTCCAGGAACACGCGCTGCTGCGGATCCATATAGCGCGCCTCGGTGCCCGAGATCTTGAAGAAGAACGGATCGAACAACGACGGATCGTCGAGAAAGCTGCCCGTCTCGCAGCGCGCCTCGCCGCCGCCGAGATCCCAGCGCGTCACGGGCCCGATCAGGCTTGTGCCCGACGCGAGGTGGGACCAGAACGCATCGAGGTCCGGCGAACGCGCAAAGCGCCCGCTCATGCCGATGATCGCGATGTCGTCGTCATGCGTCGCGCGCGCGCCGGCACGCGCGGCCCCGCCCGCTTCGGCCGCGCCGCGCGACGCATCGCCGCGCATCGGCCGGGTCGTCCCATGCGCGCGGCTGCGCAGCGCGGGCTCATCCGGCTCGCCCACGCGAACCACGATCTTGCCGATGTTTTCGCGGTCGGCGAGGCGGCGATAGGCATCGTGCACGTCGCGAAACGCGACCACCTTGGAGATCGTCGGACGGATGATGCCGCGCGCCGTCAGCGAGACGAGTTCGTCCCAGTGCTGCGCGATGCGCTGCGGTGCGCGCGCGCCCATGCGCGCGAGATCGACGCTGTAGAAGGTCTGGTTGTCCGACAGCGACGAGAGGTCGACGCTGCGCGCGCTGCGCAGCGAGGTCATCGCGATCTCGACATAGCGGCCGCCGGGCGCGAGCGAGTCGAGCCCCTTCTGCAACGCGTTGCCGCCGAGCGTGTTGATCACGACGTCGACGCCGCCCGGCGCGAGCCGCGCCAGTTCTTGCGCGAAATCGTGCGTGCGATAGTTGATGGCGTGCGCGACGCCCAGCTCGCGCAGATGACGCAGCTTCGCCTCGCTGCCCGCCGTTGCGTAGATCTGCATGCCGTGGTGCATGGCGAGCTGGACCGCGATCAGCCCGGTGCCGCCCGTCGCGGTCTGGATCAGTATCCGCTCGCCGCGCGCCGGCGCGGCCTTGCGGAACGCATCGATCATCGTGATGCCGACGATCGGCAGCGCGCAGGCCTCCTCGAAGGTCCAGCCCGCGGGCTTCCCGAATGCCTGGCCGGCCGAGCAGACAAGCTGCTCGGCATGGCAGCCTTGGCACAGGCAGACGACCTCGTCGCCGGGCCGCAATGCGGTGACGCCCGCGCCCACCTCGATCACGACGCCGGCCGCCTCGTTGCCGGGCACGAACGGATACGGCGGCATGTTCGGGTAAAGCCCGCGCGTGCAAAGCAGATCCGAGAAATTCAGCGAGAACGCGCGCACGGCGACGCGCACCTCGTCGTGCGCGAGTTCGCGCGGTGCGACGTTGGCGATCGACAGGTCCTCGATCTCGCCGGGGCCGTCGATCGTGACCGCGTGGATCGTGCGCGTGCCGTCGGCCGGCGGCACGCGCGGCAGCGGATCGGGCGCGGCGGCCGGCGCCCTCGCGATCGCGCACGCGGGTGCGACATCGAGCGCCGCCGCGCGGCCGGCGCGCGGCGACGGCTCCATCCCGGCCGGCGCCGTATCCGGCGCCGCAAGCGCCGCGCCGTGCCGTTCGCACAGATGGGCCGCGAGTCGGCCGACCGTGTTGTGATCGAAGATCACGGTGGTCGCGATGCGCAGGCCGAGCCGCTTGTTGAGCCGGTTCACGAGTTGCACGCCGATGATCGAATCGACGCCTTGGTCCGCGAAGCTGCGATGCGGATCAATCTCGTCCACCCCGGCGCGCACGGCGCTCGCGACCTGCTCCCGCACCATGGCCGTCATGCGCTCCAGTGCGTCGTCGGCCACCGGCGCGGCTTGCCGAGCCGGTGCCGGTGCCGCGGGCGCCACAGGCCCCGCCGGCGCACCCGGCACACTCGGCGCCGCCGCCTGCGTCGCGCCGCTCGCCTCGTTCGTCACGCGATGCTGGCCCGCCAGATGAGCGGCGAGCCGCGCAACCGTGTTGTGGTCGAACAACTCGATCGTGCCGAGCCGAGTCCCGAAGTACGCATTGAGCCGGTTGGTCAGTTGGATCGCGAGGATCGAATCGAGCCCGATGTCGGAGAAACTGCGCGCCCGATCGATGCCGTCCGCATCCATTCGCAGCACGTCGGCGAGCAGCGCGGCGAGCGTCGGCTCGAGCGCGCCGCCGTCGCGCGCCACGGCCTCGCCGGCCGCGTCATCGCGCTCCGGAGCCGGGCGGCCCGCCTGCCGGCATTGTGCGACGATCACCTGCTGGCCAAGCGGCAGCGCACTGTCGAGCGGGAAATGCACGTCGTCGAAACCGACGCGCTCGAGCTGGCGCTGCCATTCGGCCGGGAACAGGCCCGGACAACCCGGGATGCGCGCCGGCTCGTCGTCGTAGCGCCACCAGCCCTCCAGCAAGCCGAAGGTCAGGTGCGAGAAGATGCAGTTCTCGCTCATCTCGTTCAGCACCAGCACCCCGCCGTCGCGCATGAACGCATGCGCGTTGCGCAGCGTGCGGCCGATGTTGCGCGTCGCATGCAGGACGTTGGCCGCGATCACGATGTCGTAGCTGCCGAACTTGTCCGCATGCGGATGGCCATTCGCGGGCGGCGCCTCGATGTCGAGGATCGCGGTCTTGAGGAACGGCGCGGCCGGTGCGTAGGTGTCCTCGGCATAGAACAGGAAGGATTTCGACAGATCCGTGTAGCGGTACTCGTCGATATGCTCGCGCCACGGCAACAGGCCCGGCAGCACCTTGCTGCTGGTGCCGCCCGTGCCCGCGCCGATCTCGAGGATTCGCAGCCGCGCGCCCGGCTCGCGCGCCACGCGGTGGCGCACGTAGTCGGTCACCGTCGCGGCGACGCCCTCGTTGAAGTAGTCGGCGATCGGATGATTGCGGTGCACGTTCTCGACCAGTTGCATCGACGAATCGGGAAACATCACCGTGGTCGCCGCGATCCCGCCGCCGAGGATCGCCGGCAGGCTGCGCAGGCACGTGTCCATCAACTCGATGCCGGCGCGCACGCTCGGATGGGCGCGATAGCGGTCGCGCACCTGCGCCCAGGCCTCGTCGGCATCGTCGAGCGCCTGCGCCGCGACGGCGCCCGATGCGTCGATGAGCGCGTAGCGCAGCAACTGCCGGCAACTTTCCTGGTACCAGCGCTCGTAGGCCGCCGCGAGACGGCTGCCCGACGCGGGCAGCCAGGCGCCGTCGGGCGCGCGCCCGACCGGCAGCGCGTCGAGCGCGCCGAGCGCCTCGCGCACCTTCAGCAGCGCTGCGCGCTCGACGGCCGGATCGCGCAGGCCGTTATGCTCGCGCAGCGCGTCCGCACGCCGTGCGAGGGGGCTCGCGCCATGCCGGAGCCGATGCTGCCGGTAATCGGCCGCGGGGGCGCCGCCGTGCGGCGCATCCGCCGCCGGCGGGGTCGTGGCGACTGCGGCGCCGGAGGCGCGCGGACGGGATTCGACAGCCATTTGCCGCATGTGATTGTCCTGCATGAATTGAGCCAGCCGTTGCATCGCGAGTTCAGGTTCGACCGAGCCGACGCCGGCCGCCGCCATGCGGCGACGATATTCAGGCGTCGCGACGACTCCGACACTCCCCCAGTACCCCCAGTGGACGAGCTTGACCGCGCACCGCCACTCGTCCGCCATTGCCAGCGCGTACGCATCCTGGAAGCTGCAGCCGGCCGCGTAGTTCGACTGGCCCGCGGCATTCGCGAACGAGATCGTTCCGGAAAAGAACAGCATGAAATCGAGGTCGCAGCCGCCGAACGCGCGCGCGAGATTCACGGAAGTCGCGACCTTGGCGTCGAGCGCGCGCGCGAACTGCGCGTCGCTCATGCTCGCGATGCCGTGATCGTCCAGCACGAGCGCCGAATGGACCACGCCGTGCAGCGCGTCCACGCCGAGCTCCGCGAGGCGGTGCCGCGCGCGGCGCAGCGAGGCGAGATCGGTCGCGTCGGCCTGCAGGTAGATCGGCGCGGGGCCGAACGCGCCGAGGCGCGCGATCTCGTCTTCGATCTCGCGATTGCGCGGCTTGCGCCCCAGCCAGACCACGCGGGCGCGATAACGGCGAATCATGGTTTCGGTCCAGGTGCGGCCGATGCCTCCCGCACCGCCCAGCACCACGTAGTGGCCGCCCTGCCGATACAGCGTCGGGCGCGGCGCGGGCGCGGCCGTCTCGACGAGGCCGCGCGCATGCCAACGGCCGTCGCGCCAGGCGAACACCACCTGCTGGCTCGCGCGCGGCCAGCGCGCCGGCGCGGGCAGCGCGGCGAACGCGCTCACATCGAGCAGGCGCACGCGCCAGTGCCGATATTCGCCGGCAAGGCTCTGCGCCAGTCCGATCACGCCGGCGTGGGCCGGTGCGATCGGCTCATCGTCGCGCACCCGTTGCGTGCGCTCGACAATGAAAGTGCAGTCGAGGTCGGCGTGTTCGAAGCCGTGGCGGATCAGCGCCTGCAACCAGCGAAACGCCGCGATCACGCCGTCGCGCTGCGCGTCGATCAGCGCCGCGTCGTCGACGCGCGCGGCCAGCGCCGGCAGCGCGAACACCAGCGCGGCATCAGCGGGCAAGGCCGCCAGCGCCGTGCCGTCCGGCTCCGCGCGCAGCGGCACGTAACGCGCGAGCCGGCCCGCGAAACACGCGGCAAGCGCCGCGGGCGGCGTTTCGCCGATGCCGAACAGCACGACGGGCGTCGTCGAGACGCCGGCCTCGTCCGCGTCGTCGAGCGGGGTCCAGCCGATCGTCAGCGTGCGAAGCTCGGCGGCTGCCGCGGCATCGGCGGCATCGGCGGCATCGGCGGCATCGGCGGCATCGGCGGCATCGGCGGCATCGGCGGCATCAGTATGATCAGTGTGATCGGCCGTCGCCTCGTGCGCCGTCGCGCCCGGCAGCGCGCGCGTGACGAAATGGCGAATCGCGACCAGCAGCGCGCCGGACGCGCCATGTATGAAGATGTCGTGCCGCGCTTCGCGCGCCATCGAGGCCGTCTCGTGATCTTGCACCCGCACCCACACGTCCGCCTCGAGCGGCGCGAACACGTCGACACGCTCGACGAAGAACGGCAGCTTCTGTTCCGCCAGCGCCGCCCGCGGCCACTTCGCGGGATTCCCGCCGTGGCGCCGGACCAGATCCAGCGCGACACTCGCCTGCAGCGCGCAATCGAGCAGCGCCGGGTGCAACGGGAAGGCGGCGAGCGAGCCGCACCGCGACTCGGGTAAGCGCACGCGGGCAGTCAGTCCGGCGTCGTTCCATCCGGCCTCGACGAGGCCGAGGTAGGCGGGCCCGTACCGAACGCGTCCTGCCGCGATCCAGCGATACCAGTCCGCCCCGTCGATCCGTTGCTCCGCGAGCGCCTGCCGCAGCATCGCCGGCGCGACGCGCCTGGCGGCATCTTCATCGTCGGCGTCGGCGCGCGTGTCGAGCGCGAGCCCGCCCTCGGCGAACACGATCGGCTCGCCCGTTGCGGCATCGACGCCTGTCAGCGCGAACGGGACGGGCGCACGCCAGTCCTGGCCGGGGGAGCGCGCGGCCAGTTCGACGCAAAGCGGCAGCGTCTCGTCGTCGCACACCACCGGCCGCAGCCAGACGACGCGCTCGATGCGCAGGCAGGCCGCGCCAGGCACCGCGGCGTCGGTCATCGCGGCCGCGCGCAGCAGCTCGAAGGTCATCACGGCTGGCAACACGCGGCGGCCGTCGACGCGATGCTCGTCGAGGTAATAATCGTCGCGCCGCAGCCGAACATGGACCTGCCGCGCGCCGTTGTCGCCAAGCTGCACGTCGAGCTGCAAACCGGCCGGCGCGCCGGCCGCCGGCCGCGCCGCGGCTGTGCGCGGTGCGGCCGGCACACCGGCCACCGCATGGTGCCGGCGCGCGAACGGGTAGGTCGGCAGATGCACGCGGCGCACCGGCGCGCCGGCATGCAGCGGCGACCAGTCGACGTCGTGGCCCTCGACCCACAGAGCGGCCAGCGCGGCCAGGTCGCGACGCGCGAGGCCTTCGGCAATCGCCGGCGCCGCCGCGTTCGCGGCGTCCGGTTCCGGCGCCGCATCGCCGGGCCGCGAGCACGCGATCGCGGCGGGCAGCGGCGCCGCCGTCGCGCCTTGAGCCGCATCGGCATAACGTTCGAGCAGCGCGCCCGCCTCGCGCGCGTCGGCCGCGATGATCGCGAGCCGGTGCCTCATCGGCTGGCGGCCGAGCTGCAGCGTGGCCGCCACCGCGCCGAACGGCAGATTCGGATGCGCGGCAAGGTACGCCGACAACGTGCGCGCCATGATCGGCAGCAGCCGCGGCACGGCCGCCGACAGCAGCACCAGTTGCGGTTCGGCCGCCGGCGCATCGGCATCGCGCGGCGCGACGGGGAGCTCGGGGCCGGCCTCGAGAATCGCATGAGCGTTGGTGCCCCCGAGGCCGAACGAGCTGAGCGCCGCGCGCGGCGGATGCGCCCCCTCGGGCCACGGCGACGCCTCGCGCTGCACGCGGAAGCACGACGCGGCCCAATCGATCGCCGGATTCGGCGTGACGACGTTGATGGTCGGCGGAATCATGCGATGCTGCAGCGCCAGTGCGACCTTGATACAGCCCGCGAGCCCCGCCGCCGTGTCGAGATGGCCGATGTTCGGCTTCACCGAGCCGATCGCGCAGAATTGCCGCGCCTCGGTTCGCTGCCGGTACGCTTCGTCGATCGCCATCACCTCGACGGGGTCGCCGAGCCGCGTGCCGGTGCCGTGCGCCTCGACATAGGCGATCGACGCGACCTCGACGCCGGCCGCGCGTTCGAGCGCGGCGCGAATCACGCGGCCCTGGCCCTGCACGCTCGGCGCGTAGAAGCCGCTCTTCTGCGAGCCGTCGTTGTTGACGGCGACACTGCGCAGGATCGCGTGGATCGCGTCGCCGTCTTCCACGGCCTGCCGCGCGTTCTTCAGCACGATCACGGCAACGCCCTCGCCCGCCATCATGCCGTCGGCATCGGCGTCGAACGTCCGGCAATGGCCGGTGCTCGAGAAATTGAGGCCCGGCTGATAGAGGAAGCCGGCATTGGCGTGCGGAAACAGCGTCGACGCGCCGACGATCGCCTGCCGGCATTCGCCCGCGCGCAGGCTCTTGAACGCGGCGTCGATCGCGACCAGCGACGACGAGCAGTTCGTGCCGATATGCATGCTCGGCCCGGTCAGGCCGAGGTGATAGGAGATCAACGCCGCCGTCGAACCGACCTGCGACATGACGTAGGCCAGATATCGGTCGTTGTGCTCGATGTCGGCGGCGTTGTCCAACAGGCTCTGGTAGCCGCTATTGCCGGTCGAGACGAACACGCCGGTCGCATCGAGCCGCCCCGGCGCATAACCGGCATCCTCGAGCGCTTTCCATGCATGCATCAGCAACTGGCGCGACTGCGGATCGGCGAATTCGGCCAGCTTCGCCGACAGCTTGAAGAAATCGGCGTCGAAGCTCGTCTTGCCGGGAATCGTGAAACGCACCGGCACGTAGTCGGGATGGCTCGCGAGGTCCGGCGCGACGCCCGCCTCGTCGAGCGCGGCGCGCGAAAGCCGTTCCGCGCTCTCGCGGCCGGCCAGCAGATTGGCCCAAAACGCTTGATGGTCCGCCGCGCCCGGAAATTCGCACGAGATGCCGATGATCGCGAGGCTGTCGTCGTAATAGTCGGGCACGACGGGGGACGCATCCGCCTCGTTTGCGGCGGCCGCCGCGCGGCCCGCGCCCTGGCTCGCCACCAGATGGCCCGCGATTTCGCGCACCGTCGCAAAGCGGAACAGGTTCGCGGGCGCGAACGCGCAGTCGAACGCCTGCTCGATCGCGCGCGCGAGCAGCACCACGGACAGCGAATCGCCGCCCGCCTCGAAGAAGCCCTGGTCGAGATGCGCCGGCGCGACGCCGAGTACCTGCCGCCAGAGCTCGCGGACCCGCGCCTCGGTCTCGCTCGCGGCCGCGTCGTGCCCGGCCGACGCGAGCACGATCGGCCGCAGGCTCAATGCGCGCCGATCGAACTTGCCGTTGCCGGTCACCGGCAGTTCCGCGAGCGCGACGAAGAAAGCCGGCACCATGTAGTCAGGCAGCTTTCCGGCGACGAAGGCGCGCAAGTCCCGCGTGCGCGCGTCGTCGTGAGCCCCCGGTTTGCGCGCCACGTAGTAGGCGACGAGATGCCGGGTGCCGTTGGCATGCTCGTGCGCGACGACCACGCTCTGACCGACGTCCGGATGCTGGTTGACGGCGGCCTCGATTTCGCCCAGCTCGATGCGGTAGCCGCGAATCTTCACCTGCGCATCGTTGCGGCCGACGTACTCGAGTTCGCCGCGTGCATTGCGCCGCGCCAAGTCGCCCGTCCTGTAGCAGCGCGCGCCCGCGATCTCGACGAAGCGCTCGCGCGTGAGTTCCGGCCGGTTCAGGTAGCCGCGCGCGACGCCGGCGCCGCCGACGTACATTTCGCCGATGTCGCCATCCGCCACCGGCGCGCGCTGCTCGTCGAGCAGCAGCACGTCGAGGTCGGGAATCGGCCGGCCGATCACCGACGCGCTCGCGCCTGCCACGTCCGCGGCCGTCACCGGCGCGTAGGTGACGTGGACCGTGGTCTCGGTGATGCCATACATGTTGATGAGCGCGGGGCGGCTGTCGCCATGGCGCGCGATCCAGGGCGCGAGTTGTGCGAAATCGAGCTTCTCGCCGCCGAACACCACGTAGCGCAGCGCCAGCGGACGCCGCGGCACGCTGCTCTCGGCCGCACGCACAACCGCGTAGAACGCGGCCGGCGTCTGGTTGAAGACCGTCACCTGCTCGTCGGCCAGCACTTCCAGCAGCCGCGCCGTGTCTTTGCGCTGCGCCGCGTCGAGAATCACGAGACGGCCGCCGTACAGCAGCGCGCCCCAGATCTCCCAGACCGAGAAATCGAAGGCCGCGGAATGGAACAGCGTCCAGACGTCGTCCTCTCCGAAGCCGAACCAGGGGTCCGTGCGGTCGAACAGGCGCAGCACGTTGCCGTGCTCGATCATCACGCCCTTCGGCTTGCCGGTGGTGCCCGAGGTGTAGATCACGTAGGCGAGATCGTCGCGCCGGACCTCGGGTAGCGCGAGGGCCGGCTCGCGCGCAGCCGACGCGGCAATCGCCGCGCCGTCACGATCGAGCACGATGCGCCGCGCGACGGTGGCGACCGACGCCTCGCAATCCGAGGTCGTGACGGCAAAGCGCGCGCCGCTGTCCTCGCGGATGATCGCGACGCGCTGCGGCGGCGCACTCGGATCGACCGGAACGTAGGCGGCGCCCGCCTTCAGAATCGCGAGGATCGCCGTGATCAACGCCGGCGACGGCGCCACGCACAACAGCACCAGATCGCCGCGCTGCACGCCGCTTGCCGCGAGATGCCGCGCGAGCGCGTCACTGTCGCGGTCGAGTTCGCCGTAGGCGATGTGGCGGCCCGCGAAGCTCAGCGCGCGCCGCGCGGGATCGCGCCGGCTGCGCGCCGCGAAACGCGCGCCAAGGCTCGCGCCCGCGCAGGCGGCGGGCTCGCGCGTGGCGTCGCCGTGCGGGACATCGGGCGCGCCTGTCTCGCCGACGTCGCCGCGCGCCGTCAGCGCGCCCACCGGCCGGTCCGGATCCGCGAGCGCCTCGTCCAGCACGGCGACGAACGTCCGTTGCAACGCGCGCGCGGCATCGCCCCCGATCACCGCGCTCTTGTACTTGAGGTTCACTGTCCAGGCGTCGCCGGCTTCGACGACCTCGCACGTCACCGGATACTCGTCGCGCTGAAAGACATCGTCGACGAATGCGAGTTCGATGGTGTCGGCGAGCCGCTCCGGCAGCGCGCCGATGTCGATCGCATCGCCGAACTTCTGGTAGGCGAACACGGCCTGGATCGACGGCGGCGCACCGGCATGGCGCGGCAGCGCACGCAGCAGTTCGGCGAACGGATACCAATGGTCGAGCGCGCGATAGACGTAGCGCTGGCAGCCGTCGAGCCATTGCGAGAACGGCTGCGCCGGATCGAGGTCGCAAATCACCGGCACGAGATTCGCGAAATTGCCGATGCTCGACGCGAAACCGCTGCCGGGGCGGCCGAGCGTCGGCAAGCCGAGCGTGAAGCAGCGCTTGCCGCGCCAGGCCGACAGCGCGAGTGCGAAAGCGCCCATCAGCAACGTGGACGGGCTCGACGAGCCGGTCTTGCGAAACGCATGGACGCGCCCGGCCAGCGCGCCATCGATCGCAAACGACAGCCGCTCGGTCGCGAACACGGAGGCATCGGCGGCGGCGGGCGCGGGATCGAGCGCCGCGTCGAGAGGCGGCAGGCCGTTCGGGCATTGCATGCGCCAGTAGGCGAGACTCTTGCGCCCCGCCGCCGAATCGAGATAGTCGGCCTCGTGCTTCACGAAATCGACGAAGCTCGCGCCGTCCGGCACCGCCGACGGCGCGCACTGCCGCTTCATGGCGCGGTAGTCCTGCCAGATCGTCGAGAGCCAGCGGCTGACCGAAGCGCCGTCGCAAACGATGTGATGCACCGCCAGCAGCACGACGGTTTCGCCCGAGGCCGCGACGTGCAGATGGATCCGATAGATCGGACCGTCGTCGAGCGAGAACGGAACGTCGGCGTCGCGCCGCGCGCGCTCGCGGCAAGCCTCGAGCGTCTCGCCGAGATCGAATTCGCGCCACGCGAGTTCGCGGGCGGAGTCGACGCGCTGCACCAGCTCGCGCCCGTCGGCGACGATGCGCACGTTGAGCAGTTGGTGGCAATTCACGAACCGCTGACAAGCGCGCCGGAACAGCGCGCGATCGAAGCTGGCGCCAACCGTGCAGGCGACGGCCACGTTGTAGAGCGGGTCCGCCGGATACAGCATCTGCCGCGACCAGATGCCCCGCTGATTGCGCGACAGCGGTGCCTCGGCGTCGACCATCAGGTGCCGCTTCAGCCATGTCTCGACGTCGTTCCCCGTCAGCGCGCGCGCCGCACCGCCGCCGCCGGAAGCCGCCAGCCCTTTTGCCTCGCTCATCGATTTGCTCCCGTCACGCTCCCGCTTCATCCCACTCTCCCTTGCCCGGGCCGCGACGCGTGTCGCACGCGCACCGGCCGGGCCACCTTGGCGTTTCGCCCCGCATCATTCGGCGACAGCTCCCATGCCGTCGTGGCCCCCGGACGCGCGCAGCGTGCTGCGTAACTGCGCGATCGACAGGTCGCCGCCCAGGAAGCGTTCGAGCAGGCCCGACGCCTCCCCCTGCGCACCACTCGCCGTATCGCGTCCCGCTTCGCTCGCCGGCGCCATGCGCGCCGCCGGCGCGTGCACGCCACGCCCCAGTTCGTCGAAGCGCGGCGCGAACGACGCGACGAGGCCGGCCACCGGCGCGTCCGGCGCGCGCAGCATCGCGTCGGCCAGCTCAACGATCCGCAGCGGCAGCTTCTGCATCGTCTCGTGCTCGAACAGCGCGCGGCGGTATGCGTGGAAGATGTAGAGACGCCCGTCGATCCGCAGGAACTGGAAGAACAGCGACGCAAGCGGCTGATCGAGGAAATGGATGCGGCGCTGTTCGAGCACCGCATCCATGTAGGTCGAGACGCCGTGCTCGCCGGCGATGCTTACCCTGGCCGTATCGATGTCGGCGCTGTCGAACACGACATCGCCGACCATCGCGCCGCAACCGGCCTCGCCGTCCACTCCGGCGATCCGCAGCAGATCGGCCGCCGGAATGCGCGCGTGCTGAAGCGCGGTCAGCAGGGTTCGGCGCACCGCGTGCAACGTATCGATCACGCTGCGGCCCGGATCGAGCTCGAACGGCACGAAGGCGACGTTCGAGAAATCGCCGAGGCACGCGGCCAATGCCGCGCTGTCGCGCTGGTTGTGGATCACCTGCAGCACCGGGCGATCGTTGCCGAAGAACTCGCGTAGCACGATGGCCAGCACGGCCGCGAACAGTTGCGGATACGAGATGCCATGCGCGCGCCCCAGTTCCGCGATCCGCTCGCCGAGCGCCGGCGGCACCGGCACGATCTGGTTCGCGGCGAGCTCGCGCGACGGCAAGGAGGAGGACATCACGTCCCGGCGGTACGGCAGCCGCATCTCGACGTCGACGCCCGCGAGCGCGTCGCGCCACCAGGCGCGGTGCGCATCCGCGCCGGCGCCGCGCGCGTCGTGCTGGCGCAGCGCATAGAGCCAGTACTGATCGGGCTGCCGCCAGTCGTCGTCGCGTGCGGCCGCCTCGCCGCCCAAAGCGCCGTAAAGCGCCATCAGTTGCGAGAACAGCAGGCCCGGCGTGAACGCATCGGCATGCGCATGATGCGCGACCAGGCCGAGATGGAATGCGCCGTCCGCCTCCGTGAGCCATATCCGGATCGCCGGGCCGCCGTGCTCCTCGAGCAGCGCATGGCTTCGGCTGCTCTGGATGAACTGATGGAAATCCTCGCGGCTGCGCGTCGAGATCGAATCGAGCGAGACGCCGACGAGCTCCGATACGCACTGCGCATGGCCGTCGCCGACCGCCACGTAACGCGTGCGCAGCAGGTCCTGCTGCCGCGCGAGCAGGATCAGCGCATGCCGCAGGCGCTCGACATCGACCTCGGCCGCGTACAGGCGGAACACGTGGAACACGTTCCAGGCCGTGTTGCCCATTCGCTCGGTCAGATGCAGGTGGCGCGCCTGTTCCTGCGACAGCGGCGCCCAGAGCTGCCCAGGCGCAAGCGCGCCGAGGCCCGCGGCGAGTGCGTCCGGCTCGAACCGCCGCAGATGCGCGTCGATGCCGACCGAGCGCGCCGCCAGCAACACCGCCTGGTCGGTGTCGCGGAACACCGCGATGCCGGCGTCGAGCAGCTCGGCCAGCACGCGGTCGCGATCCTGCCGCGACGCCGGCGCCGACGCCTGCTGCGCCAGCGCGACCGCGACGACCTCCTCCGCCGCCCGCAGCGCGGACAGGCGTTCGCCGAACCACGGATACTGCACCGCCGGCAGCGGCGGCGCGTCGGCCCGCGTCACGCCATCGCCCTGTGCGGCCGCGAAGGCGCCAAGCGCTTCGAGATGCGCGTGCAGCACCGCCGGGGTGCGCCGGTCCAGCAGTTCGACAAGCGGAACCTCGACGCCGGTCCGCTCGCGAATCGCCGACAGCAGGCGGAGGCTCATCAGCGAATCGAAACCCATCTCGCTCCAGTTCGCTTCAGCGCTCACTGCGTCCGCAGCCTCGCCGGTGATCGTCGCGACCTGGCGCAGCAGCCAGCGCTGCGTATCTTCGCCGGCCGGCTGCGCAGCCATATCCGGCCCGCTCGCCGGCGCCTCGCGCAGCCAGTGGCGCGTGCGCGCGAACGGATAGCCGGGCAGCGACAGGGGCACGCGATCGGCCGGCGCGAAGCCGCGGCGCGCGTCGAATGCGATGTCCTGCATGTACCAGTGCGCGGCGCGTTCGAGCGGTAGCGGCGCGCGCCCCGCGTCGAACGCCGCCGCCTCGCCGCGCAGCGCCGCGCGGATGTCGTCGTCGTTCGATGCCGCGCCGGCCGGGTTCGTCAGCACCTCGGAATCGCCCGCGTTCGCGACGAAGCGCGCCAGCAGTTGCTCCGCGTGGGCACGATCGCGAGCGATCAGCGCACAGCGATGACGGAAGTGATGACGCCGCGACAGCAGGTTCGCCGACAGCCGCGCGGGCGACCACGATCTATCGTCCGTGGCTCGCACGTAGGCGAGCAGGTCCCGGCCGCGCTGCCGCAGCGCCTCGGGCGTCGGCGCCGAGAACGCCAGCAACGCCGGCCCCGCGGCCGGCGTCGGAACCGCGGCCGGCGGCGCCTCGGACACGACCAGATGCACGTTGATCCCCGTCGCGCTATACGAGCTGACGCCCGCGCGCCGCGCGGTGCCCGCGCGGCGCGGCCAGGGCCTCGCGTGCGCCGGAATCTCGAACGGTCCGCCGTCGGCGCCCGCGGCGGCTGTCGCGGCATCGACATTCGCCGTCGGCGGTAGCGTGTCGCGATGCAGCGCCAGGATCACCTTCAGCAGGTGCGCGATGCCCGATGCGGCGAACGAGTGGCCGACGTTGTTCTCGACGGTGCCGAGCGCGAGCGGAGGATGCCCGACGGCTCGCCCGCCGAACACGGTGCGAAGGCCCTGCAGTTCGACCTTGTCGCCGAGCGGCGAGCCGCTCGCATTGGCCTCGAAGAAATCGAGCGAAGCGGGATCGATGCCGAAGCGCCGGTAGACGGACGTCAAGAGCGCCGCCTGCGAGGCGGCGCTCGGCGCCGCGATGCCCTGGGTGCGGCCGTTATGGGCGCTGCCCCATGCATCGAGCACGGCGTAGACGCGGTCGCCGTCGCGCACGGCGTCCTGCAGCGGCTTGAGCACCAACGCGCCGACCGCCTCGCCCGGCAGCATGCCGGTTGCGTCGGCACCGAGCGCGGCGCCGCGTTCCGTTTCGCTGAGCAAGCGGTAGTAGTGGCCTGTTTCGATCAGGTTGCGCGTCGAATACACCATCGCGCCGCCCGCGATCGCGATCTCGCACTGACCGAGCCGCAGGCTGTCGCAGGCTTGTCCCACCGCCAGCAGCGACGACGCGCAACCGGCGTCGATTGCCATCACCGGCCCGTGCAGATTCAGGTGATAAGCGACCCGGCCCGGCAAGGTCGAAGCCGAAACCTGCGGCGCGATGCCGAGCACCGACTGCACGTGCAGATCATAGTCGCCGCCGCTGCCGGCAAACACGCCCCAGTTCGCGCCCGCGAGCCGGTCGGGCACGAGGCCCGCGTCCTCGACGGCGCGCCACGCTTCCTCCAGGAACATCCGTTCGGCCGGTTCCATCATCTGCGCCTCGTTCGGACTCAGATGGAAGAACGCGTGGTCGAACTCGTCGATGCGCTCGAACAGGCAGCCGTGATCCGGCGCGCCATCGCGGGGGGGAAAGCGCCCGGCCGGCACCGCGCCGATCAGGCTCTTTCCCTCGGCCAGCACTCGCCAGAACGCATCGACGTCGCCAGCGCCGGGAAAGCGCGCCGAGATGCCGATCACGGCCACACGCAACGCGTCGGATGCGGCGCCGGCCGGCGCGTTCGATGCGTTCGATGCGTTCTGTTCGATCGATGCGTTCGGCACGTTCGCCGCATTCGAGTCGCCCGGGCCGGCCGTCGCCGCGCCGCCCGCCGCCACGGCGGCGGCCGCCGGCTGCGCAGCCGGCGGCCGCCGCATCGATGCGAGCACCGGCCCGATCACCTCCTCGTCGCCGAGGGTCCGGTTGCAGAGATCGAAGTGATCCTCGCCGCCGACCACCACGGTTCGCACTTGCGGCATCCTCTCGACCCACGCGTCGAGCAGCGGGATCATCGAGCCGTGCACGCGCTGGAGCCTGTGGAGGTAGTTCGGGTTGTAGACCTGATCGGAGGTCGCCCGCGCGGACGCCGTGCGGAACATCAGAATCTCGACTTCGTCCGGCCGCGCGAGCGGCTGCCAGCGGTATTCGCGCATGCAGCGCAGGTTGTTGCGATGCGTGTCCGACATCGAGCGCAGACGCGTGCTCAGGATCTGCGGCGCCTGACGCACGCCGCGCTCGACGATCAGCTCGACCAGCCGCGACTCGAGCCGCTCGTCGTCGCGGGCGCCGTCCTCGTCGAGGCCCAGCTCGGGCGCCGTGATCGCGAGGTCGTCCCATTTGACGAGCCCGTCCTGCTTGCGCTGACGAAACGCGGGATCGAGGTGCAGCATCGCGATCATCAGGAAGTTCGCGTTCGTCAGCCAATTCTGCAGTTCGTCGAGCGCGAAGATGTCCGAATCGCGTTCACACGTGATGAGCGGCGTTTCCAGCATGAATACCGAGCTCACCCGCCGGCCCGCGTTCTGCAGCACGCGCGCGACCTCGTAGGCGACCACGCCGCCCATCGAAGCGCCCATCACGTGATACGGCCCGGCCGGATCGACCGCCTGGATGATCTCGGCGTGGTGGCGCGCCATCTCATACGCGTCGGCGCAGGCCGGCTGCTTGGTCAGGAAGCCGCGCGCCTTGATGCCGACCATGCGGCAGCGCGTGCCGACGGCCGCGGCGAGCTTGCCGAACATCGCGACGTCGCCCGATGCCGGATGCAGGCAGAACAGCAGCGGGCCATCGCCTTCGGTCTGGAGCGGCACCATTTCCTCGTAGGTGCGGCCGTGGCGGCGCAGGTTGTCCAGCAGCGCGGCGTGATCAAGCGGCGGCGGCTGCCGCCCGGCCGCCGGGGCGGCAACCGCATCGGCGGGCATCTCGACCGTGACGGCCGCCGCCATGCCCGGCACCCCGACGCGCGAGCGCCGCTGCGCCGCGACGTGGCCGGCCAGCGCGGCGAGCGTCGGATGATCGAACAGCACCGTTTCCTCGAGTTCGAGGCCGAGCCGCGCGGAAAGCGCCGCGACGAAGCCGACCATCCGGATCGAATCGACGCCGAGCTCGAAGAAGGTCGCGCCGTCGTCGAACCGTTCCGAATCGGGATAGTCCAGGATCGCCCTGACGGCGGCCTTCAACTGCAGCAGGACCGCGCCGTCGTCATCGTGCGAAGCCGCCGCAATGCTCGCGCGATCCGCGCGCGCGGCTGGCGCGGCGGCAAGCGCGCGAGGCGTGGCAGGCGCGGCAACGCCGGTTCCGGGCGGCGCGGCGGATGCGGCGGCGCGACCGTCGGGCCTATTCGACGCGCGCAGACGCGTGACGTGTACGCAAAATTGCGCCACGGTCGGGCAATCGAACAGCACCGTTTCTTCGAGCGGAAGCGCCAAGCGAGCGGCGATCTCGTTCACGAACGACACCATCCGGATCGAGTCGATGCCGAGCTCGAAGAACGTCGCGTCGTCGATCGCCTCGGTCGGTTCGACATGCAGCAGCGCGCGGATCGCGTCCTTCACCTCGGCCACCGTCTCGTCCGGCGCCGCGCAGCCGGGCGCGGACAGTGCGACGGGCGGCGGCGCGGCCGTGTCCGCCGGGGTCGAGGCGGCCTCGATGCCGGCGGCCGTGCGCTCGCCGGCGCGGCGCGCGCGCGGCGTCTCGCGCCAGAACTCGCGCGTATCGAACGGATAGGCGGGCAGCGCGAGCGGCGCGACGCGCATCGTCGCCCACGTATCGCCGTAGGCGGCCGGCCAGTCGACATCGCGCGCGGCCAGCCAGGCCTGCAGTGCCTCGTCGAGCCGGGCGCGCAACGGCGCCGCCGCGCTTGCCGGCGCTTGCGGCGCAGCGGTGCGGGCCGGGGCCGGCGGCTCGCCCGAGGCGAACTCGCGCAGCCAGCCCATCAGTTCGCGGCGGCTCTCGACGAGGCAGCCGGCTCGCACCGTCATCGCCTCGCGGCCCATGTGCAGCGTCCGGGCCACGTCCTCAATGCGCAGTTCGGGATAGGCGGCGAGGTGGTCGTGCAGCTCGGCGGCCATGCGCCGCAGCGCATCCCCGGACCGCGCGGACAGCGCGATCGCGACGACGGCGGCACGTGCGGCCGGCGGTGCGCCGATCGCCGGCGCCCGCTCGACCACCATCGCGGCGTAGGTGCCGCCGGCGCCGGCGGCCGTGATCAGGCAGGCCGACGCATCGCCTTGCTCCGGCCACGGCTCGTACGCCGTCACGAGCCGCAGCCCGCTGTCGGCCAGCAACGCATGGTCGAGCCGCGCCGGGTCGACCAGGGTCGGCGCGAGCGCGCGATGCCGCAACTGCGCGACGACCTTGCTCAGTTGCGCCATGCCGGCTGCCGCCTCCGGATGGCCGAGGTTCGGCTTGACCGAGCCGATCGCGCACGGCTGCGCGCGCGTGCGGAACACGTTCTTCAGCGCGCCCCATTCGATCGCGTCGCCCATGCTGGAACCGTTCGCGGCCGATTCGACGTAGGCGACGTCGTCGACACGCCGGCCGGCGCGCGCGATGACACGGCGAATCAACGTTTCCTGCTGCGCGAGGCTCGGCGCGGTATAGCCATGCGTGTGCCCGCTGTGGCTGAGGCCCGTCGCGGTGATGACCGCGTCGATCCGGTCGCCGTCGGCGAGCGCCGCGTCGAGCCGCTTCAGCACGACCGCGCCCACCGCCTCGCCGGGAATGAAGCCGTTGCCGCCAAGCGAAAAGCAGTTCACGTCCGCCTCGTTGCTCAACATGCCGAGGCGCTCCAGCGCGAGATAGTCGTTCGGATGCAGGTGCAGGTTCACGCCGGCCGCGATCGCGAGTTCGGCTTCGCCTTGCCGCAGGTATTGGCAGGCGTGATGGATCGCCGTCAGCGACGACGTGCACATGGTGTCGAATGCGATGCTCGGCCCGCGCAGGTCGAGGAAGTACGAAACGCGGTTCGCCATGTTCGCGAACGAGGTCGAGGTGACGGCCTCGCGCGCGCCGACGCCGACATCCGCGTGCGCCGCCGCGCCCGACGAGAAATGATTGAAGCCGCTCTTGGTCGCGCCGACGCAGACGGCGACGTTGCGGCCATGCCGCGCCGCGATCCGCTCGCGCGTATAGCCGCTGCTTTCGAGCGCGGCCCAGCACGACATCAGCACCATCCGCTCCTGCGGATCGATCGCGTGGACATCGACGGGCGCGATCTGGAAGAACGCCGGATCGAACTGGGCGAAGTCGTCGAGGAACGCGCCCTTGCGGCCGCGCAGCGCCGGATGGAGATCGCGCCCGGCATCGGCGTGCGGGCCGTGCCAGCGGCGGACCGGCAGTTCGCCGATCTCGCTCGACGCATTCTTCAGGCTCCGCCAGAGCGCGTCGAAAGACGGCGCATTGGGATAGCGCCCGCCGATGCCGATGATCGCGATCGGCATGTCGCGCGCCGCGTCCCCCGGGGCGTGGACGGCCGCGGACGCCGGCTTCGGCGCCGGCGCCGCGTCATGCGCGGCGCGCGCCGGCGCGGCCGGTTGCGCCTCGCCGCACACGGGCACGAAGCGGTCGGCCGGAATTCCCTGGAGGCGGATCTGCTCGGCCAGGTACGCGGCGAGCGCCTCGAGCGTCGGGTATTCGTAGAACAACGTCCTCGGCAGTTGGTGAAAGTTGGCGGCCAACGCCTTGTTCAGCTTCGCGAGCAGGATCGAATCGAGGCCGAGGTCCGCGAGCGGGCGATGTTCGTCGATCGTCGCGGGGTCGAGCTTCGTCGTGTCCGCCAGCACGCGTTTGAGATACGGGTACAGCGCCGCCGGGCTGGGCGCGGCACCGGCGGTTGCGGTCGCCGGCGCGCCGGCGACCGCGTCCGGCTGGCGGCGTGCCGACGCCGCCAGCGTGCGCGCAACCGCCTCGCCCGCGCCCGTCCCGACGAACACCTGTTGCGCGGCGCCGGCGAGCGCCCGATCGAGCGCGCGCATCCCGGCCTCGCTCGCGATCGCGTCGAGGCCGTGATGCTCGCGCAGCAGCGCCGCGAGTTCGGCGTCGAGCGCCATCCCGCCGTCGCGCCAGAGCGGCCAGTTGATCGAAACGCTGTGCCCCGCCCGCTCGCCGGCACGCACGCGCGCGGCGCGACGGTGCGCGAACGCGTCCATGAACGCGTTGGCCGCCGCGTAGTCGGCTTGGCCGGCATTGCCGAGCACGCCCGAGATCGACGAGAACAGCGCGAAGAACGCGAGCGGCTGGCCGCGCGTCGCGCGGTCGAGGTTCAGCGTGCCGGCCACCTTCGGCGCCAGCACGGCCCGGAAATCGTCTTCGGACTTGTGGATCAGATAGGTGTCGCGGACTATTCCCGCGCAATGCAGTACACCTCGGAGCGGCCCGTGCGTGGCGACGATCGTCGCGATGCAGTCCTCCAGCGCCGGCCCGTCGCAGACGTCGACGCTGCGATAGACGATCCGCATCCCGGCTTCGCGCAGCGCGGCGAGACGATGCCCGCGCGGCGAGCCGGCAAGCGCGGCCTCGTCGCGACGCGCCAGCAGGACGATCGTCGCGCCGCGATCGCGCGCGCCGAGCCATTCGGCGCATTGCAGCGCGAGCGCGCCCGAGCCGCCGGTGATCAGGTAGACGCCCGCGCCGCCCGTGGACGCGGCCGGCCGTGCCGGCGGCGCCAGCGGATGCCAGGCCCGCACGTGCCGCCCGGGGCGGTAGCGGACCGACACGTCGCAGCCTTCGCGCATCTCGTCGTTCAGTATCGCGAACCATGCCGCCGCATCCGGCGCATCGTCGAATTCGATCAATTGCGCCGACAACATGGGATTTTCCTGCATCGCCGATTTCAGCAAGGCCGCGAGGCCCGTCCAGACCTCGTCCCGCGCTCCGGCCGCCGTGACCTGCACGCGAAGCGGCTCGCGCAGGCCGCTGCGGAGCAGTTCGCGCAGCCAGGTCGACAGCGCGGCCGCGCAATCGGCATAAGCATCCTCCCGTGTCCCTGCGGACAACGCGAGGAAATGCATCGACGCGTCGCTCGCCCGGCTCGCTGCGCGCAACGCCTCGCGCGCAGCGGCGTCGAGCCCGCAGAACAGGACGTGGCGCGCGATGACGCTCGGCGCCGGCTCGCGCGCGGCGGGCAGGTCCGCACGGACCCAGACCGGAGCGAACAGCACGGCGTCGCCGGCGGGCATGGCGGCCGGCACTGCGGCGAGGCCGGGCATGGCCTCGCCGGGTTCGAGCCAGTGCGGACGCCCGTCGAACGGGTAGGTCGGCAGGCTGATCCGCGCCGGCTTGCGCGCCGTGTGGAGCGCCTCCCAGGGAATGCTGAAACCGTGCAGCCACAGCTGCGCGATCCGATGGTGTTCGTGCTCGCGCGCCCACTTGCGCAGCAATTCGCGCATGTCCGCCTGCCCGTCGAGGAAGTCGCCGAGCGCGTTGCGCGAGGCCGTGCTGCCGCACAGCCAACGCGCATCGGCGGCGGCGCCGCCCTGGAACCGTTCGAGCGCATCGAGCAGCGTGTCGCGGTCGTCAACGAGGAACACGACGCGATGATCGAGATGCTGACGGCCGACCTGCAGCGTGTACGCGAGCGCGCCGAGATCGATCTCGGCCGCGGCGTCGCGCAACAAGCGCTCGCGCAAGCGGCCCGCGAGGCGCGGCAGCAACTCCGGCCGATGCGTGGACAGCGGCACGAGATGGCGGCCCGCGCAGCCCTGCGCGACGCTCGCGGGCCACGCCTGGAGCACCACATGCGCGTTCGATCCGCCCGCGCCGAAATTGCTGATGCAGGCGGCAACAGGCCCCTCGTCCCCCGTCTCGGACCAATCGGCCAGCGTGCGCTGCACCGCGAAGCCGGCCGCGGCGAAATCGATCGCCGCGTTGTCCTCCGCGGAGGTCGGCGTCGGCACCCAGCGGCGGTGACGGAATTGCAGCAGCACCTTGCTCAGGCTCGCGAGGAACGCGTTCGACTCGCCGTGGCCGACGTTCGCCTTCACGGAGCCGATGCGCCGCTCACCCGTTGCGCCGAGCTCACGAAACGCCCGGCCGAGCGCGCTGACCTCGATCGGATCGCCAAGCGCCGTGCCGGTGCCGTGCGCTTCGACATAGGCGATCCGCGCCGCCGGCACGCGCGCAGCGCGCAGCGCGCCCGCGATCAGGCTCGCCTGCGCATTCGGATTCGGCACGGTGAAGCCGTTGGTCTTGCCGCCGCTGTTGACCGATGAGGCCTTCACGACGGCATGGATGTTGTCGCCGTCGGCGAGCGCGCGCGACAGCGGCTTGAGCAGCACCGCGCCGACGCCCTCGCCGAGCAACGTGCCGTCCGCGTCGCGCCCGAACGGCGTGCAACTGCCGCGGCCGGAAAGCATGCCGGTCTGCGTGTACTGGATCAGGCGGCTCGGATGCAGAATGAGGTTGACGCCGCCGACGATCGCGGCCTCGCAGTCGCCGTGGCGGATCGCCCGGCAAGCCAGGTGAAACGCCGTGCCGGACGACGCGCAGGCCGCATCGATCGACATGCTCGGCCCGCTGAGATCGAAGTGGTACGAGACGCGGTTCGCGATCTGATAGTAGTCGGTATGGCGATACTGTTCCGGTTGCCGCAGCGCATGCAGATTCGCATACATCGCGTAGTCGTTCGACAGCACGCCGACGAACACGCCGGTTGCGCGGTCAAGCGTGTGCCGCGTATAACCGGCATCCTCCAGCAGCCCCCAGACGACCTGCAGGAACAGGCGCTGCTGCGGGTCCATCAGCTCGGCTTCCTTCGGCGTGATGCCGAACAGATCCGCCTCGAAACGCTCGATGCCATCGAGATAGCCGGCGCGGTCCACGTGGCCGTGCAACGTCGCCGCGACTCCGGGCAGCGCCCGATCGATCAACTGCCGCCGCGCGTCGGGCATCGGCGCAATACGGCTCTCGCCCGCCTGCAGCAATTGCCAGAACGCGTGCATGTCGCTCGCGCCCGGATAGACGCCGTGCAGTCCGATGATCGCGATCTCGTCGCGGGTTTCGTCCGCCTCATGCGCGTCTGGCGCGTCATGTGCATCGTGCCGCTCCGGATGCACCGCCTGGCGCGGCAGCGTCGCGGCCGGCGCCGGCGCGAGCCCGGACGCCGCCGCGCCGTACTCGGCGATCAGCGCGCGCACCACGTCGCGCAGCGTGCGATGCTCGAACAGGAAAGTCGGCGCGAGTCCCGGCACGAGCCGCTCGAGTTCGACGGTCAGGTTCACGATGTCGATCGATTCGAGACCGTATCGTTCGAGCTCCTCGGATTCGGACAGCATGTCGGGGTCGATTGCCAGCACGCGCGCGTAACGCAGCTTGACTTCACGCAACAACGCCGCCTCACGCTCCGCCCCGCTCGCGATGCGCGTCGAGCCTGCGCTGCGCCGCGCCACGACACCCGTTTCGGACGCGCGCGCAACGCCCGGCGCGGCGTCGGACGTCGAGTCGCCCGACGGGCCAAGCGCGTCGAACGCAGCGTGCAATCGCTGCGCGATGCCCACGTAGTCGGCACCCTGCGCGCGCGTGTCCGCACTCACGACGAAAGGCGGCGCCGCGGGCGCGTCGTCGGCGCCGGGCCGCGGCGAGTGTTCGAGATAAGCCTGCCGATCGAGCGTCTCGCGCAACGCCTCGCGCTCGAACACGTAACGGCTCGTCTCGCCGAGCGCCGCGGAGTCGACCAAGATCGCGGACGGCGCGAGCTTGTCGAGGAACTGCCGGAACGGCGTGTTTCTGCGAGTCGGCGCGAACGCGACATGTATCTGCGCGACGCCGTGCTGTTGCGCGACCGCGACGAGCCGCTGCATCACGCGATCCTCGACCGTGCGTCCGAGCACGCGGCAACTGAGCAGGAACGCATCGACGTAGAGGCAGGACGGTTCGATCCGGTACGCGACGAGCCCCGTCGTGCCATAGTCGCCGAACCGGTCGACGACGTCGATCGTGAGCAGTCGCCATGCGTCGTCGTGCATTATCGCGACGATCTCGGCCCGGTCGCGCCGGATCGTTGTGTTGTTGAACTGGTTCGTTCGCAGCGTCATCTGCGACGCGCGATCGACGCGCGCCGCCGTGACCGGCTCGATCGCGACATCGAGGTTCAACCCTTCGATGAAGGCGCGGAACGATTCGGCCGACTTGCGGAACCGTTCGCGCTCGGACTGTTCGCGATACATCCGCGTGCGCGCGCCGTCCTCGCGGGTGTGCGCCAACTGGTCGAACACCCAGAGCCGATCCGCCCATTCCGACGGACGGAGCCCGCCTTGCGTCGTGCATACCGTCAGCACCTCGGGCGCGCCGGCGCGGACCTCCGCGCATTCGAGCGGGTTGTCGTCGAAGAACACGAAGCTGCTCATGCCGAGATCGAGCTCCTCGGCGAGCGCGCGCAGGTTCTCGGACTTCGGCAGCCAGTTGATCTTCGCGGCGGCGATGTCCTCGCGCGTCAGCACCATGCCGGGATGCCGGTCGAACACGTCCCAGACGTCCTCCTCCCGGTTCTTGCTGCACAGACACAGGATGAAGCCGCGCGCGAGCAGCGCCTTCATCGACTGCTGGAACGCGCGCAGTTCGTCGTCGATCACAAGCTGGCGAACGTCGGCCTCCTCGCCGCACACGCCGCGCCACAGCGTGTTGTCGCAATCGAGCACCACCACCTTCGCGGGCGGCTGCCGCTTGGCGTTCAGCATACGAACGGCGAGCGCCGCAAGGAAGCCGAAATAGCCCTGCACATAGGGAATGTGCGCGATGCGGTTGCGCGACGCATCGTCGATGCGCGTCGCGTCGATCCGGTGCGTCGCATGGTAGTCGCACGCGAACACGGTGGCGAGGTTCGGCAGTTCGCCGGGCAGCGCGCGCAGCCGCGCATGCACCGCGTCGAGCAGTGCGGCGCCCTGCGCATCGGCCGGGTCGAGGCGCGGATCGGGGCAGACGATCAGCAATTGCCAGGCGCGGCTGCGTTGCGCGAAACCGCGCAGCGCGGCGACGAAATCGTCTGCGACCCGCCGCACGAAATCCGTCTCGTCCGACAGCCGCAGCCCGTCGTCATGCCAGCACGCCTCGCGTTCGTGCAGCCAGTCCGAGACGCGCAGGTACAGCAGATTGACCGCGCCCTCCGCGGTATTGAGCGCGCTATCCGGACTGAGCAGGTCCTGCATCATTCGGTTGTATCCGGTCTGCCGCACCGCATGCTCGCCCGGCAGGCAGGCGAGCCAGGCATCGAATTCGCCGAGCATGGCATCGAGCGTGAAGCTGGCGCTCACCATTAGCGTCGCCGTCGCGCGCGGCGCCGCGTCATCGGTGAAGCGCGCGAGCAGGCGGTGACGCTCGCCGCCCGCCGTCAACGTATTGACGATGCGCATCGCAACCTCATCCGGCTCCTGCGCGTTGAGAATCCGCGTCGGCGTGTTGCTCATCTCGGTCAACAGGTTCGACGGCCGCGCGATCAGCATCCGGATCGACGGCTGCGCATCGGCGAGCCGCCGCATGCACGCCTCGGTCCGCCGTTTCAGTTCGACGTAGTGCGCATAACCGGCCGGCGCGGTATCGACCATCTCCGACGAAATCGCGACGCCGATGCCCTCGCTCGCCGCGAGCAGATCGGCGAACGCCTCGAGCGGCGCCTCGACGAGCCTCAGGTTGCGCGCAAGATAGTCGTCGCGGCGCGCCGCGGACGACGCTTCGTCCTCCATCCGCAGCGGCGGTTCGCAGGCGTTGCAGACGAGCACGTCCAGGCGAGCGTGCCGCGCGCGCAGCTCGGCGGCCACCGTGTCGAGCCAGGCGCGATCGCCGGCGTCGCCCCGCACCAGCGTAACCGCAAGGCCGTGTGCCTCGAGATCGCCGACGACGGCGCTCGCCTGCGCGGTGCTGCCGAGGTAGTTCAGATAGACGCGGCAGCCGAGCGCGGCGAGGCTGCGCACCAACGCCGCGCCGAGTCCTCGCGAGCCGCCCGTCACGAAGGCGACCTTGCCCGCTAGACGCGTCGCGCCCACGTCGGAGCGCGCCGCGAGATAGTGGGCGACAGGACGGTCGATGAGCGACTTGCGGACGAACGAACGCAGTTCGCCATGCGCGAGCGCCGCATGCGCATCGCGCACCTCCAGGCGCGTGTCGAGCAGCCCGAAGTCGCGATTGAACGACGCCACGGCATGCCGATAGGCCAGCGCGCCGGCGGCGGCGCGACGCCCGAACGTCAGGCGCAGCGCCGAAAACAGCGCTCGCCGGCCGGGCAGCTTCATGCCGGTCAGGAAGCTACACAGCGCAATCGTATCGAGCACGGCCGCACCGAACGCGCGCAGTGCACGCGGATAGCGCGCGCCGAGCCCCGTCGGCCGGTATTCGCCGATTCGCTCGATGCCGGCCGCCAACGCATCGTCGTCGTGGTCGTCGACTTCGGCGGCGTCAACAGCCTCAACAGCCTCAACAGCGTCAACAGTGTCAACAGCGTCAACGGCGTCGGCGAGCGCGTCGGCCGGCGCCCACGACACGGCGATCTGCATGAGCGCCACCGCGCCATCGCACAAGGTGACGGTGTGGCTGTCTTCGTCGTGCGAATCGATCCGGCAGCCGTAGCGCCGTCCGACGAGCATCGGGCCGCGGAAGCTGGCCGACAGGCGCGTCACGCGTACCGGCCCGGCCGGCGCGATCCGCTCGAGCGCGGCCAGCGCCCCGATCGCGCCGTGCACGATGCAGGTGCCGAACGACGACCGCCGTCCATAGTCCGGATCGACGTGCAGCGGATTGCGGTCGCGGCTGAGGCGAGCGAAGGCCTCGACATCCGCCGGCTCGAACAGCACGTCGAAAGGGACCGGAGCGGCATTTTCCATGGCGGAGTCTTTCACGTGAGATTGACAATCGTCGACGAACGGGCGGGGCAAGCGGCGTCGGCACGGCAGGCGACGCGCCCGCCGTCCAGGAAGAGGAAAAAATTGGAACGGCGAAACGGCGTAACGGCAAAATGGACACGTAACAGCCGATCGGTCATCGGCACACCCTTACGCAGCGACGCCGGCTGGGCGATAAATCGAAAATCGGGGAGCGCGAATCATGAATAACGAAATAAAATTGACACAATTCCATTCTTGAAAATCATTGAATCATCCCGCCTCGACATCCAAAATAAATCGACGCAATCAAATAAACAAACAAAATCCCTATAAACACGGCAATTAAAATCCGAGAATTCCATCAATGCGTTCGACTTGGCGATGAATCGCGATTCATCATCCTCGTCCGGCCCGCGCATGGATGGCTTTCGCGCCTCGCCGGCAGACTCGACGCCGGTTCGATCGAGCAGCGATCCATACCCGCGGACCGGATCACGCCGGACATCGATTCGCCGAATTCCATCGAATGCCATCAATGTCTTATTCAGGCTTCGCACCCCCAAGATTAAGCAGGATCGCCCACTCCGTCTGCACCTAATTACCGGGACATTTCTCGGATTTCATAATTTCGCGCCAATTAACATAAATTCCATGAAACGGAAAAGACTATCATCACCTTCTTCATTGAATGTCCGGAATTTTCATGACAGACAAGGCGGATGCCCGCACATACCATTCAGCTTCGGTCCGGAACAAGCGGCAAATCGTCGGCGCTCGCGTCGAATCGAAACGCAGCGCCTTGCGGACACAGCCGCCGCACGACCATCTGTTCGATGATCCGTCAGGACGCTGCCGCGAGCGCGGCGCCCTGACAACGATCGTCACCATGCCGATCGAGGCTCGCTTGCCACTGCCGACGAGAGATGGCCAGTACACATCCCGCTCCGGGCGCGCGTTCGTAAGCGGTTACGGAAATGCGGCAGGTTGGCCCACCCGCCGGTCGCGCAGCGGGTCTGCGATCACGCCGCAGCGCCGGGCTTCGGATTCGCCGTACATTCCCATCGGCCGTGCCGACATGGCGCTCGGTCAAAACCGGCCGCCCGTCGCGTCGCAAACATTCCCGGAGTCGTTCCCGCGCCCGGCGGAGAACGCAGCCCCGTTCACGCGCACCCCGAGGGTGCCGCCAACGGCGCACAGTCGACCGCTGCCCGCGATCGCGACGCAACCGCTTCCGCCGATGGCCGACAAGGGCGAGCGCGCTTGTTCTGCGACGGAACGCTTCGGTCGAGCCGTTCCCGGATATGGCAGTCGATCCGCGCCCAATCATCACATCCGGCCCCGACACGCCCCATATCGCGCCGAACAGCGTTCGATCGACGCGGCCGCGACCGACGGCTTGAGCGAAAGGTCGAAAGCCAAGCGGCCGTTGACGAACCTGCCGGCCCTCCAACCGGAAAATCCGCCGCACCGCGTTCTCATTAAACCCTGGAAGATGCGCCGACATCCGGTGGCCGAACGACGGCGGCGCCTCAAGCAGCGCCTCGATCACTTGTCGCCCTCGCCCAACAGGGAATGGAACTTTTTCGCGCAACGCCGTACAACCACCGCTTCGCCATACGTTCCCGCCCCCTTGATCCGGCACTCGCACGGCTCCTTCATGCCCTGCCGGTTCGTGCGCCGGGCATTCTCCAAGCCGCGCCCGGCATTCGCGGCTCAGTTCTCAATTACAGCGGACGACCGATCGTAGGCCCGACCTCGGCGACTACCCATTGCCCTGAATGATGTTCAATACCAGTGCGCCTTTACGCATCGCCGCCCATCGACCGATGTCTTCGCCATCTTCGCGCTCATCGCCCCTCCGTCCATTAAGACGTGATCAGGAAGTCACCGGATCGTTACAGATGTTCCCTCATGAAGCGGCATTTACGGTCCGTCACATGGCTTATTAAGCGACTACGTACATGATGGAAATTTATCGCATTCTAAATATTTATTAAATCACAAAAAATACATGCAAATTTGCTTTACATCCCCTGAACAATGAGATACAAATTTCACAACCTGATATGACTAGATGTGAAAATGTATACTTTCCATGCTTTTTATAAAAATGACAAAAATGTCATGAAATTTCTGTCATTTTTATATCGTCCAATCGATAGCCCGCGGCACGCCTGATATCTCGAGAAATTCAATTCATTGATTCCCGATACGAAGGAATGTGGATGTTACCCCCCCTTTCGAGAGGAGAGGAATAGGCAGCCTGGCGTTATGAAATTCGGCGTAGAGACCGAGTACTTTCCGGTACTCCTCTCGAATGTCGCCTGCAAATATTCAACATACGCGTCCGGCTGATCAATGGCGAAAATACGACCCGTTAGTCGCATACAAATGCTGCACCCTTGTGAGCTAAATTTTGCGGAAACGCGAGATGGAACAGCGTGATTTATGAAAAATGAGCACGACCGAGAAAAATATCGCATTTCGGATGCCTTCCCCTTGTGCATTCAATATTCGCTGTCTAACCGGAGCCGTAGTATGCGGGCCACGGCCGAGCATTTGCCCGCGTTCACCTCGATCGACACATTGAACGACATGCCGCTTGCGTATGCCCGGCCACGGGCCGAACAACGCCGGAAGCACACAAAGCGTTTTCTGGAGTATTGCGGATAGGCATGAATGACAGCGAGCGACGCTCGTCATTTCCGTGGTCGCAGACGCGTTGCGACGGCATAGCCTGCTGATGCGTCCGGGAACAGCTCGCGCATTGCTGTTGTCGCGGCCGCGCTCACTTTCGTCTTTGCATCGTGCGCAGATTGTGTGCCGAACCTCGTTTCGGCAACGGATTGGTTGTCGCGGCATCGATGCTCAATTGCGCAGGATCGGCGCCATATGCTGTCGCGCGGCGTATCGCAGCAGCACTTGGGTCCATTGGCCTGGCGCAGTCAGGGCGCTGCGCGTTACCGATGCCTCGTCATATTGCGCCACGACGAGAACGACGAACTCGCGGCGGGTGGTTTCGGTCGGAGCGGTACGCGTGCAGCGGTCATCGACCGGCGGACGCACCATCGCGGCCAGAGGAACTGAGGAAAAACGAGTAGCGAAGCGCGCTATCGTGAACAAACTGGCAGATGGAGGAAACGGGATTGGTCGACATCTTTTGCAAGCTGGGAAAAGTCATATCCAGCATTGGCGCCGAGCGCTTTGCCACTGATCTACATTCGTTGTTTGTCGCATCTATGAACGTAGAAGCCACCAAGATTACTGCATGGTCCATCAATGACATGAAAAGGGAAGTTGTCGACGTGCATCTGTTGGGGGCATTCACGTCACAACATCAAGACCTATGGGCCGACATTCTGAATGTCGATCTGGAAAAAAAGTCGGTTGAGCATCCGCTGTCGAAGAAAGTACTGGCTGCGCGCGATACGCAGTTGATCCACATGAACGTGCTCCGACCGAACCAAGACGAGTTCGGGTTGACATCCTCGCCCTATCACGACCGAGGATTCCAGTGCCACCTGGTGTCATGCAAGACGAACCGCCGCTATGTGATTTCGTTGTGCCGCTCCCCGCAAGCGCGCGACTTTACCATTCAGGAAATGTCGCTTTTGAAAAGCTACGCCGAAACGCTCATGCCGCTCGTCGAGATGCACTCGTCGCATCGACGATGTGCGATGTCGGACCGTCCAGCGAAAATTCCGGGCCATACGGTGTGCTCGACCGGCGTCGAGTCCGTGCGTCAGGGGTTCGAGCATAGGCTCAAGGATGCGGCCATTATGCTGTCCGATCGCGAGATCGAAGTGTGTGTTGGCTTGCTGACCGGCAACACGTTTCGCGAAATGGCAACTGAACTCGGGGTGAAAAGCAGCACTGTCGAGACTTACATCAAACGCGCTGCGGCAAAACTTGGCTTCAAGGGACGACACGGTCTCATAAAGTGGGTGCTCGACGAAGCCTGATCTGGCCGTCGGCGCGCCGTCACGCCGGGAGGTGCGGTGGTCGTGGCATCTCGCCCAAAGGCTCCAGCGCTCCGGCCAAGAAGACTCGAAGCGACACGCCCTGTGCGGGCGCGTCGCTCACGGCACGAAAACCCGCTCTGGCCAAGCCACCTCGACGGCGCGGCTTCCCTTAGAACTGACGGCCCGCGCCCACTACCGCGCCGAAGTCCGACCGGCTGTTGCCTGAGGCTAGCTCTAGGATTGCCCCCAAATTCCAGTGGATTTCGGTGGAGCGCAGCAGCGCTCAATAGAGGAAAAATTTTCGCCCGCGGCCCGGCTGGGCGGCGAGATAGGCAATACCGATTCCGTCCATTGAAACATGCAATTTCACAGAACCGGCCCCCATCGCCATACTGGCGCTTCCTGATCACACACCGATTCAAGAGGAAGCGCAAATGCCGATCATCAACAGCCAGATCAAACCGTTCAAGGCCACCGCATACCACAACGGCGACTTCGTGCAGGTCAGCGACGAGACCCTGAAGGGCAAGTGGTCCGTCGTCGTGTTCTACCCCGCCGACTTCACGTTCGTGTGCCCGACCGAGCTCGGCGATCTGGCCGACCGCTACGCCGAATTCCAGAAGCTCGGCGTCGAAATCTACGCGGTGTCGACCGACACGCACTTCACGCACAAGGCGTGGCACGATACGTCGGACACGATCTCGAAGATCCAGTATCCGATGATCGGCGATCCGACGCTCGCGATCTCGCGCAACTTCGACGTGCTGATCGAAGAGGAAGGCCTCGCGCTGCGCGGCACGTTCGTGATCAACCCGGAAGGCGAGATCAAGCTGTGCGAGATCCACGACAACGGCATCGGCCGCGACGCGGGCGAGCTGCTGCGCAAAGTCCAGGCCGCGCAATACATCGCCGCGCATCCGGGCGAAGTCTGCCCCGCGAAGTGGACGCCGGGCGCCGACACGCTCACGCCGTCGCTCGATCTGATCGGCAAGATCTGAAGCCGCACGGCGGCATCGCCGCCGTGCGCGCCATGCGCCGCCGCGTTTTTCGCGGCGCGCTCCCGGCACCGCCCGCCCCATCGCCGCCTCGCCCGCATACGGCGAGCAAGCCCCTCTTTCGCTACGGAATCCGAATCGTCATGCTGGACGCCAATCTCAAGACTCAGTTGAAATCGTACCTCGAACGGATCACGCGTCCCGTCGAGCTCGTCGCATCGCTCGACGACGGCGGCCAGTCGCGCGAGCTGCGCGCGCTGCTCGACGAGATCGCGTCGCTTTCGCCGCAAGTCTCGATCGTCGAGCGCCGCGACGGGGCGGAGCGCACGCCGTCGTTCTCGGTCGGCGAGCCGGGCAAGGCCGCGGGCATCCGCTTCGCCGGGATGCCGATGGGCCATGAGTTCACGTCGCTCGTGCTCGCGCTGCTGCAGACGGGCGGCCATCCGATCAAGCTCGACGACGCGACGATCGAGCAGATCCGCGCGCTCGACGGCGATTACGCGTTCGAGACGTACATCTCGCTCACCTGCCAGAACTGCCCGGAAGTCGTGCAGGCGCTCAACGTGATGGCGCTCGTCAACCCGCGCATCCGCCACGTGATGATCGACGGCGCGCTGTTCCAGGACGAAGTCGAGGCGCGCCGGATCATGGCCGTGCCGACGATCTTCCTGAACGGCGAGACGTTCGGCCAGGGCCGCAGCAGCGTGAAGGAAATCCTCGCGAAGCTCGACCGCGGCGCGAGCCGGCGCGCGGCGCAGGCGCTCGCGGAAAAGCCCGTGTTCGACATGCTGATCGTCGGCGGCGGCCCCGCCGGCGCGGCGGCCGCGATCTACGCGGCGCGCAAGGGCATCTCGACGGGCGTCGTCGCCGAGCGCTTCGGCGGGCAAGTGCTCGACACGATGGCGATCGAGAACTTCGTGTCGGTCAAGGAAACCGAAGGGCCGAAGTTTGCGACCGCGCTCGAGCAGCACGTGAAGCAATACGAAGTCGACGTGATCGACGTGCAGCGCGCCGACCGGCTCGTGCCGGGCCGCATCCACGAAATCCGCCTCGCGAGCGGCGCGGTGCTGAAGGCGAAAGCCGTCGTGCTCGCCACAGGCGCGCGCTGGCGCGAAATCGGCGTGCCCGGCGAGCGCGAGTATCGCAACCGCGGCGTCGCGTACTGCCCGCATTGCGACGGCCCGCTTTTCAAGGGCAAGCGCGTCGCGGTGGTCGGCGGCGGCAATTCGGGCGTCGAGGCCGCGATCGATCTCGCCGGCATCGTGAGCGAAGTGACGCTGATCGAATACGGCGCGCAACTGCGCGCGGACGACGTGCTGCAGCGCAAGCTGCACAGCCTCGCGAACGTGACGGTGCTCACGCGTGCCCGCACGACCGAACTCACGGGCGACGGCGCGCGGCTGAACGGGCTCGTCTACGAGGACATGCGCACCGGCGAAGCGAAGCGCATCGCGCTCGAAGGCGTGTTCGTGCAGATCGGCCTCGTGCCGAACGCCGAATGGCTGAAGGGAACGGTCGAGCTGTCGAAGCACGGCGAGATCGTCGTCGACGCGCGCGGCGCGACGTCGGTGCCCGGCGTGTTCGCCGCCGGCGACGTGACGACCGTGCCGTACAAGCAGATCGTGATCGCGGTCGGCGAAGGCGCGAAGGCATCGCTCGGCGCGTTCGACTATCTGATTCGAAGCGAAGCGGATGCGGCGCAGGCGGCGGATGCCGAAGCCTCGGCGAGCGCCGAGATGATCGCCGCCTGATCCGCCTCAAAACCTTTCAATCGTCTACCGTTGGCCCTCGTCGCGATGTGAAGAGCATCGTGGCGAGGGCATTTTTTTTGATTCTTCACCGGTTCCGCGGAAAAGCGGCGCGGAAATGACGATGAGGGGGCCCGTCACGATGCTCAATGCGTTCGTGTCGCCGAACGCAGCCGATGCGGCGCGCATGCCCGATCGCTGCTGCGTGTACGGCGTTTCGTCGCTTTCGTCGCTCCTGAAGCAGTTGCTCGACGAGGCCGTCGACGTGCCGGCGATGTACGACATCGGCGGACGCGACGGCAAACTGATGGCCCTGCTCGTCGCGGAAATGGCGTCGATGCGGCGTCTGTCGCTTCACGCGCCACTGCCGATCGATCCTCGTCTCGCTCGCGCGTGCCGGCGCTTGTTCGATGCGCCTTCGATTGCGATCGGGCTCGACGCGATGGCGGCCGAAGCCGGCATGAGCCGGCGAACCATGACCCGCCTTTTCCGCATGCAGACCGGCGAGAGTTTCGCCGAGTGGCGCGAGCAGGTCTGCCTGCTCGCGGCCATCGAGCGCCTGAGCGAAGGACAGGCCGTGACCCGCGTCGCGCTGGATCGCGGCTACGCAAGCCCTAGCGCGTTCCCGTCCGCGTTCCGTCGCGTTCTCGGTGAAGCGCCGACCCGGCATCTGGAAGTGCGCGCAACCGCATGAACGGGTTGCAACCAAGGCACGCCGACGCGGCGTCGGGCACGGGGCGCGTGCTCACGGCGCGGCGAAGAACAGCCAGACCACGCAAACGAGGCCGACCGTCCACATGAGCGAGCGCAGCGTCGCCCAGTTCAGCAGATAGAGCACGCCATACAGCGCGCGCGATGCGGCGAAGACGATCGCGAGCTGATCGACGCGCTGCACGTTCGCGCCGTTGTGCCACGCGACGACGAGCGCCGCGGTGAACAGCGCAAGCGCCTCCCACGAATTCTGATGCGCGCCGAACGCGCGCGCTCGCCAGCCTTCGAGCTGCGCGAGATAGCGGCGCGGCTCGCGGTTGTCGTACCGGCTGCCCGACTTCGCGCACATCGTCCAGACGAACGGCATCAATGCGGTGATCAGCAGGCAAGTTTGCGACACGGTCATGCTTCCCCTCCCTTGTGGATTTTGACGAACCGGTTCGCTTGCGAACTGGCTCGATTGTCACGATCGACGCGCGGCGAACGCCGCCGCCGCGCCAGCCGCACTATACGGCATTGCATCGGTGCGGAAGCGGGATCGGCGAGCCGTGCGGGGAGATGACGCCCGAACCGATGTCGAGTACGAAGTCCAGATGTCGCGCGGGCGCGCGCCGCTCAAGCGCGCCGCGCGCCCGCCGGGGCCGGCGGGCGGACGGCATCACGCATGCGCAGCGTCGTAGGCGACATAATCGGCGATGCTGAAGAACCGGTATTCGTTCAGCAGATCCGGGCCGGGGAAGCCCTCGGGGTGGATGCGTCCGTGGATCGCGTCGCGCGGGCTCAACCCCGCGAGGCACATCGCGAGCATGAACTCGTCGAACGGCGCCATGAACTGCCGCGACAGGAAATGCATCCCCCAGTTGAACACCGACGGCAACTGCTCGGTCCGCGTCCAGCGGCCCGGCTCGGCCGCCGCGTCGTCGAGCAGGCTCGCGGCCCACGGGCTATGCCCTTCGACGACGAGGAAGCCGTGCTTCGCGTGCGGCTTCCAGCGCGCGACGAAGTCGATCAGGTCGGCGGCCGCGACGTAGCCGGGCACAAGCCCTTCGGCATCGCTGTACGCGACGCGGAACGCGCGCCTGATCGCGTCGAGCGGAACCGGCAGCGACGCATCGTCCGAAACCGTCAGTTGTCCCGGATAGTAACGTTCGGCGACGCTGCGCAGATGCGCGCGATCGACCTGCCGCAAATGGCGCTCGAGAACCGCATCGGCGGCATCGCCGCGGCGCACGCCGAGGCGGCGGTTGTGCACGAGGAACATGAACGTGTGCAGCAGATCGCTCAGGCGCGCCGCACGATGACTGCCGTCCGGGCCCTTCACGGTCAGGCCGCTCGCGGCCACCGCTTCGTCGTAACGATCGGGCTGCGAAATGTCGGCGTCGATCACGCGCACGTGCACGCCCGGCACGCCGCTCAGCGCGGCGAGCGTATCCGCCGCGCGGCTGCGCGCCGATTCGTTGTAGTCCGCGCCGATCACGATGAGCGGATAGTCGGCGAGATGCCGGCCGCGCCGCGTCGATTCGATCACGTACTGCGCGAGCCGCCTGAGCGCGCTGCCGTCGCCGCAGCCCATGTCGGAAATGCCGGCCGGCTGCTGATCGAGCGGCGTCTCGTCGAACAGGCGCCGGATGATCTTCGCCGTGATCTCCTTCGACGCCGGGCCCGAGCCCGCGCCGCTCGACGCATACACGTTCATCACGCGATCGATGTGCCCGTCGCGATCGACGTCGAGCGGATCGGGGTCGCCGAACAGCAATTCGTCGAGCAGCGCATACGAGCGCAGGTACGATGCGGCGAGCCCCGCATACGGCGCGGCGATCGGCCGATGGATGCGTCCCGCCTCGTTGAGCCGCACGCGCGCGCCGTCGGCCTCGATGTCGGCCACGCCCGCGTGGCGCAGCAGCGCCCATGCGGCGTCCAGCGCGACGCGGTCCGCGTGCGGCCACGCGTCGCCGATCGCGACGCCGTCGCGCCGCGCGTCGAACGCCTCGAAGAAGCTCGCCGCGACCTTGCCCTGCTGCGCGCCCTGCTTCTCGAACACCGGCATGTCGAGCGCGACCCACGTCGGGCCGAGCAACAGCCCGTCCATCGCGGTGCGCAGTTGCGCGTCGGCGTGCCGTTCGAGATCGTCGCGCGCTTCCGGCAACGGCCATCCGTCGATGCAGACTCGCACGAGCGCCGCGTATTCCGCGCTCTGGCCGGCGTGCTCGCGCCGGCGATGACACAGCGCATGCAGATGCTGCAGCAGCGAAGCCGCATCGGCCAGGCGCGTGAAAAGCGGCCGCTGCGCGTTCACGCACTCGACGACGCGCGCGCCGGCGGGCGTCAACGCATAGCCGGCGTGCTCATCGCCGCTGCCGAGCGTCACCCAGCCGGCGAGGCCGAGCAGGTTCAGCGCGCCCCACAGCAGCCCGAGGTTGCGCGTCGGATCGGCCTTGCGCGTGGCCGCGAACGCGCGCATCGCGCGCGGCTCGCCGGCCTTCAGGCCGTCGAACGCGCCCGCGAGCACGAGGCGCGTGAGCGTCGGCACGAGCACGATGCCGTTCGCCCAGTTGCAACTGCGCGTGTAGGCCATCACGCGCTGCGCGTCGTCGCTGCCGATGCGCAGCGTCGCCTCGCGGTCGCCGCGGCGGGTTTCGATCGGCGCGCCGGCGTCGGCGATCTCGACGCGCAGCGGCGTGCCGAGCGGCACGCCGAGCAGCTTGCAACTGTCGTCGGCATGCGAGCGGAGGTAGTTTTCGAGCTGCGCGGTCAGGGTGCCGGCAGACGTGGCAAGTTCACAAAGCGACTGCATGATCGGATGCGCCTCACAAGGAAGAAGAAATGGCGGACGAAGCCGCGTCCGCTTGCGCGGGCGCGTGCTGGCCCATTCGGGCGGCGAGATGCGTCGCCAATGCGTCGATCGACGCGTGATCCCAGACGGCGGACGCATCGACGGTCGTGCGAAACGCGTCGCCGAACGCCATCGTCAGCTCGACCGCGAGGATCGAATCGAGGCCGATGTCGGCGAAGGTCGTCTCGGCCGTCAGCGCGATCCGGCGATTGCGCAGACGCTCGCCGAGCCACGTCAGCAGCCAGCGCTCGACCTCGCGCTTCAGCCCGGGGGCGGCCTGCCCGGCCGACGCGGACGCAGGCTCGGGCGAGACGTCGGCGGCCGGCGGCGGCTCGTCGACGGCGAGCGCCGCGCCGATGCCGGCGGGCTCCGCACGCGTGTCGTAGTCGGCGCGCAGCAGCGGATCGATCCGTTGCGTCGCGCCCGGCACCGTCTGCTCGATCGGACCGATCTCGCGCTCGTCGCGCTGCGCCCACTCGGCGAGCTGCGCGGCGCTCGACAGCATGCGCCGGCGGCCCACCTGGCGCTGCGCCGCCTCGACCGCGAGCTCGTATTGGCTCTGCGCCCAATCGAGCGTCGCGCCGTCGGCGCCGCGCCGCTTCGCGGCCTGCTCGACGGCGGCCAGCAGCAGCGCCCATTGCGCGACGCTGCCGAGCCAGTAGTTGACCCAGTTCGTCGCGTGCGCGGCCCCGCCGAGCGCTTCCGCGTTCGCGAGCCCCTCTTCGAGCAGTTGCTCGCCGAGCCCGCGCAGCTCGGCGGCCAGCGCGCCCGCGCCCGTGCGCTCGCCCAGATAGCCGAGCAGATCGTCGCCGCCGTTCAGCAGACGGCTGCCCAGATGCGCGAGCAGCGTCTCGGTCGGCCCCTCGAAGATGCGCGGCAGCCGCGCATCGCGGAAGATCTGCGGCGCGACATTCGTTTCGATGTAGCCGCGCCCGCCCAGCATCTGCATCAGTTCGTCGGACGTTTGCGACAGGCACTCCGAGCCGAGAATCTTCGCGATCAGCAGGCCGTCTTCGGGCGCGTCGCGCCCCGCGTCGAAATCGGCCGCCAGTTGCTCGATCAGCGCGCTCAGTCCGTCGATCCGATGCCGCAGGTCGCCAAGACGCTGACGGGCGAGCGGATGGTCGAGCAGCAGGCCGGTGCCGATCCGGCGGCGCGCCGCATAGCGATGCATCAACTGCGCGCAGCGCTTCATCGCGCCGACGCAGACCGCGCCGATGCCGAGGCGCGCGAAGTTCATCGTCTGCTGCGCGACCGCCATCCCCTGCCCGGGCGCGCCGAGCCGGCACGCGTCGCTCACGCGCGCGCGATCGAGGTGGAGCGTGTTCTGGATCATCCCGCGCACGCCCATCGTCAGGTCTTCCGCGCCGATCCGCAGGCCGGGCGTGCCCTGCCGGACCGCGAGCCCGACCATGCCGGCGCCGTCCGCCTGCTTCGCGAACACGTTGATCACCCCCGCCCACGCCGACGATCCGCTCCAGCTCTTGCGGCCGCTGACGAGCCAGTGATCGCCGTCGATGCGCTGCGCGGTCGACACGATCGCGCGCGCGTTCGAGCCCGCATCCGGCTCGGTCAGCGCGAACGCGGCGAGCGTGCGCCCCGTCGCGAGCAGCGGCAGCAGCTCGTCGCGCAGCGCGGGCTGCGCGTCCAGCATGATCGGCCGGATGCCGAGCGTATTGTTCAGGCCCACGAAGAATGCGAGCGTCGTGTCGATCGTCGCCAGTTGCGACACCAGCGCCAGCATCTCGCGATGCGTGAGACCGAGGCCGCCGTATCCGCGGTCGATCTGCATGCCGAGGAGCCCCGCGTTGCCGAAGTCGAGCACGATGTGCGGCGGAATGGTCCGGCGCTCGTCGATGGTTCGCGAATCGATTCGCGTGCGCGCGTAGTGGCGCAGCCAGTCCTTGAGCTGCTCGACCTTCGCGGCGTTCGGCGAGGCGGCGCTGCCCGCGGCGGCCGCATCGGTTGCATGGGCTTGCGCGGCCGGCGCGGCGCAAGGCGCCTGCGCGGCCGGCGAAGCCGACGACGCGGACGCGGCGGCGCCGCCGCCCTGCGTGGCTTCGGCCACGCAGTCGTCCGCGTCCCAGCGCGCGAGCACCGTCAGCTCGCCGTCGCGCAACCGCTTGCGGCATTCGCTGCGCCGCACCTTGCCGCTCGATGTCTTCGGCACGCTGCCGGGCGACACCAGCAGCACCGCGCCCGGGCTGATGTCGTGGCGCAGCCAGATCGCCTCGCGCATGCCCTTGAGCAGCGCGTCGAGATCGCCCTTGCGATGCGTGCGCTCGATCTCCGCGACGACGACGAGCCGCTCCTCGTCGCCCGCGTCGACCGTGAACGCCGCGCAGCCGTTCGGCACCAGCTCGGGCCGGCTGCCGATCACCGCGTACTCGATGTCTTCCGAGTAGTAGTTGCGCCCGGCGATGATGATCATGTCCTTCAGGCGGCCGGTGACGTACAGATCGCCGCGATGATGGAAGCCAAGGTCGCCCGTGGCGGCGAAATCCTGCCCGGCCTCGCCGCCGATGCCGCGCTGGAACGCCGCGAGCGTCTGTTCGTACTGCTGCCAGTAGCCGGGCGCGACGCTCGCGCCCGCGACGCAGATCTCGCCGATTTCGTCGTCCGCGCAGCGCTCGTTCGTATTCAGATCGCGCACGACGACCCGCTGCCCGCCGATCGGCACGCCGACGCTGACGAGCACGCGCTCGCCGTCGCGCTCGTCCATCTGCGGCGCGAGGCCCTCGAACTCGCGCCGGATCGCGACCTTCTGCTGCTGCAGCGCCGCCTGGTCGACGCACACCGTGCGAAGCGGCCGCGGCGCGCTGCGCCCCGCGACGAGCAGCGTGCATTCGGCGAGGCCGTAGCACGGCTTGAAGCGCTCCGGATCGAAGCCCGTCGGCGCGAAGCGCTGCGCGAACTCCGCGAGCGTGCCGTAGCGGACCGATTCCGCGCCGCTGTACGCGGTCTTCAGGCAGCTCAGGTCAAGCGTCGCGAGCGCTTCATCGGGCACGCGGCGGCTGCACATCCGGTAGGCGAAGTCGGGCGCGCCCGTCACGTCCGCGCGATGGTCGCTGATCGCGCGCAACCACAGGAACGGATGCTGGATGAAGCGCTCCGGCGCCATCAGCACGCAGCGAAAACCGCCGAACAGCGACGTCAGGACCCCGCCGATCAACCCCATGTCGTGATACGGCGGCAGCCAACTGACCATCGTGCTCTCGTCGTGATACCCCATCCATTCGCCGATCAGCGAAAGGTTGTGGATCAGGTTGCCGTGCGTGACCATCACGCCCTTCGGCTTGCCGGTCGTGCCCGACGTGTACTGCAGGAACGCGACGTGCGAAGGCGCGACGTCGGCCGGCTCGAGCGTCGCGTCGAGCGGCTTCGCGGCGTCGAGGTCGAGCAGCGCGACGTGCGACGCCGCCGTATCCTCCAGCAGCTTCGCGCAGCGCGTGAAATCGTCGCCGGTGGACAGGATCGCCTTCGCGCCCGCGCTCTCGACGATGCCGACGATGCGGCTCGCGTGCTGCCGGTTGCGCGGCGGATACGCGGGCACGGCGACCGCGCCCGCGTACAGGCAGCCGAGGAAGCCCGCGACGTAGTCGAGCCCCGGCCGGCACAGCAGCAGCACGCGCTCGCCGACGCCGACCGACTGCCGTTGCAGCAGCAGCGCGACGCGGCGTGCGGCCAGATCGAGTTCCGCGAACGTGATCGATTGCTGCTGCTCGTCGTCGGGCTGACCGCTCAGGAACAGATACGCGACTTTCTCGCCTCTCGTCGCCGCGCGCGCGCGCAGCAGCTCGTTGATCGTCTTCGGCAGATTGGTGGTGGTCATGGCGTCATCCGACAGGAAATGAAACCCACGGTCGTGGTGGTTGCGTTCGGCGGCCGGCGCCGACGATCCGACGTGAGCCGGCCGGTGGGGCGTTCGGCGCGGGCGTCGCCCGCGCCGGCGCGCGCGCCTACGCGGCGCGCTGGAACAGGTCGATCATTCGCTCCATGCTCTTCAGATGCAGCGCGCGCGGCACCACTTTCGCGCTGCGCGCCGCGTAGCGCTCGGTCCATTGCCGCGCGAGCGCGCGCGTCGCATTCGTGTCGCCGCGCGCGGCGCGCGCTTCGTCGCTGCGCGCGGCAAGACCGTCGCGCGCATGCCGGACCGCGTGCCGCGCGACGCCGCCGCCGACGACGCCGTAATGGCCGAGCGCGATCCGCGACGCGTGCTGCTGCTCGATCGCGTCGAGCGACCGCCGGTAGGCGGGCAGATCCTGGAACACGAGCGGCAGCCATTGCGTCGGCGCGTGGTATTCGCCGAGGGCGTCCGACACGAACAGCAGATCGAGCTGCGGGCAGTGATAGCCGAGCAGGCATGCGCTGTGGCCCGGCAGCGCGATCGCGCGCATCCGCATCCCTTCGCCGATGTCGAGCGCCCTGCCCGGATTGAGCGGATACAGCGGAATGTCCGACAGGTCGGCGAGCTCGGCCTCGGCGACCGGCTCCCACGCGACGGACGCCTGAGCGTCGAGCATCCTGATCGTTCGGCACGCGGACGGGCTCTGCAGCGCGTCGGCCGTATCGGGCGAGCCGACGATGTGCAGCCACGGCATGCGCGGCGCGAGCGTGCCGAGCAGGCTGCAATGGTCGTAGTGCGAATGCGTGATCAGCCAGTAGCGCAGATGCCGGATGCCGCCGTAGTCGCTCAGCAGGGCGTGAAGCTGCCGCCACACGAGCTCGGTCATGCCGCTCAGCCCGCCTTCGACGAGCGTCGCGGCTTCGTCGTTGACGACCACGTACAGCGGCACGTCCTCGGTGCCGACGATGGCGAGCTGCGAGTCGATCCAGCCTGGAGTGCTGTGCTGCATGTCGTTCGGCTCCTTCAGCTCCGATAGAGCGCGCACGCCCAGGTCGAGCCCGCGCCGTAGGTCACGAGCAGGTTCAGTTGGCCGGCCGGCATCCGCCCCTGCTCGCGCGCGAGCGCGAGCGCGACCGGAAACGCGGCGCTCGCCATGTTGCCGAGATCCTCGACGGAAATCATGCAGCGCTCGCGCGGCAGGCCGAGTTGCTCGACCACCGCGTCGATGATCCGCAGGTTCGGCTGATGCGGCACGACGAGCCCGATGTCGCCGAGCGCGAGCCGGTGCTTGTCCAGCATCTGCCGGCACGCGCCGACGATGCGGCGCGTCGCGTCCTCGAACATCTCGGCGCCGCGCATCCGGAAGCAGTGGCGGCCCGCCGCGATGTCGTCGGCATCGATGAAGTTCGGCCGCTTCGCGCCCGGCGCTTCCGTCTGCAGCAGATCGAACTGCGTGCCGTCCGCGCCGAGCGACAGATCGATGAGGCCGCGCGTCGCGTCGGGCTGCGCGCGCAGCACCATCGCGGCCGCGCCGTCGCTCAGCAGGATCGACAGGTTGCGGCCCGCGTTGCTCGTGTCGATCCGCCGCGACAGCGCTTCCGCGCAGATCAGCAGCACGTTGCGATACAGGCCGCTCGCAACGAAGTGCCGCGCGATCTCGAGCCCGTACAGCGCGCCGCTGCATTGCGCGCGGATGTCGAAGCACGGAATCTCGCGCAGCCCGAGCCGCGGCTGCATGTAGCACGCCTGCGACGGATCGTGATGATCGGGCGACAGCGTGTTGACGATCAGCAGATCGATGTCGGCGGGCGCGACGCCCGCGTCGGCCATCGCGCGCTCGGCGGCCGGGCACGCGAGATCCGCGAGCTGCCGGCCGGGCGCGAGGTAGCGGCGATGCCGCACGCCGGTGCGCGTGCGGATGAACGCGTCGCTCGTATCGATGACGCGCGCGACTTCGTCGTTGCCGACGATCCGCTCCGGCAGCGCGTGGCCGAGCCCGGCGATCTCCAGGTTATGCCGCATGTTCGCGCTCCGTCGCATCGAGCGTCGAGCCCGCGTCGGTCACGGCCGTCTCGCCCCAGCGCCATAGCTGCGCGCCGAAGCCCCAGCCGGCGCCCGCGCCCGCGATCACCACTTGCGAGCCCGGCTTCACGACGCCGCGGCGAATCGATTCGTAAAGCGCGAGCGGCACCGCGGCCGACACGAGGCACGCGCAATCGGCCAGGCGAATCACGTATTGATCCGGCGCGAGGCCGAGGCGCTGCGCCCACGCGCGCACGAGAATCTCCGACGGCTGATGGAACACCATCGCGTCGATATCGTCCGTGCGCAAGCCGGTCTTGCGCAGCAGACGCTCGACGATGTCGGGAATCGCCTCGGGCATGAAGCGCGCGATCTGCTCCTGCGCCTCGGGCTTCAGCGTGAAATACGCGCCGAAGCGCTCGGCCTGGCGCTCGGCGTCGTCGCGATCCGCTGCGGGCTTCGGGTAGCGCCATTGCATCGTCGCGAGAGCGTAGTGCGTCGCGTCGCTGCGGTAGACGGCGTTCAGCCAGTCGGCGCCGTGCGGATCGTGCGCGTCGGCGACGAGCACGGCCGCCGCCGCGCCGTCGCCGAACGTCGTCGACGATTTGCTCGCGTAATCGACGACCGCCGACATCCGCTCGGACGAGCACACGAGCGCGCGCTTCACGCGCCCCTGCTTGATCAGGTTCGTCGCGAGCTGCATTTGCAGCACGAAGCTCGCGCATTCCATTTCGACGTCGGCATCGAGCGCGCGTTTCGCGCCGAGCCGATCGCGCAGCGCGCGCGACAGCCGCGGCGCGAAACGCCTCGCGCCGTCGGCGGCGGTGACGAACGGCGACGTGATGTTGAACAGCACGAGATCGAGTTCGGCCGCGTCGACGCCCGCGCGCGCGAGCGCCTGGCGCGCGGTGCGCTCGGCCATCGCGAACTCGGATTCGCCCGCGTGCGGATCGATCACGTAGCGCGACTCGATGCCCCAGAACTGCCACCACTCGGACGGGATCGGCTCGACTTCATCGAAGGCGGCATCGTCGTTGCGCAGCAGGCGCGACGGCAGATTGCACGCGAGACTGGCCATGCGAACGTTGTAGGACATCAGACCTCCATTGCGATGCATGCGATGCGGGGCTTGAACGCGTTGAGCGTCAGCGCGGCGACGACCCGCGCGTCGCCGCGCGCGCCCGCGCGGGTCGCGAGCCACGCGGGAAGCTGGAACGCGGCGGGAACGCCGGCGTCGCCATCGATCAAGTCGATCACGTCGGCTTGCGCCCCGCTCGCGAGGCCTGCGTCGTCCGCGAGCCAGCCGCACACCCAGGATTCACGGAACAGTTCGGATACCGGCGCGTCGATCCTGCTTCGCACGTCGCCGACGACCTCGCGCACGGCCGCGTCCGCATTGCGCGGCACGGCGCGAAAGCGCCCCGCCGCCGGATCGAAGCCGCCGTCGAAGCGCGCGACGACGCCCGTCTCGTGCGCATGCCGCGCGGACACGCCGGCCAGCGTCGCGAGGCTCGGCGCGTCGAGATCCGCGTAGCTCGCGTGGTAGCGGTCGCCGCGGCCGGGCGAGAGCACGATCGCGCCCGCGCCGTCCGCATGGCCGCCCGATTCGGCGCCGTCGACGTCGGCGAGCGCCTCGGCCTTCACGACGAGCGCGCGGCGGTAGCCGAGCTGCCGGCAATGGCTCTGCACGAGATCGAGCGCGAGCGTCCAGTCGGCGTCGAGCAGATCGAACACGGCTGCGTTGGCCGCGCGCAGATCACGCTGCACCGGATGCGCGAGCCGCGGCCCCGCGATGCCCGCCGCGTCCGCCATCCGGTTCGGCGAAACCGACAGGCTGACGATCAGATCGAGCTCCGAAGGCAGGCAGCGCGCTTTCGAAAGCGCCTGCCGCGCCGCCTTGAGCGCATAGTCGTTCGCAAATGCCAGCGCGTGCGCCGCGCCGTCCGGTATTGCAATACCCGCTCCCAGTATTTTCATGTCGCCTCGATGTCGAATGGGTTGGGCGATGCCGTCAGGCCGCCTGTACGTCGTCGGCGGCCGCCTGCCGCAGCTTGAAGCGCTGCAACTTGCCGGCTTCGTTGCGCGGCAGACCGGCCGCGCGATACTCGATGCGCCGCGGATACTTGTACGGCGCGATCCGCGCCTTCACGTGCTGCTGCAACGCCGCCGTCAGCGCGTCTGAGCCGCACACGCCGGGCCTCAGCACGACGTGCGCGCATACGAGCGTGCCGCCGCGCCCGTCGGGCGCGCCGACGACGCCGCACTCGAGCACGTCCGCGTGGCTCAGCACCGCCTCCTCCACCTCGGCGGGCGAAATGGTGTAGCCGAGGCTGATGATCAGATCGTCGGCGCGCGACTGATAGAACAGGTAGCCGTCCTCGTCGAGATAGGCGGCGTCGCCCGTCAGGTTCCACCCGTGCCGCACGTAGTCGCGCTGGCGCGCGTCGCTCAGGTAGCGGCAGCCGGTCGGCCCCTGCACCGCGAGACGGCCGACGTGATAGGGCGGCAGGCGCTCGCCGCGCTCGTCGAGGATCGCGAGCCGGTAGCCGGGCACCGCCTTGCCGATCGCGCCTTCCTTCGCCTGCATGTCGTCCGCGGACGCGAAGATGTGCAGCATTTCGGTCGCGCCGATGCCGTCGATGATGCGAATGCCCGTGCGCGCGAGCCACGCGTTGCGCGTCGGCACCGGCAGCGCCTCGCCCGCGCACACGCATTTGCGCAGGCTGGAGATGTCGTGATCGCCGATGCCGTCGAGCATCGCCCGATACGCGGCCGGCGCGGTGAACAGGATGCTCACGCGATGCGCGCCGATCGCGGCGAGCAGCCGCTCCGGCTTCGCCCGCTGCAACAGCACGACGCTCGCGCCGACGCTCAGCGGAAACAGCAGCAGCGCGCCGAGCCCGAACGTGAACGCGAGCGGCGGCGAGCCGCAGAACACGTCGTCGGCGTTCGGCTTCAGCACGTGCTGCGGGAAGCAATGGCAGATCGCCATCACGTCGCGATGGAAATGCACGGTCGCCTTCGGACGCCCGGTCGTGCCCGACGTGAACGCGACGATGCAAGGATCGTCGGCGCGCGCGTCGACCGGGTCGAACGTCGCCGGGTATTCGCGCATCAGCCGCTCGAACGCGGCCGCGTCTTCCTCGTCCGTGCCGTAGCACCGGATGAACCCCACGCCGGGCACCACCGCCATCGCGGCGCGCAATTCGGCGGATACCGACGCTTCGCAGAGCGCGTGCGAGACCTTCGCCTGCGCGATGACTTTCGACAGCTCGCCCGCGCGCAGCAGCGGCATCGTCGTCACCGCGACGCCGCCCGCCTTGACAACCGCGAACCACGCGGCGGCGAGGAACGGGTGATTGGTTCCGTGCAGCAGCACCCGGTTGCCCGGCACGAGCCCGCCGTCGCGCACGAGCAGGTTCGCGATCCGGTTGCTCAGCTCGAACAGTTCGCGATACGACCACGCGGCGCCGCACTCGGTGCGAATCGCGACGCGCTCGCCCCAGCCTCGCCGGGTCACGGCGTCGTCGAGCAGCGCCGCCGCGCAGTTGATGCGCTCCGGATACTGCAGGCCCGGCAACTCGAAGACGAACTCCGGCAGATCGGTCGTTGCAGGCAGATTCGTGCGGCAAAAGTTGTCCATCGTCAGTGCTCGCGAGAGGTTGACTGAGAAACCAGGATGATTCGGCGCAGCGCAAGTCGGACGACGCGCGCCGGAACCGCGATTCGCCGAGAGCGCCCGAATGGGAATGTCGGGCCCGTCTGATTCAGATCGTTACCGCTCCGGAATGCATCGTTTCAATTCATTGAACCATGTCCAATGAATCGGCTTTCATTAAAAACAATTTCCGGCTCATGTTGAGCGCGCAATGTTAAAAACAAATTTCAAAAAAATAAAGCGCTTTCTGAATACCCCGCCATAAACAGTTGGTTATTCAACCCAACTCCATCTGAGCCCCGAACCCTCCGCTTTTCCATGATTTTCGCCGCCTAATCAAAAGGATCGGCAACATCGTTTTATGCGGCATAAATATTTTCAGCCTGATTCTCGCGGACCCCTTGACATTTCAGATATGAAAATAAATCCCGCCATATTTTTAAACCGCCATTTTCAATTTCCCGCATTGAATCGGATTTCGGCCATATGCGACGGCGGCGTGATTCGGACTCTGTTCGGCATGCCGCGATGTATATCGCCGGATCGGCGAGTCGCGCGCGGCAGCGTCACGCCATCCGTCGCCCGGCGTGCACGATGGCGCAAGCGGGCATGGCCCGTATGGATGCGAGGAATCGAGCGGAAGGAAAGAAGGCGGGATTGGAAAGGCTGATGGGCGCGCGCCGCCGGCTTCGTCGCCGGCGCGCGCACGAGCGGACGACCGCTCAACCGCTCAACCACACGCGCCGATCTCGCCGCACGCAGTGCAGAAATCGCAGCCGTCCTTGCGAATCACTGCGTTCGCGCCGCACGAATTGCATTTGCGGCCGAACATCGTGCGCAACTCGCCGGCGCTGTGCGACGCCGCGGCCGTCTCGTCATCGCTTTCGCCGCTCGCCGCCCCGGTCTCGGCCGCGAGCATTGCGGCAACCGCATGCAAATCCGCGCCGCCGCGCGGCAGTTTCGCGAGCAGCCGCGACGGCACCTGGTTGCCCTCCGCGTCGAGAAAGCCGCGGCGATGCAGGATCTGCTGGATCGCATAGCTGAGCGCGGCGACTTCGGAATCGTGCCACAGCGGAATGCGCCGGCCGTCGAGCCGCTGCGTCTCGCCGAGCCGCACCTGCCCGCGGTCCCACGACACCTTGCGCAGATCCTGCAGATTGCGCGCGACGAAGCCGCCGCGCGCGGCGAGCGACAGCGAGCGCATCGTCGCCGTGATCCATTGCTGCGATTCGTCGCGCTGGCCGACCGGAATGAAGAACTCGATCGGCCGCTCGATCGTCACTTCGTCGCCGCCGATGCGCCCCGTCACCTCCATGAACGACACCGCGACATACAGCGACTTCTTGCCGAGCTGCGTCAGGTATTCGACCTTCTCGATCACCGCCGGCAGCTCCCCCTTCGGCCGGTGGTCGATCGCGATGCGCAGCGGATCGAGATCCGCCTCCTCGAGCGTGTCGTCGGGCTCGGACGTGTGGAGCACCGCGCCGAGCGTCTCGTTCGGGCGATACGTCGCGAGCCCCTTCAGCCCGCTCTTCCATGCGTCGAAGTAAAGGCTCTCGAAATCGTCGAACGGATAGTCGGCGGGCACGTTGACCGTCTTCGAGATCGACGTGTCAATGTACGGCTGCACGGCCGCCATCATCGCGAGGTGGTCGTGCGCGGACATCTGCAGCGCGCTGACGAAACAGTCGGGCAGCGCGTCGACGTCGCCGCCCAGCTCGCGATACAGCCGGTACGCGTAATCCTCCACCGCGAACGTCTGCCGGCTGCCGTCCGCCATGATCTTCGTGCGCTGATACGTCCACGAGAACGCGGGCTCGATGCCGTTCGACGCGTTGTCCGCGAACGCAAGGCTCACGGTGCCCGTCGGCGCGATCGACAGCAGATGGCTGTTGCGGATGCCGTCGCGGCGAATCGCCTCCTGAATGTCGTCCGGCAGCCGCGACGCGAACGTGCCTTCCTCCAGATACCGGCTCGCGTCGAAGAGGGCAAACGCGCCGCGCTCGCGCGCGAGCTCGACCGACGCGCGATACGCGGCGTCGCGCATCTCGCGCCCGACGCGCGCGGCGAAATCGCGCCCTTCCTGCGTGTCGTAACGCAGGCCGAGCATCACGAGCGCGTCGCCGAGGCCCGTGAAGCCGATGCCGATCCGCCGCTTCTGCTCCGCTTCGCGGCGCTGCTCCAGCAGCGGCCAGAGCGTCACGTCGAGCACGTCGTCGAGAAAGCGCACCTGCGTGCGCGTGCGCTCGGCGAGCGCGTCCCAGTCGAACGCGCTTGCGCCGCCGTCCAACTGCGCGAACGGATCGATCACGAAGCGCGTGAGGTTCAGCGGCCCGAGATTGCAGCAGCCATACGCGGGCAGCGGCTGCTCGCCGCACGGATTCGTCGCACGAATCGACTCGATCGCGCGCAGGTTGTTGTCGTCGTTCATCTTCGAGATGAACACGACGCCCGGCTCGGCGACATCGTACGTCGAGCGCATGATCTTGTCCCAGATCGCACGCGCGCGCCTTTCCGCGTAGACCCACATTCCATCGTCGCGCCGACGCAGATCGCCCGCCGCGCGCAGCGCGGGGGACGGCTCCGCGCGATGCACGAGCTGCCACGGCAGGTCCTGCTCGACCGCGTTCATGAACGCGTCGGTCACCGCGACCGAGATGTTGAAGTTGTTCCAGCGCCCCTTCGAATGCTTCGCCTCGATGAATTCGAGCAGGTCCGGATGATCGCAATCGAGCACCGCCATCTGCGCGCCGCGCCGCGCGCCCGCGCTCTCGACCGTGCGGCACGACGCGTCGAACACATCGATGTAGCTGCACGGCCCGGACGCGCTCGAGCCCGTCGAATGCACGTATGCGCCGCGCGGCCGGATCGCCGAGAAGTTGTAGCCGACCCCGCCGCCGCGCCGCATCGTCTCCGCCGCCTGCAGCAGCGCGACGTAGATGCCGGGCAGCCCGCGCTCGTCGACGCCCTGGATGCAGTCGCCGACCGGCTGCACGAAGCAGTTGATCAGCGTCGCCGCGATCGGGCTGCCCGCCGCGCTCATGATCCGGCCCGCGCCGAGCGCGCCGCGCTGCAGATGCTCGACGAAGCGCGCCTCGATCTCGTCGCGCAATTCGGGCGGCTCCGCCTGCGCGATGCCGCGCGCGACGCGACGGTAGATGTCGTCGACTGTCTGCTCGTCGCCCTTCGCATATTTTTCCAGCAGCACGTCGATCGAGAATTGTTGGGGAGCGAGATGGAACTCGGTTGAGATGGTCGCCATGAACAGCCTCTCTACGGCAATGCGCGTGGATGATCGGGCTCGACACTATAGCCGCGAATGTGGCGGCCGAGAGCGGCGCGTCGCCGCATGCGACGACCATACCGCAGCAGCCATTTCGCCGCAATCGGCGGCGCGCGGCGATCGCATGAAACTACGGCCGGGTCAATGAAACGGAAGGCCGCGCTGCCGCGCAAGGAGCAACCGGACAACCAGGGAAGCAAGATGCTTGCCGCTGCGCAACATGCGTGCGGCGCACGGCCGGAAGGCAATCGCGCGCCGAATTCGGTATTCTCTGTCTCGATCGCTTCGTCAGATCATTCGCGCCGACCTCGACTCCACGTCGAACACGGCCTATCCGACATCCCCGGTTCCACACTCCGCCATGCAAGGGTTCAAGAGAAAAATCGTCTACGTCACATGCTTCGAGCTGATCGCCATCGCGATCACCACGACCGGATTTTCGCTGCTCACCGGCCAGGCCCCGACGCACGCGAGCATCGCGGCGGTCGCTTCTTCGGCGATCGCGGTGGTCTGGAATCTGGCCTACAACACCGCGTTCGAATGGTGGGAAACCCGCCAGACCCGGCGGGGCCGCGGCCTGCTGCGCCGCGTCGCGCACGCGGCCGGTTTCGAGGCCGGGCTGGTCGTCATGCTGGTGCCGCTGTTCGCGTGGTGGCTCGACGTTTCGCTGTGGCAGGCGTTCGTGCTGGATCTGGGCCTGATCGCCTTCTTCCTCGCGTACACGTTCGCGTTCAATCTCGCATTCGATCGCCTGTTCGGGCTGCCGGCGTCGGCGCAGCCCGCGCCTTCGGAGGCTTCGTCGGGCTGACGCGGAACCGGCCGCACACGATGGGCGCGCGCCATGCGCGGCCGGCACGACGGTTGATGCGCCGGCGCATCGGCGCTGCGGCACATCACTGCGCGATCACGCGTCCCGCCGAGCCGCCACGCCGCGTATTGCGCCGCATCAACCGCTCGCGCTCGTCCAGCGGGCGAGCGCGGCCCGCGCGAGCGCATCGAGCGCGAGCCCGATCACGCCGATCACGACGATCACCGCCGCGAGTTCCGGATACGCGAGCCGGTCGCGCGTATCGAGCACCAGATAGCCGAGCCCCGCACTCACGCCGAGCATCTCGGCCGGCACGAGCACGATCCACAGCACGCCGATCGCGAGCCGCATACCGCCCAGCACCGACGCGGTGATCGCCGGCAGCACGACGTGCCACGCGAGCTCGTCGCGCGTCGCGGCGAGGCTCTCGCCGAGCTCGAGCCAGCGCCGGTCGATCTGCGCAACGCCGGACGCCGTGCTCATCAGGATCGGCCAGAGCGCGGCGAACGCGAGCAAAAAGCAGATCGAGCGCTCGCCGATGCCGAACGACATCACCGCGACCGGCATCCACGACAGCGGCGAGATCATCCGTAGCAACTGGAACGTCGGCGACAGCAGCGCGTCGAGCCATTTCACGCGCCCGATCAGCAGCCCGAGCGGCACGCCGAGCGCGAGCGCGACGCCAAGGCCCGTCGCGACGCGCATGACGCTCACGCGCACGTGCATGCCGAGGCGCTCGTCGCGCAGCAGCGCGGGCACGCTGTCGAGCGCGCGCTCCGGCGCGAACAGCCGGGCGGGCGATTGCGGGCCGACGAGCCAGTGCGTCGCCGCCCACCAGAGCGCGATCGCGCCGGCGATGCCCGCGGCCCCGATCGCCGCATCGCGCAGCCCGCGCGCGAGCGATGGGCCGCGGGCATCGGCGGAGACCGCGGCAACCCGCGGCGCCGCCCCGTGCTCGCGATGAGCGAGCGCGCCGCCGCGCGCCGGCGCGCGCCGAATCGATGCGTCAGACAACGATCGTCTCCTCGCGCGTGAACGATTCGGGCAGCCCGAACGCCGCCAGGCCGCCGACGGCCGCGATGCTCTTTCTGACAAACCGCGCATCGACGAGCTCGCTCGCGGCGCGCGCCGGATCGAGCCGCTCGAGGAAGCGCGCATCGCCGTCCATTGCGGTGCGCTTCAGGCGCCGCACGAGCTCTTCGGTGTAGCTCGGGAACGGATACGGCTGGAAATCGATCCGCTTCTCGCGCCAGTCCGCATGCCGGATCGCGCCGCGCGCGCGGTAATCGGCGTCGAGCGCCGCCGACGGCGCGAGCACGCGCGACAGCGTCTGCACCGGATGCGGCGTGTAATGCTGCGCGCCCTCCTTCGACAGCAGCCGCGTGGTTTCGTCCGGATGCGTGCGCGCCCAGAGCTGCGCCTTCACGATCGCGTCGACGACCTTCTGCGACCACTGCGGCCGCGCGTTCAGATCCTGCTCGTGCATGAACACGACGCAACATGCATGGTTCTTCCATACGTCGCCGGTGAAGCGCAGGATCTTGCCGATCTTCATCAGCTCGACGGCCGCGTTGAACGGCTCCGCGACGATGTAGCCCGCGATCTGTCCGGTCGCGAGCGCGGGCGGCATGTCGGCGGGCGCCATCACGACGAGGTTCACTTCGTTCGCCGCTACGTTGCCCGTGCGCTTGAGCGCCGGCGCGAGCCCGTTCTCGCGCAGCAGATGCTGCAGCACGACGTTGTGGATCGAATACCAGAACGGCACCGCGACGGTCTTGCCGCCGAGCCCGCGGACCTCGTCGATCGCGGGCGCGACCGTCAGCGCCGAGCCGTTCACGTGATTCCACGCGACGACCTTCGCCGGCACGCCGCTGCCGTAGCGCGCCCACACCGTCATCGGCGACAGCAGATGCACGACGTTGACCTGCCCGGACAGGAACGCCTCGACGAGCTGCGCCCAGCTTCGCAACAGCCGCGGCTTCTCGGCCGCGACGCCCGCCGCGTCGAAATAGCCGTTGTGATGCGCGACGAGGAGCGGTGCGGCGTCGGTGATCGGCAGATAACCGATGCGCACCGGCGCGTCGGGCTCCGTCGCCGCGCGCGCCGCGCGTTGCGCAAGCAGCGGCGTCGCCGCCGCGCTCGTGAACAGCGCGGCGAGCTTCAGCCATTCGCGGCGGGTGATCGGTACTTCGCACATCGTCGGTTGGTTCCTCGAATGAAAAAATCAGGCGGCGTGATGCGCATCGCTCGCACGCGCGCGCCCCGCGGCTTCCGGTGCGTCGCGCAGCGCGCGCAACGTGCGGTGGATCTCGGTGCGCAGCGAAGCGATGCGCTCGAGCGCCGCGTCGCGCGGCGCAATCGACCACACGCCCGCGGTCCCGCCGCGCCCGTCGAGCAGCACGATCCGGTCGGCGACGCGCAGCGCTTCGTCGATGTCGTGCGTGACGAGCACGGTCGCCGCGCACGTGTCGGCGACGACGCGCAGCAGCAGGTCCTGCATGTCCATGCGCGTCGCGGCGTCGAGCGCGCCAAACGGCTCGTCGAGCAGCAGCACCTGCGGCTGCCGCGCGATCGCGCGCGCGAGCGCGACCCGCTGCGCCATTCCGCCCGACAGTTGCGCCGGAGCGTGGCCGCGCGCGTGCGCGAGCCCGACTTCGTCGATCGCCCACGCGACGCGGCGCGCGCGTTCGTCGCGCGACAGGCGCGGCTGCCGCTTGAAGTCGAGCCCGAATGCGACGTTGCGCTCGACCGACAGCCACGGCAGCAGGCTCGCTTCCTGGAACATCAGCACGACGTGCGGATGCGGCCCGTCGAGAGGGCGGCCCGCGATCTCGACCGAGCCGGACGCGGGCTCGCGCAGGCCGGCCAGCACGCGCAACAGGCTCGATTTGCCCGCGCCGCTCGCGCCCAGCACCGCGACCCGCTCGCCCTCGCCCACGGCGAGATCGAAGCGGTCGAGCACGGGCGGCCGCGCCGCGCCGTAGCCGAACGTCAGCGCGCGAGCGTCGAGGCGTGGCGAGCTCATGCGGCGTCTCGCGCCGCGTGTTTCGCGAGCTCGCTCTTCAACTGCACGAGGCTCGGCGTGACGACCGGCACGAACGCGGCCTCGCGCCAGCGGCGCTCGAAGCCGTTGTCCGCGCCGTCGCGCCGCACGTAGGCGCGGCCGCCGCTCGCCTGCAGCTCGAGCTGCACGGCCGTCTGCGCGAGCTCGGCAAGCGCGATCCGGATCTCAAAGAGCCGTGCGCGCTGCGCGCCGAACGCGCCGTCGCGCAGGCCGGCGACGAGCCGCTCGACGTTCGCGTCGAGCGCGTCGCTCGCGGCGGCGATTTCCGCGTCGAGAATGCGCCGCGTGGCGCCCGCCGAGCAGCGCGCCTCGTCGAGCGAGCGGCTCGCGAGCCCGATCGCCATCGCGCATTGCATCGCGAGGAACGCGGGACGCACGGCGGGCAGGAACGCGTGCGCATCGTCGTGGATGCGCCAGCGCGCGTCGAGCGCGACGTCGTCGAAGCGCAGCGCCGCCGTGTTGCTGCCACGCAGCGCGATCAGATCGAGGTCGCCGCTTCTCGCGACGCCGGGCGCATCGTCGCGCACCGCGAAGATCGACGCGGCGCGCCCTTCGTGCGCGGCCGCGACCGCGACGAGCGCGCCGCCCGGGCGCACGTTCGTCACCCACGGCAGCGCGCCGTTCAGCCGCCATGCTTCGGAAGACGAAGGATCGGGCGTCGCGTCGAGCTGCAGCGATTCGATCCCCTGAAGGTGCTTCATCGCGTTCGACAGGCCGGTCGCGCCCGCCGCTTCGCCGCTCAGCAGCGCCGGCAGCCAGCTCGCGCGCAGCTCGGCATTCGGGCTGCGCAGCAGATATTCGATGAAGGTGCGCTGCGCCCAGCACACGAATGCGGCCGTCAGCGAATGGCGCGCGAGCGCGGCGATCGTCGCGACCGCGTCGACGACGTCGCCCGCCGCGCCGTCGCGCTCGGGCACGCCCGCGCGGAAAGCGCCCGCGGCCGCCAGGCGCGGCATGAGCTGCTGCTTCGTTTCGGTCGATATGTCGAGCGACGCCGCGTGCGCGTCGAGCCATTCGGTCAATGCCGGATCGAGTGCGATCCGGGTCAGGCGGTTTGCGTGCGAGGTTCCCATCGGTAGGCGGCCAGTTCAGGATTCAGTTCGTTCTGCGCGAGGTTGTTCGCGAAATTGCAGAGCGTCGCGAGACTCACGCCGAGCACGACCTCGAGCGCGTTCGCGCGCGTGAAGCCCGCCGCGATAAACGCGTCGAGCTGCGCGTCGCCAACCGCGCCGCGCGTCGCGATCACCGCGCGCGTGAACGTCGCGACGGCCGCGAGGCGCGCATCGGCGGGCGGCTCGCCCGCGCGCAGCGCGTCGACGTCCCGCTGCGGCACGTGCGCCTTCTTCAGCGCGACCGCGGTATGCCCGGCGACGCAAAAGCCGCAGCCGTGCGTCGCGGCAGCCGTGATCTGCACCGCCTCGCGCTCCGCGAGCGCAAGGCCGCTGCGGCCGTTGATCTCGGCGACGGTCAGATACGTTTCGAGCGCCGTGGGCGCATTCGCGAGCGATGCGACGAGGTTCGGCAGGAAGCCGTTGTGGTTCAGCGTCCGGGTCAGATACGGCACGATCGCTTCGGGCGCGTCGCTCGGCGTGAGAAGAGGAAGGCGGCTCATCTGAGGCTCCTGGTGGAATGCCTCATTGTCCGAAGCGCGTGATCGGCGGGCAATGCGCGAAAGTCTGCGAGTGCTGCGAATTCGTCCACGCATGCGAAGCAGCGAGCGCGGCGGCGAAGCGCTCAATGCAGCGCCGCGTTCGCTCCCGGCGCGCGCGCGACAGCGCCGCCGCGCAGCGGGGCATCGGCCTGCCCGCGCCGGTACGCGCCCGGCTGCAGGCCGACGATCCGCTTGAACGCATGCGCGAACGCCGATTCCGACTGATAGCCGACCCATTGCGCGACGCGCGCGATCGCCTCGCCCTGTCGCAGCATCTCGGCCGCGATCCTCATCCGGATCAGCGTGACGAATTGCGCGGGCGGCTGCCCGCATGCGTCGACGAAGCGCTTGTAGAACGCCGCGCGCGACATGTGCGCGAACGCCGCCATCGCATCGGTCGTCCACGGCTCGCCGGGCCGATCGATGACGGCCGCGATCAGGCTCGCGAAATCGGCGCGGCGCATCAGCGGCGCAAGGCCGCTCGCGAGCGAATCGTCGTCCACCGCGTCGCGCACCGCGTAGAAGAACAGCAGCTCGGTCAAACGCGCGATCAACGGCGACGGCTCGTCGAACGAGCCGGGCTTCGCGGCCTCCGCGCGAATCAGGCCGACGATCGCGTGGATCTGCCCGGCCGCCGCGCTGCCGCGCCGCACGACGAGGCAATCGGGCAGATACGACGCGATCCAGTCGCTCGCGCCGCTGCGGAACGCGAGAAAGCCGCACGCGAGGCCGACCGCACCCGGCACGCCGGGCTCGAAGCGTTGCATCGCCGAAGGCGTCGCGCGCGCGGCGTCGCGCGCGCGGGCGGGCGGCGTCGGCTCGGAAGTCAGCGCGTGCGGAACGTCGCGCATCAGGAATATCGCGTCGCCTTCGGCGAGCGGCACGCTCGCGCGGCCGTCGCCGAAATGCAGCCAGCAGCGGCCGTCCAGCACCACGTGGAAGCTCGCCTTCGCGCGTCCGGCCGTCGACGCGCGCCAGCCATCGCCGCAATATTGGCCGACGTGGAAGATCGAGCTGACGGGCTCGAGGCTCGACAGCAGCCAGTGAATGATCTTGTCCGTATGCGAGCGCATGCGCGGCGTCCCCGGTCGTGTCGTGTTGGTCGAATGCGATGGTAATCGCATTACGGTAACGGCTTCGCGACGGCAGACGAACCAACGTTTCGTTGGACGCTTATGAGCGATGGAAATAAACGGGGCGCGGCGGGCGTCGAACGGACCGTTCGACGCCCGCCGCGCGAGGGCGCTTCGGTTCGCCGTATGACGCTTCGCCATCCACGCCTGCGCTACACGCTCACGCTCAGAAGTCGAAGCCCGGACCGCCCGCGCCCGGCACGCCCGCCGGCGGGGCGGGCGGCGCGTCCTTCGGCGCTTCGTGAACCGTCGCATCGGTCGTCAGCAGCAGGCCCGCGATCGACGCCGCGTTCTGCAGCGCGGTGCGCGTGACCTTCGTCGGATCGAGCACGCCCGATTCGACGAGGTCGCCGTATTCGCCCGTCGCCGCGTTGTAGCCGTAGTTGCCCTTGCCGGCCGCGACCGTCGCGACGACGACGCTCGCCTCCTCGCCCGCGTTCGCGACGATCTGGCGCAGCGGCTCCTCGAGCGCGCGCAACACGATGCTGATGCCCGCCTTCTGATCGGCATTCGCGCCCGCGAGCTCCGCGATCGCCTGCTTCACGCGAATCAGCGCGACGCCGCCGCCCGGCACGATGCCTTCCTCGACAGCCGCGCGCGTCGCGTGCAGCGCGTCGTCCACGCGGTCCTTCTTCTCCTTGACCTCGACTTCGGTCGCGCCGCCGACCTTGATCACCGCGACGCCGCCCGCGAGCTTCGCGACGCGCTCCTGCAGCTTCTCGCGATCGTAGTCGGACGTCGCATCGGCGATCTGCGCGCGGATCTGCTTCACGCGCGCCTCGATGTTCGCCTTGTCGCCCGCGCCGTCGATCAGCGTCGTGCTCTCCTTGCCGACCTCGATGCGCTTCGCGCGGCCGAGCTCCTGCAGCGTCGCCTTTTCGAGCGTGAGGCCCGTTTCCTCGGCGATCACCTGGCCGCCCGCAAGGATCGCGATGTCCTCGAGCAGCGCCTTGCGGCGGTCGCCGAAGCCCGGCGCCTTGACCGCGACGGTCTTCAGGATGCCGCGGATGTTGTTGACGACGAGCGTCGCGAGCGCTTCGCCCTCGACGTCCTCCGCGATGATGAGAAGCGGCCGGCCCGCCTTCGCGACCTGCTCGAGCACCGGCAGCAGATCGCGAATGTTCGAGATCTTCTTGTCGTGCAGCAGGATGAACGGCTCGTCGAGCACCGCGAGCTGGCGGTCGGGATTGTTGATGAAGTACGGCGACAGGTAGCCGCGATCGAACTGCAGCCCTTCGACCACGTCGAGCTCGTCGGCAAGCGACTTGCCGTCCTCGACGGTGATCACGCCTTCCTTGCCGACGCGGTCGATCGCCTCGGCGATCCGCTGGCCGATCGATTCCTCGCCGTTCGCCGAGATCGTCGCGACCTGCGCGATCTCCCTGCTCGTCGTCGTCGGCTTGCTGATCTTCTTCAGCTCGTCGACCGCGGCGGCCACCGCCTTGTCGATGCCGCGCTTCAGATCGAGCGGATTCAGGCCCGCGGCGACGTACTTCTGTCCTTCGCGCACGATCGCCTGCGCGAGCACGGTCGCGGTCGTCGTGCCGTCGCCCGCCGCGTCGCTCGTCTTCGACGCGACCTCCTTCACGAGTTGCGCGCCGATGTTCTGCACTTTGTCCGCAAGCTCGATTTCCTTCGCGACCGACACGCCGTCCTTCGTGACGACGGGCGAGCCGAAGCTGCGCTCGAGCACGACATTGCGGCCTTTCGGGCCGAGCGTGACCTTCACTGCGTTCGCGAGCAGATTGACGCCTTCGACGAGCTTCGTGCGCGCGCCGTCGTGAAAAATGATTTCTTTCGCTGCCATGATTCGGCGCTCCTTATCGGATCGGTATCGGATCAGGAATGAACGACTGCGACGATGTCTTCCTCGCGCAGCACCAGCAGTTCGTTGCCGTCGACCTTCACGGACTGCCCGGCGTACTTGCCGAACAGCACGCGCTCGCCGACCTTCACGTCGGGCTCGACGCGCTTGCCGTCGGCGTCGCGCCGGCCGGGGCCGACCGCGACGATCTCGCCCTGATCGGGCTTTTCGGCCGCGCTGTCGGGAATCACGATGCCGGATGCGGTCTTGGTTTCCTGATCGAGTCGCTTGACGATGACGCGATCGTGTAGCGGACGTAGGCTCATGCTCACGTTTCCTTATCGAAGTCGTTGGCACTCGGGCTCGGTGAGTGCCAATCAGGTGTCGAGTATAGAAACGCGCGCCCAAACGCTCCAATAACGGATTCGCACAAACTTATCGGGGAAAACGCATTGGCCGCGGCGTCGGGTTCGGCCGGTCCGCCGCCGGCGCGGCCCTCGCCGCGCGTGCGCAAGCAAGGGCCCGCCGACACGGCCCGTCAGCGCGCGCCCACCTTGCGCTGCCGCCACAGGCACAGCAGATCGCACGCGACATGCGCGGCCGCGATCGCGGTGATCTCGCTGTGGTCGTAAGCCGGCGCGACCTCGACGACATCCGCGCCGATCAGGTTCACGCCGCCGAGACCGCGCACGATCGCGAGCGCCTGCGCGGACGACAGCCCGCCCGCGACCGGCGTGCCCGTGCCCGGCGCGAACGCGGGATCGAGGCAGTCGATGTCGAACGTCAGATACGCGGGCCCGCCGCCGACGATCGACGCGATGCGCCCGGCAGTCGCGCGCGGCCCGTGCTCGTGCACCCACGCGGCGTCGAGCACGTCGATGCCGAGATAGTCGTCGTTCCACGTGCGGATGCCGATCTGCACCGACGTCCGCGGATCGATCAGCCCCTCGTCGACCGCCTTGTAGAACATCGTGCCGTGATTGAGGCTGTCCGGCTCGTCGTCGGCCCATGTGTCGCAATGCGCATCGAAATGAATCAGCGACAGCGGCTTGCCGACCTTCTGCGCATGCGCGACCAGCAGCGGATACGTGATGTAGTGATCGCCGCCCAACGTCAGCATCTTCGCGCCCGATTGCAGGATCGCCCGCGCGTGCTCGACGATCGCGGGCTTGATCGAGAGCGGATTGTGCGCGTCGAACCAGCAGTCGCCGTAGTCGATCACCGCGAGATCGTCGAACGGATCGAATCCCCAGGGATACGGATGCAGTTCGGCAAGCTGCACGCTCGCCGCGCGCACCGCGGCGGGGCCCAGGCGCGCGCCGGAGCGGAACGTCGTCGCGAGGTCGAGCGGCACGCCGGACACGACGACGTCGACGCCGCCGAGATCGCGCGTGTAGTTGCGTCGCATGAACGACAGCACGCCCGCGTAAGTGTTTTCGATCGAGGAACCGTAGACGGATGGACGGCGGATCGCGCCGTCGCCGTGGAGCGTTTCATTCATGGAATGACCCGATGGAGGGACCGGCCCGCTCGCGATGCGGCTCCCGAAAAAGAGGCGAGCAGGCCGGCGGCCGGATTCATTGGGAACGCGGCGACGCGTTGCGCGCGCGCCGCCGCGCTGGCTTGCGAATCCTTTAGCGCAGCCGCACGAGCGTCGACTTCAGCTCGGTGTACTTCTCCAGTGCGTGCAACGACTTGTCGCGGCCGTTGCCCGATTGCTTGTAGCCGCCGAACGGGAAGTTCATGTCGCCCCCTTCGTCGTAGCAGTTGACCCAGACGGTGCCCGCGCGCAGCCGGCGCGCGACGTCGTGCGCGGTCGTCAGGTTCGCGGTCCACACGGCTGCGCCGAGCCCGTATTCGCTGTCGTTCGCGATCCTCACCGCTTCGTCGACCGAATCGAATGTGATCACCGACAGCACCGGCCCGAAGATTTCCTCGCGCGCGATCTTCGTGTCGGGCGCCGTGTCGAACACGGTCGGCTCGATGTAGAAGCCGCCGCTCGCTTCGTTCACGCGCGCGCCGCCGAGCAACAGCTTCGCTTCGGCGCGGCCCGTCTCGATATAGCCGAGCACGCGCTCGAGCTGGATCGCGTCGACGATCGCGCCCATCGATACGTCCGGATCGAGCGGATTGCCGGGCTTGTATGCGCGCGCCGCGGCGACGAGCTTTGCGAGAAACGCGTCCTTGATGTCGCGATGCACGAGCAGGCGCGAGCCCGCCGTGCACATCTCGCCCATGTTGTAGAAGATCGCGCCCGCCGCCGCCTTCGCCGCGCGGTCGAGATCCGGGCAGTCGGGCAGCACGATGTTCGGCGATTTCCCGCCGAGCTCCAGCCACACGCGCTTCAGGTTCGATTGCCCCGCATACTGCATGATCAGCTTGCCGACGCCCGTCGAGCCCGTGAACGCGAGACAGTCGACGTCGCGATGCAGCGCGAGCAGCTTGCCAGGCTCCCCGCCGCCCGGCACGACGTTGAACACGCCGGCCGGAATCCCCGCTTCGTGCGCGAGCTGCGCGACCCTGATCGCCGTGAGCGGCGATTTCTCCGACGGCTTGAGCACGACGCTGTTGCCCGCGGCGAGCGCCGGCCCGAACTTCCACGATGCCATCAGGATCGGGAAATTCCACGGCACGACCGCGGCGACCACGCCGAGCGGCTCGCGCGTGACGAGGCCGACGAGATGATGATCGGCCGGCACCACTTCGCCGCCGACCTTGTCGATCGCCTCCGCGAACCACTCGACGCAGTACGCGGCGCCCGGCACGTCGACCGTCGTCGTGTCGCCGATCGGCTTGCCCGCATCGAGCGTCTCGAGCAGCGACAGCTCGTCGAGATGCGCGCGCATCAGCGCCGCCCAGCGCAGCAGGATCGCCTTGCGCTCGCGCGGGTTCAGCCCCGCCCACGCCTGTTCGTCGAACGCGCGCCGGGCGGCGGCCACCGCCGCGTCGACGTCGTCCGCGCCGCAGTCGGCGACCTTCGCGAGCACGCGGCCGTCGATCGGGCTCACGCAATCGAACGTCTTGCCGCCGTGCGCGCCGCGATACGCGCCGTCGATGAATGCGCGCCCCTCGATCGCGAGCGTCGCGGCCTTGTCCTGCCAATAAGCCAAAGTGGTCTTGTCCATCGGAATAGCCTCATGGAGTGGGATTCGCCGCGCGTCGTGACGTCTGGGCCATGCGTGACATAGCGGCGCTGCGTGCCCGCGGCGCGCGGTCGGCGGCGAATCGCGTTGGCGCGTCGTCAGAAGGTGGGCGGCGAATTCGCCGACACGACCTCGCAGATCTGTTCCGCGCTGGGATTGCGAAAACGGTGCGGCAAGCGGCTCTCGAAGTAATAGCTGTCTCCGGGGTCGAGCAGCCACGTCGTGCCGTCGACGGTCAGCTCGATCTGCCCCGATACGACCACGCCGCCCTCGTGCCCCGCATGCGTGAGCATTTCCGGCCCGGTGTCGGCAAGCGGCCGATAGACCTCGCGCATGATGCACATGTTGCGGTCCTTGACGCCCGAGCCCGCCAGATAGAAGCCGATCGTCTCGTTGCCGAGATTCGGCATCCCGGCGCGCCGCGAGACGACGGAGCGATTCTCGCCGACCTCGAACGTGAAGAACTCCGCGAGGCTCATCGGAATGCATTCGAGCAATTTCTTCAGCGATCCTACCGAAGGACTGACGCGGTTCTGCTCGATCAGCGAGATGGTGCCGTTCGTGACGCCCGCGCGCTTCGCGAGCTCGCGTTGCGACAGGCCGTACTTCATGCGCACGTGGCGCAGACGAGTGGCGACTTCAGTGGACATCGATAGGGATTCCGACACGATTGTTGAGCGTCGACGACCGACGATTGCGTGGCACGAGTGTCGAATATTCTAATCACTTTCAGCCGTTTTCTGCCCGGGAAAACCCTGCAAGGCGTTCGAAATATTGCACGCCGCCGCACGCTTCCGTTTACGCAGGATAACGGCCCTTCACCGAGAAAAACGCATCGCTTCGTATTTTTGAAAAATATTTGACGCCGTTTTTGGCTCGTATATGCTGATCCACAGGTCGGCGTCATGTCATCGTCATGTTGCGGTGCATTTCAGACGGTATCCGAAATTTACATCGCGTTGACGATCCTGCCGCCGGACCGATGCCCCGATTGATTAAACGCCGGATGCGTTCGATGAACCGGGGTGCTCAAAACTTTCAACGTCACCAGTCGAGTGTAATCGTGAGAGTCCGTGGCCCTCTGGTAAGGTGGGATCGAAGACATGCGGCGAGCATCCCGCATGACGTCGCCCTCTCCGACGGCAGCAGCGGCGCGCTTGTTCCTCGCCTGCTTCCGTCCGTATTCACCATCCTGTCCCGTCGCTCCGTGCGACGTCACAACGCCGTCTCCGCACGCGGCTACATCGCCGTGCACATCGACGAAGTCGCCTCGCTGCTGCCGTAGCGCCTCTCCTCCTGACGCTGTTCGCTCCGAACGCCAGCGCTGACGCCTGACCGGCGCAGCGGCCTGCCGCATCGTCGCGCGCGCGCTCGACCATCCCCGCTGCGCCGCGCGTTCGTGTTCGAGCAAGCGGAATCATTTTTCATCGCGCGCATGGCGATTGCCGGCTTGCGGCCGCCGCTCGCCCATCGTGCACACGCCTCATCGGCTTCACGCACTGCGCGACGCCGACGGGCCCGCTCACGCCTGCCGTATTGCGATTTTCGATGCGCGATTCGCAATCCGGGCATTCATCGAAACGTGAAACTCATGCAAAGCAAACCATTGGTCGGTATCACTGCGGATAAAAAAATGATGGGCGCGCATCCATCGCATATGGTCGTCGAGAAATACATCGCGGCCGTCGTCGACGGCGCCGATGCGCTCGCGATGCTCGTGCCGGCGCTCGGCGCGCGGCAGGCGGCGCGCGACGTGCTCGCCGCCGTCGACGGGCTGCTGTTGACCGGCAGCTACTCGAACGTGGAGCCGCATCGCTACGGCGGCGATCCGAGCGCGCCCGGCACGCTGCACGATCCCGCGCGCGACGAGACGACGCTGCCGCTCGTGCGCGCGGCGATCGACGCCGGCGTGCCGGTGCTCGCGATCTGCCGCGGCTTCCAGGAGTTGAACGTCGTGTTCGGCGGCACGCTGCATCAGCAAGTGCATGCGGTGGACGGATTCGACGATCACCGCGAGGACAAGGGCGACACGCTCGACGCGCAGTACGCGCCGGCGCACGCGATCCGCCTCGCGGCGGACGGGCTGTTGCAACGTCTGCTCGGCGGCGCGACGCACGCTCACGTGAATTCGCTGCACGGCCAGGGCATCGCGCAATTGGGCGCGGGCCTCGCGATCGAAGCGGTCGCGCCCGACGGGCTGATCGAAGCGGTTCGTGCGCCGCACGCGCGCGCGTTCGCGCTCGGCGTGCAATGGCATCCGGAGTGGAAGCACGCGGACGATCCGCTGTCCACCGCGATCTTCCGCGCATTCGGCGATGCATGCCGCGAACGGATGCGCGCCCGCATGCAGCACGACGCCCGGCCGCCGGCGCACGCGATCGACGCGTGACCCGACCCACTACAACGAGAACGATCATGCAAGACATCGACGAATTCCTGAAGAAGCACCGGATCACCGAAATCGAAGCGATCATCCCTGACATGGCGGGCATCGCGCGCGGCAAGATCATTCCGCGCAGCAAGTTCGAAACGGGCGAATCGATGCGCCTGCCGCAGGCGGTGATGATCCAGACCGTCACCGGCGACTACCCGGAGGACGGCAGCCTGACGGGCGTCACCGATCCCGACATGGTCTGCCTGCCCGACGCGTCGACGATCCGCCTGATTCCGTGGGCGATCGATCCGACCGCGCAGGTAATCCACGACTGCGTGCATTTCGACGGCACGCCCGTCGAAATCTCGCCGCGCCGCGTGCTGCGCCGCGTGCTCGAGCTTTACAAGGCGAAAGGCTGGAAACCCGTGATCGCACCGGAGCTCGAGTTCTATCTGGTCGACATGAACAAGGACCCGGACATCCCGCTCGCGCCGCCCATCGGCCGCACCGGGCGGCCGGAGACCGGGCGCCAGTCGTATTCGATCGAAGCGGTCAACGAGTTCGATCCGCTCTTCGAGGACATCTACGAATACTGCGAAGTGCAGGATCTCGAAGTCGACACGCTGATTCACGAAGTCGGCGCCGCGCAGATGGAGATCAACTTCCTGCACGGCGATCCGCTGAACCTCGCCGATCGCGTGTTCCTGTTCAAGCGCACCGTGCGCGAGGCGGCGCTGCGGCACCACATGTACGCGACGTTCATGGCGAAGCCGATGGAGAACGAGCCGGGCTCGGCGATGCACGTGCATCAGAGCATCGTCGACGAGCAGACGGGGCGCAACCTGTTCACCGCGGACGACGGCAGCCCGACCGACATGTTCTACGCGTACATCGCCGGGCAGCAGAAGTACACGCCCGCGCTGATGCCGATCTTCGCGCCGTACATCAACTCGTATCGGCGGCTCTCGCGCTTCATGGCCGCGCCGATCAACGTGCAGTGGGGCTACGACAACCGCACGGTCGGCTTCCGGATTCCGCATTCGTCGTCGGTGTCGCGCCGCATCGAGAACCGGATTCCGGGCGTCGACTGCAATCCGTATCTCGCGATCGCGGGCACGCTCGCGGCGGGCTACCTCGGCATGACGCGGCGCCTCGTGCCGACCGAGCCGCTCGTGAGCGACGGCTACAGCCTGCCGTATCAGCTACCGCGCAATCTCGAGGAGGGGCTCACGCTGATGGCCGCGTGCGAGCCGCTTGCCGAGATCCTCGGCGAGAAGTTCGTGAAAGCCTATCTCGCGTTGAAGGAAACCGAATACGAAGCGTTCTTCCGCGTGATCAGCTCGTGGGAACGCAAGCATCTGCTGCTGCACGTCTGAACGCGCACGCAGCCCATCCATCCAGGAGGAAACGATGAGCTACCGACTGAACAACGAATCCGCATGGGTCCAACCCGCCGCGCCCGCCGCCGGCGCGCACGCGCACGAGCGCCGCACGAGCGCCGAATACCGCGCGCTCGACGCCGCGCACCACATTCACCCGTTCTCGGACATGGGCTCGCTCAATCGCACGGGCAGCCGCGTGATCGTGAGGGCCGAAGGCGTCTATCTGTGGGATTCCGACGGCAACAGGATCATCGACGGCATGGCCGGCCTCTGGTGCGTGAACGTCGGCTACGGCCGCGACGAGCTGATCGAGGCCGGCAGCCGCCAGTTGCGCGAGCTGCCGTTCTACAACACGTTCTTCAAGACCACGCATCCGCCCGTCATCGAGCTGTCCGCGCTGCTCGCGGAAATCGCGCCGCCGGCGTTCAACCGCTTCTTCTATTGCAACAGCGGCTCCGAGGGCAACGACACGGTGCTGCGCATCGCGCATCAGTACTGGCGCACGCAGAACCGCCCGCAGAAGAAGTTCGTGATCTCGCGCAGCAACGGCTATCACGGCTCGACGATCGCGGGCGCGACGCTCGGCGGCATGAGCTACATGCACGAGCAGATGCCGTCGAAGGTCGAGCACATCGTCCACATCGATCAGCCTTATTACTTCGGCGAAGCGGGCGAGGGACAGACGCCCGAGGCGTTCGGGCTCGAACGCGCGCGGCAGCTCGAAGCGAAGATCCTCGAGCTCGGCGCGGAGAACGTCGCGGCGTTCATCGGCGAGCCGTTCCAGGGCGCGGGCGGCGTGATCTTCCCGCCGTCGACGTACTGGCCCGAGATCGAGCGGATCTGCCGCCAGTACGACGTGCTGCTCGTCGCGGACGAAGTGATCGGCGGCTTCGGGCGCACCGGCGAATGGTTCGCGCATCGGCACTTCGGCTTCGAGCCGGATCTGATGACGCTCGCCAAGGGCCTGACGAGCGGCTACGTGCCGATGGGGGCCGTCGCGCTGTCGGACCGGATCGCCGACGCGCTGATCGCGCACGGCGAGTTCAACCACGGGATGACGTACTCGGGGCATCCGGTCGCGGCGGCGGTGGCCGTCGCGAATCTGAAGGTGCTGCGCGACGAACGGATCGTCGAGCGCGTGAAGACCGATACCGGCCCCTACTTCCAGCAGTTGCTGCGCGAGACGTTCGCGAACCATCCGATCGTCGGCGAGATCGCGGGCGCGGGGCTCGTCGCGGGCATCCAGCTCGCGCGCGAGCCGGGCGCGCGCAAGCGCTTCGAGAACGGCGGCGAAGTCGGCACGATCTGCCGCGACTACTGCTTCAACGGCAACCTGATCATGCGCGCGACGGGCGACCGGATGCTGCTGTCGCCGCCGCTCGTGGTCTCGAAGCCCGAAATCGACGAGATCGTCGAGAAGGCGAAGAAAGCGATCGATGCGACCGCGCAGCAACTGGGCCTTTCCTAACGGCATTGCCAATCGGGCGGGTGGCGCGCGGGCGCCGCGCGCCCACCTTCATCATCAGGGGAACAACATGAGTGTGAGCCATCTTCGTCATGCGGTCGCGCGCGCTGCGCTCGTCGCGCTCGCCGGCGCGTCGGCGCTGGCCGCACCGGCCGCGCAAGCGGTCGGCGCCGAGCTGAACGTCTACAACTGGTCAGACTACATCGCGAAAGACACGATCCCGAACTTCGAGAAGCAATCGGGCATCCACGTCAAATACGACAACTACGACAGCGACGACACGCTGCAGGCGAAGCTGCTCGCGGGCAGCTCCGGCTACGACATCGTCGTGCCGACGTCGAACTACATGGCCAAGCAGATTCAGGCGGGCGTCTACCAGAAGCTCGACAAATCGAAGCTGCCGAACCTGTCGAACCTCGATCCGACGCTGATGAAGATGATCGCCGACGCCGATCCGGGCAACCAGTACGGCGTGCCGTGGGCGTTCGGCACCGACGGCGTCGGCTACAACGTGCAGGCGGTGAAGAAGGCGCTCGGCGAGAACGCGCCCGTCGACAGTTGGGCGCTCGTGCTCGATCCGGCGAACGTGTCGAAGCTCAAGGGCTGCGGCGTGTCGTTCCTCGATCAGGCGGTCGACGTGTTCGCCGCGACGCTGCAATACATGGGCAGGAATCCGAACAGCACGAACCCGGCCGACTACCAGGCGGCGTTCGACGTGCTGAAGAAAGTCCGCCCGTACATCACGCAGTTCAACTCGTCCGGCTACATCAACGATCTCGCGAACAACGACGTGTGCGTCGCGCTCGGCTGGTCGGGCGACGTCGGCATCGCGCATCGGCGCTCGGCCGAAGCGAAGCGCCCGTACGACATCAAGTTCACGAATCCGAAGGAAGGCGGCCTGCTGTGGTTCGACGTGATGGTGATCCCGAAGGATGCGCCGCACGCGGAAGCCGCACTGAAATGGATCAACTACATCGAGGACCCGAAGGTCAACGCGGCGATCACGAACGAAGTGTTCTATCCGACCGCGAACCGCGCGGCGCGCCAGTTCGTCGCGCCCGCCGTCGCGCAGGACCCGACCGTCTACCCGCCCGAAGACGTGCTGAAGAAGATGACGCTGATGCGGCCGATGCCCGCCGACATCCTGCGGCTCGAAAACCGTCTGTGGGCGCAACTGAAGACGGGGCACTGATCACGAGCGATTCCGGCGCGCGGCAATCGCTCGATTGCCGCGCGCCCCAAGCACGCAATCCGGCGGCGGCGCGTTCGGCCTGAAGTTCAGCCTGAAGTTCAGCCCGAAACGCCCGGCGCCTCGATTCCCGGTCGCAGTCCCCCCGCGATTCGCCTTGTGCGCGCCGCGCGGGAGCGCTCATGCCTGCGATCCCCAAACGAAGGATGGCTACTTCATGAAATCGACGCCTTCAATCGACACCGCGCAACTGGCGCGTCCCCCGGTCGCCACGCCGGCCGGAACGAACGAGTTCGTCCGCATCGAGAACGTCGTGAAAAAATTCGGAGACAGCACCGCCGTCGACAACGTCAATCTGTCGATCGCGAAAAACGAGCTGTTCGCGCTGCTCGGCAGCTCCGGCTGCGGCAAGTCCACGCTGCTGCGGATGCTCGCCGGGCTCGAGACGGCCACATCCGGGCGCATCTTCGTCGACGGCGAGGATCTCGCGGCGCTGCCGCCGTATCGGCGGCCCGTCAACATGATGTTCCAGTCGTACGCGCTCTTCCCGCACATGAGCGTCGAGTCGAACGTCGCGTTCGGCCTGAAGCAGGAAGGCACGCCGAAGCAGGAGATCCGAGAGCGCGTCGCCGACGCGCTGAACCTCGTGCAGATGGGCCGCTACGCGCAGCGCAAGCCGCATCAGCTCTCGGGCGGCCAGCAGCAGCGCGTCGCGCTCGCGCGCTCGCTCGTCAAGCGGCCGAAGCTGCTGCTGCTCGACGAGCCGATGTCCGCGCTCGACAAGAAGATCCGCCAGAAGACGCAGCTCGAGCTCGTCAACATCATCGAGAAGGTCGACGTGACCTGCGTGATGGTCACGCACGATCAGGAAGAGGCGATGACGATGGCAAGCCGCCTCGCGGTGATGAGCGAAGGCCGGATCGTGCAGATCGGCACGCCGAGCCAGGTCTACGAATTCCCGAACAGCCGCTTCTCGGCCGAATTCATCGGCTCGACGAACCTGTTCGAGGGCGTCGTCGTCGAGGACGAGCCCGATCACATCTTCGTCGAAAGCGAGGATCTCGAAGCGCGGATGTACGTGAGCCACGGCGTCACGGGCCCGCTCGGGATGCCGGTCGGCATCTCGGTGCGGCCGGAGCGCGTGCGCGTGTCGCGCGAGAAGCCGGCCGAGCCGCACAACTGGGCGCGCGGCGTCGTCACCGACGTCGCGTACATGGGCAGCTATTCGCTGTACCACGTGCGCCTGCCGAGCGGCAAGACGGTCATGTCCAATCTTTCGAGCTCGCACCTGATGCAGGACGGTGCGCCCGCGTACAACGACGACGTGTTCGTCTCCTGGTCGCCCGCAAGCGGCGTGGTGCTCACGCAATGAGAACGTCTCCCTCCTCCTCCCTCGCGGCGGCTACGCCCGCCGCCCGCGGCGCGGCGCCCGTGCGCGCGCGCGTCGCGCGCCTCGCGGCGCGCTTCACGCCGTCTGGCCGCGGCGTCGCGATCGGCGTGCCGTTCCTGTGGCTCGCGCTGTTCTTCGCATTGCCGTTCGTGCTCGTGCTGAAGATCAGCTTCGCCGATCAGGTGATGGGCATCCCGCCGTACACGGCGCTGATGAGCGTCAAGGACGGCGCGGTGCAATTCGCGCTGCAGCTCGGCCATTACGCGTTCCTGCTGCAGGACAGCCTCTATGTCGCGACCTATGTCAGCTCACTGAAGATGGCCGCGGTCTCGACGCTCCTGTGCCTGCTGATCGGCTATCCGATGGCGTACTACATCGCGCGCTCCGCGCCCGCGACGCGCAACCTGCTGATGATGGGCGTGATGCTGCCGTTCTGGACGTCGTTCCTGATCCGCGTCTACGCATGGATCGGCATCCTGAAGGACGATGGCCTGCTGAATCACGCGCTGATCGCGATCGGCCTGATCCACTCGCCGCTGCGCCTCTATCACACCGATGCGGGCGTCTACATCGGGATGGTCTATTCGTACCTGCCGTTCATGGTGATGCCGCTCTACGCGCACCTCGTGAAGATGGACCTCACGCTGCTCGAGGCCGCCTACGACCTCGGCGCGAAGCCCTGGGTCGCGTTCACGCGGATCACGCTGCCGCTGTCGAAGAACGGAATCATCGCGGGCAGCCTGCTCGTGTTCATTCCCGCCGTCGGCGAATACGTGATCCCGGAGCTGCTCGGCGGCGCCGACACGCTGATGATCGGCCGCGTGATGTGGGACGAGTTCTTCAACAACATGGACTGGCCGATGGCCTCCGCGGTGACGGTCGCGATGGTGCTGCTGCTCCTCGTGCCGATGGCCGTGTTCCAGTACTACCAGGTGAAGGAGCTGGAGGACGCGAAATGATCAAGCCCAACAAGCCGCTTTCCGCCGGCGTGCTGACGCTCGGCTTCCTGTTCCTCTACATCCCGATCGTGAGCCTCGTCGTCTATTCGTTTAACGAATCGAAGCTCGTCACGGTCTGGTCCGGCTTCTCGCTGAAGTGGTACGCGGCGCTCTGGCAGGACGACGAGCTGCTGACGAGCGCGTGGCTATCGCTGAAGATCGGCCTGTTGACCGCGTTCGCCTCCGTGTTCATCGGCACGTGGGCGGGCTTCGTGCTCGCGCGCTTCGGACGCTTTCGCGGCTTCACGCTGTACACCGGGATGATCAACGCGCCGCTCGTGATTCCCGAAGTGATCCAGGGGATCTCGCTGTTGCTGCTGTTCGTCGCGCTCGAGCAGATGCTCGGCTGGCCCAGGGGGCGCGGGATGGTGACGATCTGGATCGGTCACGTGATGCTGTGCGTGTCGTACGTCGCGATCATCGTGCAGTCGCGCGTCAAGGAGCTGAACAAGTCGCTCGAAGAAGCGGCGCTCGATCTCGGCGCGACGCCGCTCAAGGTGTTCTTCGTGATCACGCTGCCGCTGATCTCGCAGGCGCTGCTGTCCGGCTGGCTGCTGTCGTTCACGCTGTCGATCGACGATCTCGTGCTGTCCGCGTTCCTGTCCGGCCCAGGCTCGACGACGCTGCCGCTCGTCGTGTTCTCGCGCGTGCGTCTCGGCCTGAATCCCGAAATGAACGCGCTCGCGACGCTCTTCATCACCGCGGTGACGATCGGCGTGATCGTCGTCAACCAGATGATGCTGAGCCGCGAGCGCCGACGCGCGCGCGACATGCGCCAGGCGTTCGCGCAGCCCGCGCCGTCCGACTCGCCCGAATCCGACGCGGCCGGCGGCGCGCCGCGCGCGCCGCAAACCGCGGCGACGCGCAAATCGCTCGGCACGGCCTGACGACGCCCCGCTCGCCCGAATGCGCATCGAATCGAAGTCCCTCGCAATACGACACCCAGGAGAATCGCATGAAGAAGAAGTTAATCTGTCTGCTCGTGGCCGGGTCGCTGCCCGGCTTCGCGGGCGCCGCGTCGACGAGTGCGCAGATCAAGGCGCTGCAGGCGCAGTTGAACGCGCTGCAGGCGCAGATGAAGGAGCTGCGCGCCGCGCTCGCCTCGCAGCACGGCGCGACGGGCGGCGGCGCCGCTGCGGGCACGGGGGCGGCAACCGCGGCGGCCGCCGCGGCGCCCGTCGACGAATCGTCGCCGGACTACGGCCGCGCGCCCGCGACGCTGACGAACGACGACGTCACGCAGATGAAGCAGCAGATCGCGAATCAGCAACTGAAGGTCGATTCGCTGACCGACGCGGCGAACACCGGGCCGATCGCGGGCCTCTCGGTGACGGGCTACATCGATCCGACCTACGTGTTCAACCGCGCGGCGGGCACGTCGTCGTTCCTGTTCGCGAACCACGAGAGCAACTACAACTACTTCAACAGCACATTCGGCGATCTCTACCTCGACATCAAGAAGACGTTCGGCGTCGGCCCGATGGCGCCGTCGGCCGAGATCACGCTGATGCCGAATCGCGGCAACGGCATCACGCTCCTGCAGAACTCGCGCGGCAACATCGGCAACAACATCCTCAACACCGCCGTCGTCAACGTGCCGCTCAGCGCGACCACGACGCTCGTCGCGGGCCTCATGCCGAGCTTCGGCGGCTACGAGGTGCAGCAGTCGAACCAGATGCTCACGCTCACGCACAACCTGCTGTACGACTTCTCCGATCCGGGCAGCTACATCGGCGTCGGCGCGAACTACACGAAGGGCAACTGGGCGTGGAAGTTCCTGCTCGGCAACGAGCAGTACCGCACGTACGGCTCGGTCACGCAGACGGGCACGAACGCGCTCGGCGACCCGATCACGACGAGCAACAAGGTGCCGACGTTCACCGCGCGCGTCGACTACACGTGGTCGAGCGCGCTCGATCTCGGCGGCTCGTTCAACATCGGGCGGCAGACGCTCGGCAGCGCGACGACGCAGTCGGGCGCGGTCGTCTACGGTCCGGGCGGCCAGTCGTCGAGCCCGTACGGCACGTTCTTCTTCGCCGAAGCGGATGCGACATACACGCTCGCCGACATTCAGTACAACGCGGAAATCGACTACGGCCAGCAGCAGCACGCCGCGTTCAACGGCGGCCGCGCGCAGTGGTACGGCTTGTCGCTGCTCGCGCACCGCAAGTTCAACGTGCCGGTGCTCGGCCGGATGGGCGCGACGCTGCGCTACGACTTCCTCGCGAACAGCAAGAACGGCGGCGGCGGCGGCGGGATCGCGCTCAACGGCAACGGGATGGATACCGCGGACGGCTTCGGCATCGATGCGGACTGCCTCGCGACATCGAAGGCGAACGGCGGCCTCGGCTTCGAGTGCAAGGGCGCGAACCGGCAGGACGTCGCGCTCGATCTGCTGTTCTACCCGACGCAGCAGATCACCGTGAAGGTCGAATACCGGCACGACTGGGCGAACAACAAGGTGTTCCTGCGGAACGACGGCTCGTACAGCAAGTCCAACGATCTGCTTGCGACGCAGTTCATCTACTCGTTCTGACGTCAATGGCGCGACGCGCGTGCGTTTGCGCCACAACCTTTCTCTGAAGCATCACGCGCCGCGGCTGCACGACGTCGCGACGCGTGCATGCCGAACGACTTTCGCGTTTTGCCCATGATCGACACCTTCGCCCGCCGCGCCGACGCGCTCGCCCGCCGCTCGTACTACGAAGCCACCGTCCGCCGCCCCGCCGACGACCCGGTGCTCGACGATGCGCTCGACGTCGACGTCTGCGTGATCGGCGCCGGATTCGCCGGCCTGTCGACCGCGCTCGACTGCCGCGCGCGCGGCCTGTCGGTCGCCGTGCTCGACGCATACCGGCCTGGCTGGGGCGCGTCCGGCCGCAACGGCGGGCAGTTGATCGCGGGCTTCGCGAAGGACGGCGAAATCGAGCGCCAGCTCGGCATCGAAGGCGCGCGCGAAGCATGGGCGCTGTCGCTCGACGCGCTCGCGCTCGTCGACGAGCGCATCGCGCGCTACGGCATCGACTGCGACCTCACGCGCGGCTATCTGACCGTCGCGACGCATCCGCGCCGCGTGCCGGAGCTGCGGCAGTGGATGGATAGCGCGACGTCGCGCTGGGGCCATCCGTCGCTCGAATGGCTCGATGCGCACGCGGTTCGCGCGCGCATCGCGTCGCCGCGCTATGTCGCGGGCGTCCACGATCCGCGGTCCGGGCATCTGCATCCGCTCAAATACTGCATCGGTCTCGCCGACGCGGCGCGGCGCGAAGGTGCGCGGCTGTTCTCGCACACGCCCGCACTCGAAGTCGCGCGCGGCGCGCGGCCCGTCGTGCGCACGCCGTCGGGCGAGGTGCGCTGCCGCTACGTCGTCGCGTGCTGCAACGCGGGCCCGGGCGGCGTGCTGCCCGCCGCGGCGGCCGCGCGCATCGCGCCCGTCGCGTCGTACATCGTCGCGACCGAGGCGCTCGGCGCCGACCGCGCGAACGCGCTGATCTCCCGGCGCGACGCGGTCTGCGACAACAACTTCTTTCTCGATTACTTCCGGCTGTCCGCCGACCACCGGATGCTGTTCGGCGGCCGCGCGAGCTCGGCGGGCGCGTCGCCCGACGCGCTCGTCGGCGCGATACGCAGCCGGATGATCGGCGCGTTCCCGCAGCTCGCCGACGTGCGCATCGAATTCGCATGGGGCGGCTTCGTCGACGTGACCCGCAACCGCGCGCCGGATTTCGGCGCGATCGATCCGAACTACTTCTATCTCCAGGGCTTCAGCGGCCACGGCGTCGCGCTGACCGGCATCGCGGGCCGCATCGTCGCGCACGCGATCGCGGGCGACGCGCGCGCGTTCGATCTGTTCGCGCGGCTGCGACACCGGCGCTTTCCCGGCGGCCCCGCGTGGCGGCAGCCCGCGCTCGCGCTCGGCATGCTGTATCACCGCGCGCGCGAGCTGCTGTTCTGAACGCGCGGGCTCGCCCGCGAGCGCGGCACCGCCGGCCCACCCACCAACCCATCGATCCATACGCCATGCTCGAGTTCATCAACCAACCGCACGCCGCGTCGTACTATGCGGCGACCGTCAACGACACCACCCGTCATCCGCCGCTGGAAGGCACGATCGACGCCGACGTCTGCGTGATCGGCGCGGGCCTGACCGGCGTGTCGGCCGCGCTCAATCTCGCCGAGCGCGGCCATTCGGTCGCGGTCGTCGAGGCGTCGAAGGTCGGATGGGCGGCGAGCGGGCGCAACGGTGGCCAGTTGATCGGCGGCTTCGCATGCGGAATCGACGCCTTCGAGCCGTATCTGAACGCCGACGAAATCCGGCTGATCTGGGACATGGGGCGCGAGACGCTGTCGATCGTCAAGGAAAGGATTGCGAAGCATGCGATCGACTGCGCGCTGATGCCCGGCTATCTGACCGCCGCGAACAAGCCGCGCGACGTCGATGCGCTGCGCCGCTCGCGCGACGAAGCGGCGCGCCGCTTCGGCTACGAGCGCTTGCGCTACGTCGAGCGCGACGCGCTCGCGCAATACGTGCAGTCGAGCCGCTATCTCGGCGGGCTCTTCGATCCGGACAGCGGCCATCTGCATCCGCTCAACTACACGCTCGGGCTCGCGCGCGCGGCCGTCGAAAGCGGCGCGCGCATCTACGAGGACAGCGCCGTCACGCGCATCGCGAGCGAAGCCGGCGGGCACGTCGTGTCGACCGCGCGCGGCGCGGTCCGCGCGAAATTCGTCGTGCTCGCGTGCAATGCGTTTCTCGGTGCGCTCGCACCCGCGCTGTCGCGCAAGATCATGCCGGTCGGCACCTACGTGATCGCGACCGAGCCGCTCGGCGAAGCGCGCGCGCACGCGTTGATGCCCGCGCAGGCCGCGATCTGCGACAGCCGCTTCGCGCTCGACTACTTCCGCCCCACGCCCGATACGCGCCTGCTATGGGGCGGCAAGGTCAGCTATTCGACGCTCGAGCCGCGCGACCTCGCCGACGCGATGCGCCGCGACATGCTGAAGACCTTCCCGCAGCTCGCCGACGCGAAGGTCGACCATGCGTGGGGCGGCTTCGTCGACATCACGATGAACCGTGCGCCGCACTTCGGCCGGCTGTCGCCGACCGTCTATTTCGCGCAGGGCTTCTCCGGGCACGGCGTGAACACAACGGGGCTCGCGGGCAAGCTGATCGCCGATGCGATCGACGGACAGGCCGCGCGCTTCGACGTGTTCGGCAAGATCCGCCATCGCGACTTTCCGGGCGGCGCGGCGCTCAGGATGCCGGCGCTCGTGCTCGCGATGGCGTGGTACCGGTTGCGCGATCTGCTGTGACGGTGCGGGGCGCGCCGGCGTTCGGGAAACCTGACGAATGCGGCGGCCGATGACGTTGCGCGGCGATCGCGCGCCGTCATCCGGCGTTCAGAACGTTTCCCAGTCCGCGTTCGCATCCGCCGCCACCGTCGCGCGCGAAGCCGATGCGGCTGGCGCGGGCGCCGCGGCAACGGCGGCGGACGCGGCCGGCTTCGCGACGTCGAGCGTGCGCGCCGCATGCGCGGCCCGTGTCGCCGGCGTCTTCGCCGCCGCGCGCGCCGGCGGCGCGGCCCGATGCGGCGGTGTCACCGGCTCCGCCGGCGAGCCGGCCGCGAGGCCATCGAGCCGGAAGAACGCGACCGCCTGCTTCAGCTCGCGCCCCTGCTCCTCGAGCGAATGCGAAGCGGCCGCCGCCTCCTCGACGAGCGCGGCGTTCTGCTGCGTGACTTCGTCCATCTGCGTGATCGCGAGATTGACCTGTTCGATGCCGCGGCTCTGCTCGGCCGACGCCGCCGCGATCTCGCCCATGATGTCGGTCACGCGCGCCACCGCCTGCGTGACCTCGGTCATCGTCCTGCCCGCTTCGCCGGCGAGCGTGGAGCCGTCGCGAATCTTCTGCACCGATGCGCTGATGAGCTCCTTGATCTCCTTCGCCGCGCTCGACGAACGCTGCGCGAGCCCGCGCACCTCGCCCGCGACGACCGCGAAGCCGCGGCCCTGCTCGCCCGCGCGCGCGGCCTCGACGGCCGCGTTCAGCGCGAGGATGTTGGTCTGGAACGCGATGCCTTCGATGATGCCGATGATTTCCGCGATCTTCGACGAACGCTCGCTGATATCGCTCATCGTATCGACGACCTGGCCGACGACCGTGCTGCCGCGCAGCGCGACGTCCGATGCATTCGACGCGAGCCCGCTCGCCTGCTGGGCGTTTTCCGCGTTCTGCCGGACGGTCGACGTGAGCTCTTCCATGCTCGACGCGGTCTCCTGCAGCGACGCCGCCTGTTCTTCGGTCCGCGACGACAGATCGAGGTTGCCGGCCGCGATCTGCCCGGACGCGGTCGCCACTGCGTCGCTGCCCATCCGCACGCGCTCGACGATGCCCTTCAGGCTGTCGTTCATGTCTCCGAGCGCCTTCAGCAACTGCCCCGTCTCGTCCTTCGACGTCGCGTCGATGTGCGCCGTCAGGTCGCCGTCGGCCACGGTGCGCGCGAACTTCACCGCGTCGCCCATCGGCTTCGTGATCGAACGCGAGATCAGCACGCCGAGCCATAGCACGACCGCGAGCACGACGGCGGCCGCCGACGCCTCGAGCGTCACCGCGCGATCGATGATGTCCTTCGCTTCGTTCGATCCTGCCTGTCCGAGATCGACGTTGAACGCGCGGTGCGCGGCGAGCGCCGTGTTCACCTGCTGCGCGAGTTCGGTCATCCGCGTGCCCATCAGCTCGCCCGCTTCCTGTTTCTTGCCGTCGCGCGACAGCGCGAGCACGTTGTCGCGCATCGTGTCGAACTGGCTCATCAGCGTGCGATCCGCCGCGAGCAATTCCTTGTCCTTGTCGTTGGATAGCAGCGCGTCGTACTTCGAGAACTGGTTGTCCACATTGCGCCGCTCCTGCGCGATCTTCTGTTCGAGATCCCTGGTTTGATCGGCGTTTGTCGAGAACGCGTGCTGATTCACGAGCAGCAGCATCGAATCGAAAGCGCGCTGCGCGTCGTCGAGCACGACGAAGCTCGGCACGGTGTTGACCGTCGAATAGCTGGCGGCCGTGTAGACGCGGCGGCTTTCGTAGATGCCGAAGCCGGTGATGGCGCACAGCGCGGTGAGCGCGGCAAGGATCAGCACGATCAGCCGGGCGCCGATCTTCATGTCGTAGAAGAGTTTCATGATGCAGACGCAGGTAACAGTGGGGAGGTGAACGGCTCGGTTGACGACATCGCGAAGGCGCGTTCGATGACGCGAGCCAATCGTATGAAAATTGATCGTGCTCCCGTCATGCATCTGTATGGTTGGAACGCACGCTTCGCATTGCCACCCGTCACCGTTAGCCCGGTATACGGCACGCATGGGCGTCGTCTGAAGTGCTGTTCGACAGATCGATTGCCGATCGATGATCGATGACAACGTGCATGCCGCAATCGCGGTTTCGTCTGCTGTTTGTCTGCTGTCTGTCTGCTGTTTTCCGGCTTTCAGAGCGCGCCCGGCAGCACGCTCGACGCGAGCACCGCAGCCGCCGCAACCACGCCGAGCAACACGAGCGATTCGATCCGCAACACGGCGCCGAAGCGCCGCAATGGTCGGATGAATGCATCCGCATTCGTCGATGGCGGCTTGAACGCCGCGAGCCGCAGCGCGCGAATCAACCGGCGGCTGACTTGCGCCTGCCGTGGCGGCGCGCTCAGGCCGCCCCGCGCGCGTTCTTCTTCGTGCGGCGCGCGCCGCCGTCATCAGTGCCGCGCACGGCCGTCCGCTTGGCCGGCGCACGCTTGGCCGGGCCGCCCGCGGACGACGCCGCACCGCCCCCCATCGTCTGCGCGAGCAGCGGCCGCAACTGCGCGAGCGTGCGCGTGTTGAGCACCTGCTCCTTCGTCAGCCAGCCGCGCCGCGCCTGATCGACGCCGATCCCGAGATGGCCCAGATCCTCGCGACGGTGCGCATCCGAATCGATCGACACGAGCACGCCGGCCTCGGCCGCTTGCCGGCACCAGACGTCGGCGAGATCCAGCCGTTGCGGCTGCGCGTTCAGCTCCAGATGGCAGCCGCGTGCGCGCGCATGCTCGATCACGCGGGCGAGATCGATGTCGTATGCGTCGCGCTCGCCGAGCAGCCGCCCCGACGGATGCGCGAGGATCGTGAAATACGGATGGTCCATCGCGCGCAGCACGCGCGCGGTCTGCGCGGCGCGCGACAGATCGAAATGGCTGTGAACCGCGCCGACCACGAGATCGAGCCGCGCGAGCACGCCGTCGGGCAGATCGAGGCAGCCGTCCTCGAGGATGTCGACCTCGATCCCCTTCAGGAGCACGATGCCGTCGAGCGTTTCGTTCAACCGGTCGATCTCGTCGATTTGTCTGGCGAGACGGTCCGCGTCGAGACCGTGCGCGACGCCGAGCCGGCGCGAATGATCGGTGATCGCCAGATAGTCGAGGCCGCGCTTGCGCGCCTCGAGCGCCATGTCGTGCAGGCTGTCGCGCCCGTCGGTCGCGTTCGTGTGCGCATGCAGGTCGCCGCGCAAATGCTTGCGCTCGACGAGCGTCGGCAGCCGGCCCTCGCGCGCGGCTTCGATCTCGCCCTGGTTCTCGCGCAGTTCGGGCGGCACCCAGGCGAGGCCGATCGATGCGTAGACCGATTCCTCGGTCGCGCCGGCGATGCGCCGCTCGCCGTTGAACACGCCGTATTCGTTGATCTTCAGGTCGCGCGCCTGCGCGATGCGCCGCATCGCGATGTTGTGCGCCTTCGATCCAGTGAAGTAGACGAGCGCCGCGCCGAGCGACACCGGCGACACGACGCGCAGATCGACCTGAATGCCGCAGCGAAGCACGATGCTCGAGCGCGTGTCGCCGCTCGCGAGCACGCGCGCGACTTCGTCGTACGCGACGAAGCGCGCCGACACCTTCGCCGGATCGCTCGACGTGACGACGATGTCGAGATCGCCGACGGTCTCGCGCCGCCTGCGGAAGCTGCCGGCCGCGACCGCCTCGGACACGCACGGCGTCTCGCGCAGATAGGTGAGGAGCGGCGTCAGATATTGCGTCGCGAACGACAGCAGGAACCGCTGCGACTTGCGCCGCAGCCGCGCGCCGATCGCCTCCGCGATGTGCGCCTCGGTTTTCTCGCCGAAGCCGGGCAGCCCGCGGATCTTGCCGTTCTCGGCCGCGCCCTTCAATTGCTCGAGCGTCTCGACATGCAGCGCGTCGTGCAGCGCGCGCACGCGCTTCGCGCCGAGCCCAGGCACGCCGAGCAGTTCGACGATCGCGGGCGAAAGCGCCCGGCGCAGTTGCTGCTGCAGCTCGCAGGTGCCGGTCGTCGCGATCTCGCGCAGCTTGTTGGCGAGATCGGCTCCGATCGTCGGGATGTCGTCGAGGCTCCTGCCGTCGGCGATCATCGCGCCGATGTCGCGGCCGAGCCCGCCGACCGTGCGCGACGCGTTGCGGTACGCGCGCACGCGAAACGGATTGGCGCCCTGTATCTCGAGCAAGTCGGCGATCTCCGCGAAGACCGCCGCGAAATCGGCATTGTGGATCGGCATGGTCGACCTCCCGTCACATGGACGGCGGCGCGGCCCGACGGCGCGGACCGGCGCGATGCGCGGCCGCGCGTGCATCGCGCGCTTTCATCTTGGGCCGCGACGCGCGTCGGGGCCGTGCACGGACGCCGGCGGCCGCGCATGCCGGCTCCCGGCATCGCGCTGCGCTCGCTCGACGCCCGGCACGACAAGCCCAGCATAGGCCGCGCGCGGCACCCGCCATTGCGTTGGATCAATCGGCATCGTCTCGCATATTTCGTGCGCGCGCGCAGCCGACGCGCGCATTGGAAACAGAACCGGGAAAACGGTGCGGGAATCCCGGCTGCCGGGCGGGATCGATTCCAGAACGAAGCGCGCCAGGGGCGCGGCGCGCTTCGTCGCGCGGCCTTCCCGCAGCGTGAATTTCCTCATCCGACAGGAATGCAAAACGATCGTTTCAAATTAAATAATTTGGATGAGGAATATTCCCTATGTCACTGTAATTGCTACCGTAATAGGCCGTTACTATAATCGTTCCAAAGCCGGCATCCAAAAACAGGGGCGCCATGAAAGCGACACCGTTTTCCTCGTTGAAAGCGATGTGTGGATTCGTACTTCGTACGTCGAAACGAACGGTGTTGCCGATCGTCCTCGCATCCGTACTCGCCGTTCCGTCGTTCGGCGCGCAGGCGAAATCGCCCGTGTCGAAGCGGCATCCCGCGGCTGCCGCGTCGATTCGCACCGCCAGTTTTCATCCGCAGCCGGGCCACGCGTCGCTCGCGCGGCACGCGCTCGCCACGCACCACATGAAGGCCGGCCGCTACCGGCTGGCGGGCGGCATGCGCCGCGTGGCGTTCTCGCCGCGCGCGCCGCTCGGCGGCCGCGCGTTCGAGCCGCGCGACACGCCGCGACCGTTCGGACTCCGGTCGAACATCGTCTACATGGTCGACCAGCACACGGGCGAAGCGCTGTTCGACCGGAATTCGCAGTCGGTCGCGCCGATCGCGTCGGTGACGAAGCTGATGACCGCGATGGTCGTGCTCGATTCGAAGGCGCCGCTCGACGAGCCGATCGAAGTGACCGACGACGATCGCGATCAGGACAAGTTCACGGGCTCGCGCCTCGCGATCGGCTCGACGCTCACTCGCGACGACATGCTCCACATCGCGCTGATGGCGTCCGAGAATCGCGCCGCGGCGGCGCTGTCGCGCTACTATCCGGGCGGCCGCGACGCATTCGTCGACGCGATGAACCAGAAGGCGCGATCGCTCGGCATGGTCGACACGCATTTCGAGAATCCGACCGGGCTGTCGAAACACAATGTGTCGACCGCGCGCGATCTCGTGAAGATGGTCGAGGCCGCTTACCAGTACCCGTTGATCCGCCAGTATTCGACCGATCTGAAATACGACGTCGACACGGGCCTGCGCACGCTCTACTACCACAGCACGAACATCCTGCTGCGCGACGACGACTGGAACATCGGCGTGCAGAAGACGGGCTATATCAAGGAGTCCGGCATTTGCCTCGTGATGCAGACGACGATCGACGGGCGCGATGTCGTGATGGTGCTGCTCGATTCGGCCGGGCGGCATTCCGACTTCTTCGACGCCGCGCGGCTGCGCACGATGCTGACGTCGGGCGGCGCGCACGTGACGGAAGCGAATTCGGCGGCAAGCGGCAATTGACGCGACGCGCGCGGCCGGCCGTGTCCGCCGCCCGCGCGTCTTACGCGCTTTCGGCGGGCGCGTCGAAGCTCGCGCGGAATTGCGCGGCGAACTCGTCGACCCGATCGGCCGGCAGATAGTTGACGCCCGCCGCGCGCTTGCGTCCGCCGCCCGTTTCGAAGCGTCGGCAGAAATCGTCCGCCCCGATCGTGCCGCTCTCCGGCACGCGCACGCTGACGACGTAGCTGCCGTCCGTCCTCGGACTCAGAATCGCCAGCGCGCACGCCGGATGCTCGCGCACGAGCTCGTTCGCAAGCACGCCGGTCACGCGGCGCGCCCAGCGCTCGGCGGGCAGCACGAGCATGATCGCGCGCGACGCGGCCACTGCCGGGCGCACCGCGCGCGCGCAGCGCAGGTCGGCGTCATAGCCGTCGCTCAGCACGCGCAGCACGTCGGTGCTGTCGATGAAGTCGAGCGGCTCCGCGAACGGCTGCATCATCTCCGCCAATGCGGCGGGATCGAAATGCAGATCGTCGACGTGCTCGCCGTACGCGTTGTAGTTCAGGCACAAACCGAGCCGCGCGTATCGCTCGAGCGCCGCCGGCGCGATGCGATGCGCGCGCGCGAGCGTCTCGCCGAGCCGCGGCAGCGCGTCGCCGAACGCCGCGACGATCGCCCAGCGCGCGTGGCGTCCGTTCAGGTAGCGATCGACGATCGCGCTCGTGCAGACGTCGGCGGCGGTGTCGATGTACGCGTGAAAATTCGGATGGTCGGGCAACGCGCCCGCGAAGTGATGGTCGAAGTAGCGCAACCGCGCGCCCGCCGCAAGCAGCCGCCCGACGTCCGCGCGGTTCTGATCGTGCGATACGTCGAGGACCGTGACCTCGTCGCCGGCGGCGGCCGACACGCGGCCCAGCAATCGGATGTCCCGCTTGACGCCCGTCACCAGCGTGCCGCCCGGCCCTTCGGCAAGGCGCAACTGCTGCAATGCGCACAGGCCGTCGGCGTCGCCGTTGAACGCGAAGATCCTCGCGGGCGACGTGCGCGCGGCGACGCCGCCCGCGGCGGCGGCCGCGGCTTCGTCGATTGTCGCTTGCGGGCCGCGATGCGCGCGGCGGGCGATGCCGGAAGTCAACATGGGTCTCCTGAAGGCGGGCGAGCGGCTCGCGAGGCATTTCGCCGGAATGCGGCGTGGCGTCGGTCGTCGGTCGTGAGTCAACCGTTCAGCATGTTCGACGTTCTGCATTCGTCATTCGACGCACCACGATTGTATCGCGTCGCCGTCGATCGACCGCGTCGACCGCACCGACACGCGCGCCGCCCTTCGCTCACGCGGCCGTCGCCGAAGCGGCCAGATACGGCACGACATGCGCCATCGCCCGCGACACGTAAGCCTCCTTCTCGCCGACGGGCGCGACGTAATGCAACGCGCGCTCCGCCGCTTCCCGCCCGTCGAGACGCGCAATGACCCACGCAGCCAGGTAATGCGACGCGAGGCAGCCGCCCGCCGTCGCGACGTTGCCGTTCGCGAAGAACGGCCGGTTCAGCACGTCGACGCCGGCCTCCTGCACCCACGGCTTCGTCGTGAGATCGGTGCACGCCGGCACGCCGTCGAGCAGCCCGAGCTTCGCGAGCACGAGCGTGCCCGAGCACTGCGCGCCCAGCAACTGCCGGGCCGGATCGAGCCGCAGTTGCGCGAGCAGCGCGGCGTCGGCCACGACTTCGCGCGTGCGCATGCCGCTGCCGACGAGCACCGCGTCGGCGTCGTTCGCGTCGCGCAGCGACGCCTGCGCGTCGATCGCGACGCCGTTCATCGAGCGCACGCGCGGCGTCGGGCTCGCGATCGACACTCGCCAGCCCGGCTTCTTCACGCAGTTGAGAATGCCGAGCGCGATCAGCGAATCGAGCTCGTTGAAGCCTTCGAAAGTCAGAATAGCGATATGCATGGCGTCGTCTCCGTCGCGGGTCGATTGCAACGACGCATCGTATGTCCGAGAATCGATACAATCAAATAATTGTCATGGATACATCGGCATGGCCCACGCCCGCTACAAACGCCTCGTCGACACGCTCGCCGCCGACATCCGCTCGGGCCGCCTGCCGCCCGGCACGCGTCTGCCGACGCATCGCAAGCTCGCAGCCGCCGAGGGCCTCGCGCTCGTCACCGCGACGCGCGTCTATGCGGAGCTCGAGGCGATGGGGCTCGTGAGCGGCGAGACCGGCCGCGGCACGTTCGTCCGGGAAACCGCGCTGCCGCGCGGGCTCGGCATCGACCAGCACGCGAGCGCCGCCGGCGTCGTCGATCTCGCCTTCAACTATCCGTCGCTGCCCGAGCAGGCCGAACTGCTGCGCGGTGCGCTGCGGCAGCTTGCGTCGTCGGGCGACCTCGACGCGCTGCTGCGCTATCAGCCGCACGGCGGACGATGGCACGAGCGCACGTCGGTCGCCCGCCATCTCGCGTGCCGCGGGCTGCCGGTCGACGCGCCGCGCGTGGCGATCGTCAATGGCGCGCAGCACGGGCTCGCCGTGGCCGCGATGGCGCTGCTGCAGCCCGGCGACGTCGTCGCCGTCGACGCGCTCACTTATCCGGGCTTCAAGGTCGTCGCCGATGCGCAGCGTCTCGAGCTCGCGCCGGTTCCGGCGTCCGGCCAGGGCCCCGACCTCGACGCGCTCGAGCGCCTCTGCGAAACGCGGCGCGTGCGCGCGGTGTATGCAATGCCGACGCTGCACAATCCGCTCGGCTGGGTGATGAGCGCGCGCCGCCGGCGCCGGCTCGTCGCGATCGCTCGCCGCCACGGGCTGCTGATCATCGAGGACGGCGCGTATGCATTCCTCGCCGACGATCCGCCCGCGCCGATCGCCGCGCTCGCGCCGGAGACGACCGTCTACGTGTCCGGGCTGTCGAAGAACGTCGCGACCGGGCTGCGCGTCGGCTTCGTCGTGGTGCCCGAGCAATGGATGCCGGCGATCGAGCGCGCGATCCGGGGCACGACGTGGAACACGCCTGGCGTAATGACGGCGATCGCATGCGGCTGGCTCGACGACGGGACGGTCGCGCGCCTCGAGGCGGACAAGCGCCGCGACGCGGCGGCGCGGCAGGCGATCGCGACCGGCGCGTTCGCGGGGCTGCGCTGCGTCCGCCATCCGGCGTCGTATTTCGTGTGGCTGCCGCTCGCCGACGATGCGCGGGCCGACCGCGTCGCGATGGCGCTGATGCGCGAGCGGGTGGCGGTGTCGACCGCCGAGCCGTTCGCGACGTCCGCGCACGTGCCGCACGCGATCCGCGTCGCGCTCGGGTCCGTCGATCCGCAAACGCTGCGCGACGCGCTGCGCAAGGTCAGGCGGGCGATCGACGCATTTTCATATTAGGACGCGTGCCGGCCCGCGCGCGCGATTCCCCGGCTGGCGTCGGAGCAGAAATCAAACCGTCCGGCCGTTACCGGTCTTGCGACCGATGATCGAAGGCCGATTGACCGCCCTACCAGAACTCATAGTCGACAAAACACTTTCCGCGCACAACCATACATGGACGAGGCGAACATACGTACCCCGCCGCCTCCTTTCATTCGCGCGCCGGCCGCACGCCGCACCCTCTCGCCCCATCCGGCGGCATTCGCGAAATAGCGCATTCGATTCCCCCCAGCGAACAAGAGGAATTCACGATGAGCACCGACATCACCTATACCGAATCAGCCATTTCGTCATCCCCGTCCACGTTCAGCGCCAATTTCGCTTATGACTCGGACTGGCGGCCGGCGGACAACACGATCAATACGAGCCTCATCTTCAAACACAATTTGAAATGCATCCCGTATCCGGTCTGCCTGTTCTTCTCGCCCGATCAGGAAAAGGTATACCCCCTGATCTGGAGCTACTATGGACCGACTTCGGGAAACCCCGCGTCGATCAGGATCGACGAGACGAAGGTCACGCTTTCGATCAGCAGCGGAATCCCGTTGCACGGTTTTTTCGAGCCTCAGACGGGCGGCTGGACCTACTGGCGATCCGGATTTTTCAGAGTCGCCATTCCGAGCCAGTCTCGCTGAAGCATCTGATTCGTTTCGAATCAGCCGTCGGAGGATCGACAGACGGCCAACTGCCGACGAGGACGTCGAGCGCAGCGCGCGGCGCGGCGCGCGCCTCTACAGCGCGGCTTCGGCGTCCTGCTCGCCGGCCCCGCGAGCCGACAGCGGCTCGCCGATCGCATAGAAGTGGCCGCCCGCGACATGATGCAGGCTTCGCCACGCGGGATCGGCCTGTTCGAATTGCCAATGCCCGTCCTTGAACGCGCGCGTATCGGACCATGCGGCGGCAACCTCGCCGATGAACAGGTCGTGCGCCTGCTGGTTGTGCGGCTCCGGCACGAGCGTGCACGCGAGCCACGCCGAGCAGCCCTCGACGAACGGCGCGTCGTGGCCGTCGATCGAAAAGAGCCGCACGCCGGCGCGCCGCAGCTTGTCCGGCTGACTCGACAGGCTATGGCTGCCGACTTCCTGCGTGAGCTGCAATTGCGCGGCCGTCGGCACCTGGACGACGAAGCGTCCGCTGCGCTCGATCAATTCGCGCGTCTTCGTCGCCTTGTCGAGCACCACCGTCAGCTTCGGCGGCGAGAAATCCAGCGCACACGCCCACGCCGCCGCCATCACGTTGTCCACGCCGTTGTGGCGGGCGGATACGAGCACCGTCGGGCCATGATTGATGAGCCGGTAAGCTTTCTTCAGCTCGACCGCTGCGATATGACTGTCCATTCAGACTCCGTAGAAAGCATTGCCATTGAGGGAGCGGCGCGAATCGCGAGCGAGCCCGATGCGCCGGCATGCGAACCCGCGCGCGGCGATCAGGTCAGCCGATCGGACGTGACGAGATGCGCGCCCGGCGCTGGATTCAGCGCCGCGTCGAGCAACGCGCGGGCGATCGTCGGCACCGGATTGAGCCGCCAGCCGCGCGGCAGCAGCGGCCCGAACAGCGTCAATGCAAGCACGGCGGCTCGCTCGCCGGCGCGGAATTCGTCCCGATGCCCGCCGATCAGGCCCGGCCGCACCGCGGTGAACGATGCGAACCCGAGGGCCGCCAGATCCCGCTCCAGCTCGCCCTTCACGCGGTTGTAGAAAAAGCGCGACGACGGGTCCGCGCCGAGCGCCGAATTGAGCACGTATGTCGGCGTGCCGTGCCGCCGGGCGATGCGCGCAACCGCGAGCGGATAGTCGTGATCGACTAACCGGAACGCGGGCCTGGAGCCGGCCGCGCGCATCGTCGTGCCGAGCGTGCAGATCGCCGCGTCGGCGCGCCACCACGGCGCGTCTTCGGGCAGACGATCGAAATCGACGCGCGGCGCATGCAGCTTCGGATGCGCGGGCAGCGCGCGGCGCGCGAGCGCCGTCACGCCATCGACGCGCGGATCGGCGAGCGCCAGGTCCAGCACGTGACGGCCAACGAGCCCCGTCGATCCGACGAGCAGCAGTTTCATCGTGAATCCCTCAGTGCGTATCGCGCATCGGCGTCGGAGGCGGCCTCGCCGCCGCTCATCGCAAATGCGCGCGGTTTCGTTGATCGGATCGTCGATCGCGTACCGGCGGGACAGCCAGGCTGTCACTCCGGGTCCACGCGTCCGTTGCAGCCCAGACGGTCGACACCTGGCGGGCAGGATACGGGATATTCGACCGTGGGCGGCGATTCGGATCGGACAGCGGACGCCGGCCGTTCGGCGACGGCCGCCGCATCGGCCGCCGCGTCCACTCGGGCCGTATCGGTTCTGGCCGGCGCGGTCGTCCGGCGCGGTTTCGACGCGACGTGCCTTTTCGGGCGATGCGGACGCGGCGGCTTGACCGTCGTCGTCTGCGACGCGGCGACAGCGGTTGCGTTCGGCGGGACAGCGCGTGTCGCTTCGCCAGACGAACGCAGCCGCGCTCAACAGTACGAAGACGCCCAACGGCAGGCGGCGCGCCCGCTCGCCGCGGGCGGGCCGCACCGCCGTGGCGACGGAAGGCAGCCCGGGACGTGCGGCGGCGTTCGAGCTGCGCGCGGCGTGCGCATCGCTTGTGGCCGCGGGCGACCAAACGGCAGGCGCGGACGCAGCGCGTCGAACGACGCCGCGCCGAGCCGGCGCGACGTCTGCCGGCAGCGCGCGAGGCAGCCCTTCGTCCGTCCGGATGGTCGACGGCACGACGAACGGCTGGGACGGATTCGGCGGGGCGGAGGCGTCGAACGGCGCAGGCGCAGCCGCTCCAGACGGCTCGAATGTTCTGGGCGATTCGGCCGCAAACGGCGGCCGCCCTGCCATCGACCGCGCCGGTCCGGCTACCGCCAGTTGCAGCGTCGAGCGATCCAGATTCAGCGTGCCGGCGAGCAGGCGCAGCCAATCGAGCGGCCACGGCTCGCCCGCGCGGGCGGCCAGCAGTTCGCCGAGACGCTCGATTCCGCGAATCGCGACCCACTCGTGATCCATCTCGTCGAACATCGAGCCGGGCGCGATGCCGGCCTCGAACAGCACGGCCGCGTTGGGATAGGGAATCCATCTGCCGGACATCTCGACGCCCAGCCGTTTCCGCACCGCATACTTGTTCTTCAGCGCCTGGTCCCAGCCGTTCCGCTCGCGCTGAAGCGAGCCGTCCGGCGAGACGCTCGACCATGAGCCGTTGACGAATCCGATGACGGGCACGCGAAAACCCTTGACCTCGAGCAGCAGCGTCGTCGATTCGGTGCCGACGAGAAAATCGATCTGGCATCGGCCGATCGTGAAGTTCGAGAGCACGACGGCAGGCAGACCGCGCGCGTCCAGATGCTCGAAAAGCGCGATCAGCACGCGCTTTTCCGAATCGGGCTCGATTTCGGCGCCGCAGTAGAGTTCGATGCTCGACATGAAGGGCTGCGGCGAGCCTGCCGACCCGCCAACTTTCATATGACGATTCGGATTCTACCGCTTCGCCGGCGAACATCCATCGCGCGCCCGCGTCACGCCCACTCGGCGGTGACTTCGATCGGCCGCAGATCGAACAGCAGCACCTCCGCCTGCTTGCCGTCGCGATCTGCAGCGCCGCTTCGCCGCGAATCCGCGCGCCGTCGCCGTCGCGCAGCTCGACGCCGTTGACTGTCACCGATCCGCGCGCGACGTGCACATAGGCGAAGCGCCGCGGCGGCAGCTCGAACCGCTCGCTCGCGTCGCCGTCGAAGAGGCCCGCGTAGACCCGCGCGTCCTGCCGGATCTTCAGCGAGCCGTCCTGCCCCTCCGGCGACACGATGAGGCGCAGCCGCCCGCGCTTTTTCGTCGTCGCTCACGCTCGCCTGCTGATAGCGCGGCTCGACGCCCCGCACCGACGGCCCGATCCAGATCAGCAGGAAATGCACCGGTTCGTCCGCGGAATGGTTGAACTCGCTACGCGCGATGCCCTTGCCCGCGCTCTCGCGGGGCTCGGCGTCGCGCTGCTGCCGCACTTCATCGTCGCGGCCGCGCTGGACGCGGGCCGGCTCGTGACCGTGCTCGAACCGTTCGCGCAGGCTCCGCTGCCCGTCAACGCCATGTATCCGCAGCACCGGCAGGACATGGCGGCATGCCGGGCGGCCGACCGTCCGTCGACGACGATTCGGCGCAATGCGTCGTCTCCGCCTGCCGATGTGCGTGCGCGATTGCGCGATCTCTCGAATTCCGGCGCCCGAAATTATTCGAAAAATTGAATCGAAGATCAGAAACACCAATAGGCAATCCACTCCTCGCTTTCCCACTATTTAAGAAGCCGGATTCACTTTCATACATCAATTCCAATCACCATTGCGATTTTCGGCCGGCGACGCATCGTGCCCTCTCCCGTGTTTAGTACACGACAAGTAAAAACAATATCGACAATTGCATTCAATAAAATCGACAAGTAATATCGAATGCACTTGTAAGGCATTGACAAGAAATGCCGCGCAAGCAGCGGCGGCCTGGCCGCCATGTTTCCATGTTGAATAACTCGTGCTCACAACACCTGGAGAATTGACATGCAGGAAAATCAGCAAATCGATTTGCTCGCCTGGATGCAGGAAGATACGCATGCTGAAGCCGTCGACATGATGGTCGAGGATGCGGTGGTGCCGTTCGGCACCGCGCTCTGGCCGGTCTAAGCAGGCCATTCGATCTGACGGAAGGGCGCGCGCCCTTCCGTCGCTTCCGGAGACACGCATGCTGAACCTGCACCGCGCACTCGGCTTTCATCCCGCACTGCGCGACAAGCTCGCGCGCTCGGATACGGCGAATCTGCTGGTCGGATACGACGCAAGCAACCGCGATATCGCATTGCAAGCGTTTTCCGCACTACCCGAATCGCTCGACGCAACCACGCTCTGCCTCGAAAGCACGCCGCCCGCCGACATCATCGCGGCGATCGACCGCTCCGATCTGTTCGTCCTGCTATACGACTCGTCGTGCCTGCCGACGCCGTTGCCGAGCGGCCCGCCGTTCCTTTCGGCAATCCGGCCCGCAATCGTCGAGCACTGGGGCAAGTCGGTGCTGTTCAAGGATTACGGCCCGCATCTCGACGAAGCCTTCTCGGAATCGCTCGACGACATCGCCGCGCGCAACGGCCGGCTGATCGACGCCGCCGCGCGCGCGTCGCAGGTCCGCTTCATCGACGAGGCCGGCAACCTGCTGACGGGCTCGCTCAAGCCGGATCAGAAATGGACGAGCGTCGACGGCATGGGCAACCTCGACGTCGTGCCTGGCGAGATCGCGACGCACGTCACCGATCTGCACGGCTCGATCGTGTTCAGCGGGACGTTTCTCAGCACCATTCCGTTCGCCGTCAAATACAAGGTCGCCGAGCGGCTTGCGACGCTGCGCATCGAGAACAGCACGATCGCCGGCTTCGACAGCGATCATCCTGGCTTTCGCCACGATTTCGCGTCGTATCTGGAACGGCACGCGAACCACCGCAAGATCGAGGAGTTCGGCATCGGCACGAACCTCGGAATCAAGGGGCTGTACGGCCGCAACGCCGGCTTCGAGGAGCGGCATCCGGGCCTGCATCTCGGTCTCGGCGGCGGCGAACAGGGCAGCCATCACCTCGATCTGATCTTCGCGAACGGAACGCTCGCGTTCGACGACAGGACCGTGTTCGATCGCGCATTCGCGGTGTGATGCCGTCGTGCGGCGCGAGGCGCGAGCGCAGATGGCGTCCGAGACTTTCATCGCGGATCAGCGGGCGGGAATGCCGCTCGGGCGCCTTCCCGGGCGCAACCCGCGTCGGGCGCCTCGGTTCGAGCCACGCAGGCCTCCCACGGTCAACGGAACCGGCACATGGACCGGTTCAAGTGTCGAGCATCCAATTTGAACCGCGTCCGCTTTGGGAACCGCGTCGCATGCCGAAATAAGGAATCAGGAGTCTTCCTTGAAGATGTCCTGGAGTTGCGTGCGCAGCCGTGAAAATTCTTTGGGATTTTGCGTCTTCAGTTGCAGGAGCCTGGCATTTATTTCCTCGGCGATCGACTCTGACTCTTCCTTTTTGATTTGCTCGATCTCGCCCTGTATGCGCTTGAGGCATTCCACGGACTCTTTCGCTTCCGCCGACATCGCTCATTGATTCCTGGCGATGTCCAGCAGCACCTCGGTGATCAGCCCGAGTTGGCGCCCATACGAGGCAACCTGGAATGCTTTCCGCTCGACCCTTCCATTGCCCGCGCCTGGATCGATGGTGTCGAACAAATCAGGCTGAATCGTCTGGTCGACGGCGCCGCTCAATGGAAAATAAAAATTCGGAGCCCAAAGCCATATCCACGGATACATGTGGTTCCCCTTTTCGATAGCATTTGAATACATCTGTCTCAAGAAACTGCCGATGGAAACTTGTATTCGACACCCCGCAGGTTGTGGCGACGTCGGACGTCTCGATCCGAACGACGTTCAGATGACGGACCGTTCACGTTTGGACATGGATACGAGATGGTCGGCCCGGCTGTTGCACGAATATTCGACTTCGCACCTTGCAGATTTCAGGGAGACGCGCCCGGTGGCGAAGAATCGTCGCGGCCCGACTTCCTTCTTCATGCGGCTCTTTTCCCATTATCGGGCACGCCGTCAATGGTGATAGGGTATTTCTGCAACGCGGCGGAGGATTCAAAGCGCTTCTTATGCCTATGCACTACGTCCTATAGTGCCACGCGCAGCGGCAATCCCATCTTCATGCGGTCGCCGGGAATCGTCCAGACCTTACGGCGCAGATCGAACTCTTCCGGCCGGGCCATCAGCATCTCGTTCGTGCGCACGCACGTGAGAATCAACAGATGCAGCATGCGCGCGGATCGCGCATCACGCACTTCGGGCTTTCGGATGAACTCCGGCAGTTCGCCCCACGGCAGCGCCGGATGGTGCTTCACTTTCTTTCGCTTGTTCTGCTTCGGTAGGAGTTTGTCGAGGTGGCCGCGCCAGCGAGCGGGGTTCTCACCTTCGCGCCGTCCATACGCCTTCTCGGCGTCGAGAATTGATTCGATGCGACCGCGCACGCGGAAACCCCCGTTTCAACCCCCGTTTGATGGTTGGATTGTGCGAGTTGAAGCGGGAGGTGGCAAGAAAAGAAAAACCCCCGAAACCCTGCTGTTGCAAGGCTTCGAGGGTGTGTCGCAGAATCCCGGAAGATCCCGCTTAATAGCCTACTGGCGGAGAGAGGGGGATTCGAACCCCCGATAGGCTTTCACCTATACACGCTTTCCAGGCGTGCGACTTAAACCACTCATCCATCTCTCCGGGAAGACGGCAAGTATAGCAAACTCCGGAACCAAGCCGCCAGTCCCAGCGAAAACCGCCCGTCACGGATGCCGGATATAGTCGACGAGCGCGTTCGTATACGCATCCGGCCGCCGATCCAGCAGGCTCACGACGATCGCCATCGCAAACCCGGCCGGCACGCCGAACACGCCGGAGCTGATCGGCTCGATGCCGAGCCAGTTCGGCCCCGCGAAGCCCGTGATCTGCGTGAAGAACGGATACGTCGACACGATGTAGTACACGCACACGCCAAGCCCCGTCACCATCCCGGCCACCGCGCCACGCGTCGTCGTGCGCTTCCAGAACACGCCAAGCACGAGCACCGGAAAGAAGCTCGACGCGGCGAGCGAGAACGCCGCCCCGACCAGGAACAAAATCTTTCCCGTATTCAGCGACGCGACATACGACGCAAACAGCGCAACGCCAAGCAGCAGCACCTTCGAGATCGTCACGCGCCGCTGGCTCGACGCGTCGGGCGCGACCATGTGGTAGTAGACGTCGTGCGACAGCGCATTCGCGATCGTCAATAACAGTCCGTCCGCCGTCGACAGCGCCGCGGCAAGCGCGCCCGCCGCGATCAGCCCCGACACGACATACGGCAGTCCCGCGATCTCCGGCGCCGCGAGCACGACGATGTCGGGCTGCATCTGGATCTCCGACCAATGGATCATGCCGTCGCGCAACTGATCGACGACGCTGATGAGCCCCGGCTCGAATCGGTGCCATTGCGTAATCCATGCAGGCAGATCGGCGAACGGCCGCCCCACCAGATTCGTCAGGATCTCGTGCTTGATCAGCACCGCGAGCACCGGCACCGTCAAATAGAACAGCGCGATGAAAAACAGCGTCCAGCCGACCGAGCGCCGCGCGGACGCCACCGACGTCGTCGTGTTGTAGCGCGTCAGAATGTGCGGCAGGCTCGCCGTGCCGAGCGACAGGCACAGCAGCAGCGCCAGGAAGTTTCGTTCGCGCGGGCGGCGGTCGTCGTCGCTCGCGGCCGGAAACGGCTCGTGCATCGGCACCGGGTCCGCCGCGCGCGCGAGCAGATCGTCGCGCGCCTGCTCCCACACGACCCGCGCCGCCGCCGGATCGCGCGGAAACTCGGCGAGCTCGCGCTCGCGCAGGTTGATCTCGCGCAGCGGCCCGTTGTGCCGGCGCAGCGCGGCAACGTCTTCCACGAGCCGCGCGCGCGCATCTTCGTAAGACGCCGGCAGCCGATCGAGCTGCGCCTGGATCTCGGCCGCCTGCCTGCGATACGCGTCGCGCACCTGCCGTTCCTGCGGCGCGTCGCGTATCTCCGTCTCGAGCGTTTCGACACGCGACATCAGATGGCCGTAATTGAATTGCGGCACGGGCCCGAGGCCGTTCTTCATCGCGATCAGCGAAACGGGCAGCAGGAACGCGATGATCAGGATGATGTACTGCGCGACCTGCGTCCACGTGACCGCGCGCATCCCGCCGAGGAACGAGCAGACAAGTATCCCCGCGAGGCCGCAGAAGATGCCGATCGAGAAATCGACGCCGATGAAGCGCGTCGCGATGAGGCCGATGCCCTGTATCTGCGCGACCAGGTAGACGAACGAGCACAGGATCGCGGCGATCGCCGCGAACGCCCTGACGAGCGTGCTCGAAAAGCGCGTGCCCAGGAAATCGGGAATCGTGTAGCGCGCGAGCTTGCGCACATACGGCGCGAGCAGGAACGCGACGAGGCAGAAGCCGCCCGTCCAGCCCATCAGGTACGCGAGCGCGTCGTAGCCGGTCGCGTACAGCGAGCCCGCGAGACCGATGAACGAGGCAGCGGACAGCCAGTCGGCGGCGGTCGCCATGCCGTTGAACGCGGACGGCACGCGCCGCCCGGCCACGTAGTATTCGACGAGATCCGAGGTCCGCGACAGCAGCCCGATCACCGCGTAGACCGCGATCGGCACGAACAGGAACACATAGCCGATCCACACGCCCGGCCCGGTCGCGCGCTCGATCCGCCACAGCAGCAGCACGAACGCGGCGAAGCCGATCGTGTACAGCGCATACGCGCGAACCAGCCGATTCGTCAGCATGCGTCGGCGTCCGTCGAAATGGCTTCGTTGCGCTTCGCTTCGTCCGCATACGCGTCGTAGTCGCGCCGCAGAATCCGGTCGGCGCGCTGCATCAGCACGATGTAGACGCCGATCAGCGCGAGATAGACGAGAATCGCGCCCTGCGCGCCGACGTAGAACGGCAGGCTGAAGCCGGCGAAGCGCAGATGCGCGAGCGCCGGCGCGAACAGCGGCACGACGAACGACACGGCGAAGCCGATCGTCATCAGCACGGCGATCAGCGCGACGTTGAAACGCCAGTAGCGCGCATGCGCGCGCGCGAGCGGCACCGGCACGAACGGCGGTTCGGCGGGATGCGACGGCGTGGGCGAAGAGGTACCGGAAGAAGCGGCCATGCGCTTGTGTAACAAAAAGCCCCTGCGCAGGCAATCGGGATTGCCGCGCAGGGGCTCGGGCGGCGCGCATTCGACAGCGCGCCGCGCGCCGTCACGCTCAGCGCACTTCGGCGAGCTGTTCGAGGATCGCGGGGTTCTCGAGCGTCGACGTGTCCTGCGTGATCGCCTCGCCCTTCGCGAGCGAGCGCAGCAGGCGCCGCATGATCTTGCCCGAACGCGTCTTCGGCAGGTTGTCGCCGAAGCGGATGTCCTTCGGCTTCGCGATCGGCCCGATCTCCTTGCCGACCCAGTCGCGCAGCGCCTTCGCGAGCGCCGCCGCCTCTTCGCCTTCCGGCCGCGTGCGCTTCAACACGACGAACGCGACGACCGCCTCGCCCGTCGTGTCGTCCGGCCGGCCGACCACGGCCGCCTCCGCGACGAGTTCGTGCGACACGAGCGCCGATTCGATCTCCATCGTGCCGAGCCGGTGTCCGGACACGTTCAGCACGTCGTCGATGCGGCCCATGATCGTGAAGTAGCCGGTTTCCTTGTCGCGCACGGTGCCGTCGCCCGCCAGATAGAGGCGGCCGCCGAGCTCTTCCGGGTAATAGCTCTTCTTGAAGCGGTCCGGGTCGCCCCAGATCGTGCGCGCCATCGCCGGCCACGGACGCTTGACAACGAGAATGCCGCCCTGCCCGTTCGGCACGTCCTGGCCCGTCTCGTCGACGACGGCGGCCATGATGCCCGGCAGCGGCAGCGTGCACGAGCCCGGCACGGTCGGCGTCGCGCCGGGCAGCGGCGTGATCATGTGGCCGCCCGTCTCGGTCTGCCACCACGTGTCGACGATCGGGCAGCGCCCGCCGCCGACGTGCTTGTGATACCACATCCACGCTTCCGGATTGATCGGCTCGCCGACCGTGCCGATGATCCGCAGGCTCGACAGATCGTAGCTCTTCGGGTGCACGTGGTCGTCGGCCTCGGCCGCCTTGATCAGCGAGCGGATCGCGGTCGGCGCGGTGTAGAACACGGATACCTTGTGGTCGCCGATCATCTTCCAGAAGCGGCCCGCGTTCGGATAGGTCGGCACGCCCTCGAACACGACCTGCGTCGCGCCGACGGCGAGCGGCCCGTACGTGATGTACGAGTGGCCCGTGACCCAGCCGATGTCGGCCGTGCACCAGAACACGTCGGTCGGCTTCCAGTCGAACGTCCACTTCATCGTCTGCGCGCCCCACAGCAGATAGCCCGCCGTGCTGTGCTGGACGCCCTTCGGCTTGCCGGTCGAGCCGGACGTGTACAGGATGAAGAGCGGATGCTCGGCGCCGACCCACTCGGGCTCGCACGCGTCGGACTCGTTCGCGACGATCTCGTGCATCCAGACGTCGCGGCCCGCGTGCCAGCCGACGTTGCCGCCCGTGCGGCGATAGACGACGACGGTCTTCACCGCGTCGCAGCCGCCCATCGCGAGCGCCTCGTCGGCGATGTTCTTGAGCGGCAGCGCCTTGCCGCCGCGCATCTGCTCGTCGGCCGTGATGAGCGCGGTCGCGCCGACGTCGACAATGCGCTCGTGCAGCGACTTCGACGAGAAGCCGCCGAACACGACCGAGTGCGTCGCGCCGATCCGCGCGCACGCCTGCATCGCGACGATGCCTTCGACCGACATCGGAATGTAGATGACAACGCGGTCGCCGCGGCCGACGCCGCGCCTCTTCAGCGCGTTCGCGAAACGCGACACGCGCGCGAGCAGATCGGCGTAGGTGACGCGCGTGACGGTGCCGTCGTCGGCCTCGAAGATCACCGCGACGCGCTCGCCGAGGCCGGCGGCGACGTGGCGGTCGAGGCAGTTGTACGACGCGTTCAGCTCGCCGTCCTCGAACCACGTGTAGAACGGCGCGTTCGTCTCGTCGAGCACCTTGCCGAACGGCTTGTGCCATTCGAGCGTCTCGCGCGCGAGACGCGCCCAGAATCCTTCGTAATCGCGCTCAGCCTCTTCGGCGAGCGCCCGATAAGCCGCCATGCCGGAAATGGCTGCCGCCTTCTCCACGGCGGCGGGCGGCGCGAACTGGCGGCGTTCGTGCAGAACCGATTCAATCGCAGACATCGACTACCCCTTGGTGAACATGGAACCCACTACGTGCCGGCGCGATCGGGCGCGCCGTGTCTGATTGGCGCGCGACGCGCCTGTCTCCCACCCTGCGCGCCGCATGCGGCTCACGTGACGCGCGATGCTGCACCGCACCACGCCGGACGGCCGCGGCAAAACGATGCAGACGTTTCACGATAAGCGCCGGAACTTACCCGTCACTTACGCGGCGAGCGGCCCGACGCGGCTTTACGCTGGCTTTCGTGCGACCCTACAATGCTAACCAACTCGTCGCCCGGATTCCAGCTTGAATCGCTACGCCTTCTTTCTCATCGCGTCGATGTTGCTCGTCGGCAGCAACGTCGGCATCGGCAAATCGATCGTCGCCTTCGTTCCCGTCACCCTCCTCGCCACGCTGCGCTTCGTCATCGCGAACGCGGTGCTCTGGCCGCTCTTCAGCCCCGTCAAGATGCGCACCGTCAAGCGCGGCGAATGGCTGAACCTGTTCCTGCAGGCGTTCTTCGGCACGTTCATGTTCACGCTGCTGATGCTCAACGGCGTGCAGCGCACGAGCGCCGTCGCGGCGGGCGTCATCACAAGCACGATCCCGGCCGTCGTCGCGCTGTTCGCATGGATCTTCCTGAGCGAGAAACCGAACAGGCGTGCGCTCGTGTCGATCGCGCTCGCGATCGCCGGCGTCGTGACGATCAATGTCGCGAACGGCACCGCGAGCGAAGGCGGCGCGCACGCGGGCTCGCTCGCCGGCAATCTGCTGATGCTCGGCGCGGTCTGCTGCGAGTCGATCTACGTGATCCTGTCGCGGCGCCTCACGCAGACGCTCGCGCCGATCGACATCTGCGCGTACACCCACCTGTTCGGCCTGCTGCTGATGCTGCCGCTCGGCGCGGGCGCGCTCTGGCATTTCGACTACGCGAGCGTGCCGGCGGGCGTCTGGACGCTCGTCGTCTGGTATGGCCTGTCCGCGAGCATCTTCTCGTTCTGGCTGTGGATGAAGGGCATCCGTCACGTGCCGGGCAGCCTCGCCGGCGTGTTCAGCGCGGTGCTGCCGATCTCGGCCGCGATCTACGGCATCCTGTTCCTCGGCGAACGGCCGACGCTCGCGCACGGCATCGCGCTCGCGTGCGTCGTGACGGGCATCGTGCTCGCGAGCCTGCGCGTGCGGCGCTCGCCGCCCGTCTCACCCTGAACTCGCCCTGAACGCACGCCGCCCGCGCCCGCGGCGCACGGTCGGCCTCGCGCCCAGCCGGCACCACCGGCCTCGATGCGCGGCCTCGATGCCGCGCCGCTGCAAGCGGCCCGACCGACGCGTTACAATAACGCGCTTTTTTTCAAAAACGCTCCATATCCCCGCATCCCCGCTTCGCCCGACCATGTCCGCCGCCCCGACCGATCTGCGCGCCGCCCGCCCGGCCCGCCGCAAGATGCGCCCGCTGCCCGCCGTCATCTTCATGAGCCGCTGGCTGCAAGTCCCCCTTTATCTGGGCCTGATCGTCGCGCAGGCGATCTACGTGTTCCTGTTCCTGAAGGAAGTCTGGCATCTGCTGTCGCACGCGGCGAGCCTCGACGAAACGAGCGTCATGCTCGCCGTGCTCGGCCTCATCGATGTGGTGATGATCTCGAACCTGCTCATCATGGTGATCGTCGGCGGCTATGAAACGTTCGTGTCGCGCCTGGGCGTCGAGGGCCATCCGGACGAGCCGGAATGGCTCGACCACGTGAACGCGGGCGTGCTGAAGGTGAAGCTGTCGATGGCGCTCATCAGCATCTCGTCGATCCACCTGCTGAAGACGTTCATCAATCCGGACCAGCACACGGTGCACGCGATCATGTGGCAGGTGCTGATCCACGTCGCGTTCCTCGTGTCGGCGATCGTGATGGCGTGGGTCGACCGCCTGACGACGCACACGCACCCCGAGCATTTCCACGAAGCGCCGACGCACCCGTCGGCGCCGCGCGAGCCGGCGCAACAGTCGGCCTGAGTCGATTCCCATACCCACAGTCCTCACAGAGCCTCAGCCATGACCGTCATCAAACAGGAAGACCTGATCCAGAGCATCGCGGATTCGCTGCAGTACATCAGCTACTACCATCCGCTCGACTACATCCAGGCGCTCGGCCGCGCATACGAGCTCGAACAGAGCCCGGCCGCGAAGGACGCGATCGCGCAGATCCTGACGAACAGCCGCATGTGCGCGGAGGGCAAGCGCCCGATCTGCCAGGACACGGGGATCGTCACGATCTTCGTGAAGGTCGGCATGGACGTGCGCTGGGCAAGTGAAAACGGCGGCGCGACGATGAGCGTCACCGACATGATCAACGAAGGCGTGCGCCGCGGCTACACGCATCCGGACAACGTGCTGCGCGCATCGATCGTCAACCCGCCCGAAGGCGCGCGCAAGAACACGAAGGACAACACGCCGGCCGTGATCCACTATGAGATCGTGCCGGGCGACAAGGTCGACGTGCAGGTCGCGGCAAAGGGCGGCGGCTCGGAGAACAAGTCGAAGTTCGTGATGCTGAACCCGTCGGATTCGATCGTCGACTGGGTGCTGAAGACCGTGCCGACGATGGGCGCGGGCTGGTGCCCGCCGGGGATGCTCGGCATCGGCATCGGCGGCACCGCCGAGAAAGCGATGCTGATGGCGAAGGAATCGCTGATGGAGTCGATCGACATCCAGGAGATCATCGCGCGCGGCCCGAAGGACTGGGTCGAAGAACTGCGCGTCGAGCTGCACGAGAAGGTCAACGCGCTCGGCATCGGCGCGCAGGGCCTCGGCGGCCTCGCAACCGTGCTCGACGTGAAGATCATGGCCGCGCCGACGCACGCGGCGTCGAAGCCCGTCGCGATGATCCCGAACTGCGCGGCCACGCGCCACGCGCACTTCGTGCTCGACGGCTCGGGGCAGGCGTCGCTCGAGGCGCCGTCGCTCGACGCATGGCCGAAGGTCCACTGGGAGCCGAACACCGAAACGAGCAGGCGCATCGACCTGAATACGCTGACGCCGGAAGAAGTCGCGTCGTGGAAGCCGGGCCAGACGCTGCTGTTGTCGGGCAAGATGCTCACCGGCCGCGACGCCGCGCACAAGCGCATCGCCGACATGCTCGCCAAGGGCGAGAAGCTGCCCGTCGACTTCACGAACCGCGTGATCTACTACGTCGGCCCGGTCGATCCGGTGCGCGACGAAGTGGTGGGCCCGGCAGGCCCGACGACGGCGACGCGCATGGACAAGTTCACCGAGACGATGCTCGCGCAAACGGGCCTCATCTCGATGGTCGGCAAGGCCGAGCGCGGCCCCGTCGCGATCGACGCGATCAAGAAGCACAAGGCCGCGTATCTGATGGCGGTCGGCGGCGCCGCGTACCTCGTGTCGAAGGCGATCCGCGGCGCGAAGGTGCTCGCGTTCGAAGACCTCGGCATGGAAGCGATCTACGAGTTCGACGTGCAGGACATGCCGGTGACGGTCGCGGTCGATTCGCAGGGCACGTCGGTCCATCAGACGGGGCCGAAGGAGTGGCAGGCGAAGATCGGCAAGATTCCGGTCGCGAGCGCGTAAATAGGAATGATTTTCAGGCCGGATTTCAATCCGGCCTTTTTAATGCGGCGGGTCCGTTCCGTCTTTCGGACATCGAACGGATTCGCCCTTGGCTTTTCAGGAACGAGCGTTTATCGTTCAGGGACTCAAGCCCCACACATCACAAGGAACGAACATGCAAGGCGACAAGAAAGTCATCGAATATCTGAACGCCCAGTTGAAAAACGAACTGACCGCGATCAATCAATATTTCCTGCATGCGCGGATGTACAAGCACTGGGGGCTCGAGAAACTCGGCAAGCACGAATACGACGAATCGATCGGCGAAATGAAGCACGCGGACTGGCTGATCGAACGCGTGTTCGTGCTCGACGGCCTGCCGAACCTGCAGGATCTGCACAAGCTGCTCGTCGGCGAGGAAACCGAGGAGATCCTGAAATGCGATCTGAAGCTCGAGCAGGTCTCGCAGGCCACGTGCAAGGAAGCCATCGCTTATTGCGAATCGGTGCGTGATTACGTGTCACGCGAAATCTTCGAGAAGATCCTCGACGATACCGAAGAGCACATCGACTGGCTCGAAACGCAAATCGATCTGATCGGCAAGGTCGGCATTCAGAACTATCAGCAGTCGATGATGGGCTCGCCGGAGTAATTCCCTCTCGTCGATATTTCATTCGGTTCACGCTCGATCGCCCGCATGACGACGCCGCACACGTCCGATTCCCGCGTATCGCCCGCCCGCACGCCGATCGGCATCTTCGATTCGGGGCTCGGCGGCCTGTCGGTGTTGCGCGCGGTGCGCGAGCAACTGCCCGGCGAGGCGATCGTCTACGTCGCCGATTCGCTCCATGCGCCATATGGCCCGCGCGACGACGCGTTCATCATCGAGCGCACGCTCGCGATCGGCGAATGGCTCGTCGCGCAGGGCGCGAAGGCGCTCGTCGTCGCGTGCAACACGGCCACCGCGCAATCGATCGCCGTCGTGCGCGAACGTCTGCCGATCCCGCTCGTCGGTGTCGAGCCCGGCATCAAGCCGGCGGCGCTGCATTCGAAGACGCGCGTCGCCGGCGTGCTCGCGACGCAGGCGACGCTGCGCAGCGCACGCTTCGAAGCGCTGATCGCGCGCTACGCGGCCGACTGCCGTTTCATCCGCCAGGCGGGGCACGGCCTCGTCGAGGCGATCGAGCGCGGCGACACCGGCTCGCCCGAGTTGCGTGCGCTGCTCGCGGGCTATCTCGAGCCGATGCTCGAAGCAGGCGCCGATACGCTCGTGCTCGGCTGCACGCACTACCCGTTCCTCGACGCGGCGATCCGCGACGTGACGTCGAACTGCCTTCATCTGATCGACACGGGCGATGCGATCGCCCGCCAGCTCGCGCGCATCCTCGACGAGCGCGGGCTGCGCGCGCCCGCCTCGTCCCGGCCGGCGCCGCTGCCGCGCCTCTGCTCGACGAGCGACGGCCGGCATTTGCAGACGCTCGCCGCGACGCTGCTCGGGCTCGACGTGCCGGTCGAATCCGTCACCATTTCGTCTCCCAGCACGGCCGCGTCGGCCGCCGATCCGTCGTAGCCTCACCGCTGCGGCCTTCCCCGGAAACCCTTCCAAGCACCTGGTTTTGTTACAAAAAACCCGGAGCCGCGCTTGCCAACCCGTACAAATATAATGATAATAATTCGCATTAACGTTAGCTATCGCGCTCCATCATGATTGTCTGCGTATGCAAGTCCGTTTCCGATCGGAAGATTCGCGCATCCTTTGAGGAAGGCGCGGACACCTTCGAAGAACTCCAGTTCGAACTCGGGGTCGCCACCTGCTGCGGCAAGTGCGAGGAAACCGTGCGCGGGATCATGGCGGAACAGGGCGTTTGTGCGAGCCGCTGCGGTGTCGAGCACCCCGCGGCCGTGCCAGTCCCCATCATGTTCTACGAACGCAAGGCGGCTTGACCGGCGTGCCAGGATTGCACGCGGCGCCGCGCGCCGCGCTCTCGTTTTACCAGCCCGTCAGCAAGCCTGCCCGCGCGAGCCAACGGCCTACCTGTAAAGGAGCCCGTAATGGAATTGCTGATCGGATTCGTGACTACCGTGTGCATCTCTTTGCTGATTTTCCGCAAGTGATGCAACACTTCGCGGCGCTCATCACGCGCGCCGCCGTGCTACGAAGCTAACATGCAGGTTTCGAATTCCTTGCCGGCCGCATCCGCGCCGGCCTTTTCCCGTATGAATCCCCGCGTCGTCACCGCTGCCGCGACGGTTCTCGCCGGACACGCGCTCCTGCTCACCGGCGCGCTGCTGATGCGCAACGACGTGCCGCATCGTCCGCTCGAATCGAAGACGATCACCGCCGAGTTGCTGAGCGCGCCCGTCGCGCAGCCGGTCGGCATCCAGTCGGCGCCGGCGCCCACGCCGCCGAAGCCCGTCCCGAAGGTCAAGCCGAAGCCGGCGCCCGTCCCCCGGCCCGTCGCGAAGCCGAGCCCGACGCCGCTGCCCGTCACGCACGAGCCTGCGCCAAATGCGATCACCGCGCCGGAACCCGCACCGCCCGCGCCTGCCGCGCCCGCCGAGACGAGCGCGAAAGCCGTGCCGCTCGCTGGCGCGCCGGCGAACCGCCCGACGATGGAGATCGTCGCGCCAAAGGAAGGCGCGCACCTGACCTGCCAGATCGCGAAGGCCGCCTACCCGTCGATGTCGAAGCGGCGCGGCGAGACGGGTGTCGTGAAGGTCCGCTTCGTCGTCGGCCTGACGGGCAGGATCGAAAGCGCGCAGGTCGTCCAGAGCAGCGGCTTCCCGCGCCTCGACGACGCGGCGCTCGACGCGATCCGCTCGTCGCCGTGCCAGCCATATCTGCAGAACGGACAGCCGATGCGCGCCGCCTACACGCAGCCTTATGACTTCACTCTGACCGACTAATCTCAGCAACACCGAAAGAAACAACAAGGAAAGGAAATGCAAAGCTACGGAATCGCGCACGTGTGGGCGCAAGGTGACTTCGTGACACGCTCCATCGCGGTCGCGCTGCTCGTGATGTCGGTCCTGTCGTGGATGGTGATCGTCATCAAGGGCTGGAACGTGATTCGCCTGAAGCGCCTGTCGAAAGACGCCGAACAGTCGTTCTGGCATTCGGACGATTTCGACGAAGGCGTGAAGAAGCTCGGCCGCGCATCGTCGTCGGCGCAGGACAACCCGTTCCTCGCGCTTGCGCTGTCCGGCAAGGAAGCCTCCGATCATCACCATCAGACGCAGCCGCACCTGCACGACCGGATGGACGTGTCCGACTGGGTCACGCGTTGCCTGAAGGACACGATGGACGAAGGCATCGCGCGGATGCAGGGCGGCCTCGCGATCCTCGCGTCGATCGGCAGCACCGCGCCGTTCGTCGGTCTGTTCGGCACCGTGTGGGGCATCTATCATGCGCTGCTCGTGATCGGTGCGACGGGCCAGACGTCGATCGACCAGGTCGCCGGCCCCGTCGGCGAATCGCTGATCATGACCGCGTTCGGCCTGTTCGTCGCGATTCCCGCCGTGCTCGGCTACAACGCGCTCACGCGCGCGAACAAGAGCATCGTGAGCCGCCTGCGCCGCTTCGCGCACGGCCTGCATGCGTACTTCGTGACGGGCGCGCGCCTCGCGTCGTCGGCGCAGCGCGACGGGCTGCGGCTCGCCGCGCGCGCGAACTGAGCGGAGGCTTGCGATGGCAATGAACCCCAGCTTCGGCGACGAGGACGACGACGGCCTGATGAACGAGATCAACATGACGCCGCTCGTCGACGTCATGCTCGTACTCCTGATCATTTTCCTCGTCACGATCCCGGCGATGCACCATGCGGTGAAGATCGATCTGCCGCGCGCGAGCAGCCAGCCGGTCGAGGTGAAGCCGAAGACGATCGACGTCGCGATCGAAAGCGACGGCACGGTTCTGTGGGACGACCAGCCGGTGAGCGCGACCAATCTTCAGTCGCGCATCGCGCAAGCCGCGCAGACGAACCCGCAGCCGGAACTGCATCTGCGCGCAGACCGCAAGGTCGCCTATGAACGCGTCGCGGAAGTGATGTCGGCCGCGCAGGCAGGCGGCCTGACGAAGCTCGGCTTCGTGACCGAGCCGAAGTCGAACGCGAAGTAGGCGCAGCGCATCTCGCGTGCGATAAACGCACGCGGCCCCCAAAGTAAAAGGCCTCCATCGCCAGATGAAGGCCTTTTTTCATGCGCGCACGGGCGCCTTCGGGCGGCGGGCCCGGCGGCCTGACTGCTGCGCGTCGAGCAACGCGATGCGACATGCCGTGGTCTGCACGGACTTGCGCGGTCTGCCCTATCTGGCTCGCAACATATGCGGCCACCTTGTTTCGCTCGGCACCTTCCCTCACGAAATCGGGATTCCAATATAGGCCGGGTCGAGCACGCATTCAAGCGGCTGCCGATTGAAACTACCGATTGCGTGACTCGCGTCAAATGACAAAACCGATGCGCGCGCGATCTTCCGATTCCGTCAGAGCGAAATCCTCGTCTCCGCGTCCTTCGTGCCGCGCTCCGGACAGCCCGGGTCCTTGTAGTTTTCGTTGTCGAGCTTCTCGACGAGGTAATCGACGAACGCGCGCACGGCGGGCGGCATCCCCTGCCGCGACACGAACACCGCATAGAGCTGCGGCACAGGCAGCGTCCATCCCGGCATCACCGGCGACAGTTGTCCCGCGCGCAACGCGTTACCGTACATCGATTCCGGCAGCGCGGCGATTCCGACCCCGTCGAGCACCGCTTCGCGAATCGTCATCAGATCCGCCGTCACAAGGCGCGGCTCGTGCTCGTGCGCGTGGCGCGTGCCGTCCGGCGCGATCAGGTTGAACACGTGCCGCCCGTCTCCGGACGGCGTATCGAGCGTGTCGAATCCCGCCAGATCGTCGGGCACGAGGGGCGGCGCATTCTGCTGCAGCAGGCTCGGCGCGCCGACGAGCATCTGCTCGGTGCGCCACAGCGGCCGCACGACGATGTTCGCATTCTGCGGCGGCTCGGATCGCACGCGCAGCGCGACGTCGATCGAGTCTTCGAACAGGTCGATCACGCGATTCGTCACGCGAATCTGCACGCGCACTTCAGGATAGCGGCGCAGGAATTCCGGCAGCAGGCGCGACAGCATTGTCTGCGACACCGTGACGGGCACGCTCACGCGCACTGTGCCGCGCGGCGCCGAGCGCAGTTGCTGCACCGCGTTCATCGCGGCCTGCGCCTCCGACAACATCGCCTGGCAATGCTGATAGAAGAGCTGGCCGGCCTCGGTCAACGCGAGCTTGCGGGTCGAGCGCTGCAACAGGCGCACGCCGAGCGTCGCCTCGAGCTCGGTCAGCCGCCGCGAAAGACGCGACTTCGAGATGCCGAGCACGCGTTCCGCGGCCGAGAAGCCGCCGTGCTCGACCACCTGAGAGAAGTACATCAAGTCGTTCAGGTTATGTGCATCGATAGTCATTTCATCGTTCCAATTCCACAACGATCCATTGCGAATCGAGCGGATTTAATCGGCAATTCGCTCAATATAATAGCCTTACGTTGCAAAAATAACGTTATTTCCCATCACTCCGAGAGCTTTTCCATGACTATCGCCCGCTCGATCCAGCGTACCTACCCGGCGCTCCGCACGACGGAAGGCGGCGGCTTCGTGGTTCACCGCCCGTTTCCGACCCGCCTGCTGACGGATTTCGATCCGTTCCTGTTGCTCGACGAAATGGGGCCCGTCGATTACGCGCCGGGCGATGCGAAGGGTGCGCCCGATCATCCGCACCGCGGCTTCGAAACCGTTACTTACGTGCTGGAAGGCTGGTTTCGCCATCGCGATTCGGCGGGACATGCGGGCGCGCTCGGTCCGGGCGACGTCCAGTGGATGACGGCGGGCGCGGGCGTCGTCCACAGCGAAATGCCCGACCCCGAATTCGCGCGCCGGGGCGGCCGCGCGCACGCGTTCCAGCTCTGGGTGAACCTTCCGCGCCGCGACAAGATGATCGCGCCGCGCTATCAGGACATTCCGGCCGCGCGCATTCCGACCGCCAAATCGCCCGACGGCCGCGCGATCGTGCGGGTGATCGCCGGCGAGGCGTTCGGCGCATGTGCGACGATCGAGACGCGCACCCCGATGCTCTACCAGCACTTCACGCTGTCGCCCGGCGCAATCGTCGAGCAGCCGGTGCCGCCCGGCTTTCGCGTATTCGCCTATCCGATCGAGGGCAGCGGATTCTACGGAGCGGACGGGACGGAGGTCGACGCGCGCCATGTCGTCGTGTACGCGGAAGACGGCGACACCGCCGTATTCGCCGCGGGCGATGCGCCGCTCGACTTGCTGCTGATCGGCGGCGCGCCGCTCAACGAGCCGATCGTGCGCTATGGCCCGTTCGTGATGAACACCGAGGACGAGATCCGCGCGGCGGTTGCCGATTACCAGAGGGGCCGGATGGGCCGCATTTCCGCATAGACGGCGGCCGCCCCCATTGGCCGAACGGCAGAGGGCCGAAGCTCCGCCGCCGCGGCGGATTTGCGTCACAATAGCTTCTCGCGCCCGGCATGGGCCGCACTACAGAAGGAATCCGCCGCTTTGAACTTCGAACATCTGATCCAGATTAACGCCGCCGACAACCCGTCCCTGCCGACGCTGACTCGCGCGCAGTTGTGGGAAGGCCTCGTGCTGCGCGCCGAGCAGCCGCAGTTGTTCGTGATCGGCCTCGACAACTGCATCGTTCACGCGCGCACGGAAACGACGCTCGAGCGCGAACTGCACTATGGCAACGCGACGGTACGCGATCGCGTGACGTTCACGCCGAACGAGCAGGTCCGCTACGACATCCATGCGGCCGACGGCGAGATCGGCGGGTCGCTGACGATGACGATCGAAGAACGCGACGATCAGCAGTTGTTCCTGCGCTTCGAGTATCGGACGACGCTGCCTGTCAGCAACGACAGCGAGGACGCGCGCCAGACGCAGGGGATCGTGAGGGAAGCCTACCGCGCATCCGACATCGACACCGTTCGCCTGATTCGCGAGTACGCGCAGGGCCGCAAGGACCCGGACCCGCTGCACTGACGATCCCTGGCGGCGGTGCATCCGTCGCCCTCTTTGTCTCCGCCTATCGGCAATCAGTTTTCGATCGATAAAGATACATTGTAAATGGGAATGGTTATCATTTAGTATTCATTCCATCGAATCGCCACTCACCGATCGCCTGAATGACCGAACTTATGCGCTCTACTACGCTCACGTTGCGCCGCACCGGCGGTACCGCACCCAGCAGCCGTTCCAAGGCAGCAGCGGTGACGACGCCGGCCGAATCGGCAAAGGCCATCGCGAAGCCTGCCGCCGCCGCAAGCGCAAGCGCCGGGCAGCGCGTAGTGAGCAGCGACGCGTTGCTGCAAGGCCAGAGCCACGTGAGCATCGCGCATAACGGCGAAACCTATCAGTTGCGGGCCACGCGCCTCGGCAAGCTGATCCTGACGAAGTAACGAACCGAGTATTGTGGGGACCACCTCTCCGAGAGGTGTTAGGCATTAGCCAGCCACAACGGCTTGCACGCGAGTCTAGACCCCTTCGTGCAAACATATTCAAGCAGCCGTTGCAGCAAGCCAAGCCGCTTTTTTTTGGGTTCTCACTGCGTGAAAGAGAAAAGCGACGCGTCACCGGACGCGTCGCTTTTTTGTTTGACGGATGGGCGGAGACGGTCAATCGCGAAACGCACGAACAGCGGCTCGTCGATCGTCTCGACGCCGAGACAGACGAGCGACGCAATGTGCCGCACCGTGCCGATCAGCCGGCGTCGGTCAACGCGGCGATTCCCGCGCGGGCGACGGCCGCATCCTGCTCGGACTTCACGCCGGACACGCCGACCGCCCCGACCGTCTCGCCTTCGACGACGATCGGCACGCCGCCCTCGACGAGGCCGACGAGCGGCACGCTCAGGAACGACACGCGCCCTTGCAGCACGATGTCTTCGTAGACCTTGCTCTCGCGACGGCCAAGCGCGGCCGTGCGGCCCTTGCCGATCGCCATCTCGACGGTACTCGGCGCGGCGCCGTCCATCCGGTGCAGATGCAGCAGATGCGCGCCGTCGTCGAAGATCGCGACCGTCACGGACCACTGGTTCGCGGCCGCGAACGACTCGGCGGCGGCGGCCATCTTCTTCACGTCGTCGCTCGTCAGAACGGATTTGGTTCTCATCTCGACACTCCTTCGCGATGCGCGTCCATCGACGGCTGCATCATACCGCTCGAAGCGCGTCAGAATCCCCAGAACATCAGCCACCATGCGCTATCGACCACCGCGAGCGCGGCGCCGAACCAGAGCATCGCGACGAGCCGCCGCGGCAAGCCCGCATAGCGGCCAGTGACCTGCCAGGCAAGCCACGCGCTCCACAGATTCGCGCCGACGAGAATCGCGATGCGAACATCCGACGCCCAGCCGAGCGGCACGTGCTCGGCGCGCAACAGCGAAAGCGTCGTCGCCGACAAGCCGAGAAACACGCCCGCGCCGGCGAGCGGAATCAGCGCCTGCGCCAGATGATGGAGCCGCACGCGCTCGAAGCGGCCGAGCATTGCGGCGGCGCCGGCGAGCAGCACGGCGAGCGCCGTGCCGTAAGCGAGCCCCGTGCCGGCGATGTACGCGATGACGAGCGAGCCGTCGAGCCACGAGAACACATCGTTGTGCTCGGGGTAGTGCGTGAAGATGAACCAGGGCGCGTTCGTATCGAGCGGCCACATGATGTCGTGATCGATCAGCCAGCCCGCGAGCGCCTGCTTGATCTGCACGAACCACGGGCTCACCGTCCAGTGGAACGCGCCGATCGCGACGCCGAGCAGGCCATAGAGGATGAGCGCGGTGTCCCAGCCGCTCGCCTGCTTGTCACCGAGCGCGACCACTTCCTCGGACGGCGAGCGCGTCGTCAATTCGATCGCGCCGCGGTGGCCGCTGCATCGGCCGCACATGTGGCACGCCGCCGCGCCCTTCATGTTGCGAAGCGGCACGAGCGGCGCGCAGTTGATCGGAATCACGCGGTGGCCGTCCTCGCCCTTCTTGTACGAACGGCGCCATGCGTCCTCGTCGACCTTGTAGCGCAGCGGCGAAAGACGCGCGAGCAGCGAGAAGACGCCGTTCACCGGGCACAGATAGCGGCACCATACGCGCTTCTCGCGTCCGTACAGAAAGCCGATCACGATCGCGGCGAGCGTCGAGCCGCCGAGCACGAGCAACACGGCGCGCGGATACTGATAGACGCTGACCATCTGCCCGTAGATCGTCGTCAGGCCGAACGCGACGAACGGCCAGCCGCTCCAGCGCATCCAACGCGGAATCGCGCGGCCGCGGCCGAACTTGCTCGCGAATTCGCTCAATGCGCCCTCTGGACACAGCACGCCGCACCAGACGCGGCCGAGCATCACCATCGACAGCAGCACGAACGGCCACCAGATGCCCCAGAACACGAACTGCGCGGCGAGCGTCAGGTTGCTCCACAGGTGCGCGGTATCGTCGGGCAGCGGCATGAACGCCGGCACGAGGATGAGGAGCGCATAGACGAGCACCACGGCCCACTGGATGCCGCGGATCAGCGCGCCGTGGCGCTGCATCCAGTGCCCGGCTTGCGCGACGAAGCTCGTGCGGCGACGGCCGACGACTGCGCTCATGCGGGCCGCCCCGCAGTCGCCGCCGGGCGGCGCGCGGCGCGCTTGATCAGCAGGTAGACGAGCGCCCAGTAGGCCGCGTACGCCACGAGATTCATGAGCGACGGATGCGCGCGATAGCCCGTCAGCGTCGACACGAGCGAGCCGAACGTGCTCGAATCGTCGAGGATCGCCGACGTATCCCACAATTGCGCGATGCCGAGCGGCAGGATTTCCTTGTCGATCAGCTTGTCGACGCCCGTCTGGAACAGGCCTGCGCCGAGGAACAGCAGCATGATTTCAGTGACGCGGAAAAAGTGTCGCCACGAGAAGTACTTGCCGCCGAGTTGCAGTACGTAGAACGTCAGGAACGCGAGACCGAGGCCGATCAGCACGGCAAGCATCTGGCCGCCGTCGACGTGCCCGGACTGGCCGAAGCCGAGCCCGTAGAGGAAAATAACCGTCTCGCTGCCCTCGCGCGCGATCGCGAGCGCGACGAGCACTGCGACGCCCCACCAGTTCGCGTCCTGCGTGCTCTTCTGCAGCGATTGCTCCATGTCGCGCTTGAGCGTGCGCCCGTGGCGCTTCATCCATAGCACCATCTGCACGATCAGCACACACGCGATCAGCACCATCGCGGTCTGAAAGTAGTCCTGCGCGTCGCCCGACAGCACTTCGGTGAAGCCGACGAGCGCGGCGCCAAGGCCCACCGCCATCAGCAGGCCGACGCCAACGCCCGCCCACAGATAAGGCAAGCCGCGGCGCGCATCGTCGTCGCCGTTCTTCAGCCATGCGTAGAGGATGCCGACGACGAGCAACGCCTCGACGCTCTCCCGCCAGACGATGAACAAGATCTGACCCATTTGTTTTACCTCCCGGCGCCCGCCGCGCGGCACGTGCCGCGCGTCAAACGCGAAAACCGTTACTTCGCGACGATGACGCCTTGCGCCTGCTGGTGAAAATCGTCGAAAAACTTGTACTCGCCCGGCGACAGCGGCGCGATCACGACGAACGATTCGCCGCCCGGCGCGAGCACCTTCTCCTTGCGAAGCTGCACGCTCTCGAACTCGACGGCGCCCTTGCCCGTGTTGCGAATCTGAATCTTGATGCGCTGGCCGGCCGGCACTTCGATGCGCGCCGGATTGAGCTTGCCGTCAGCCATCTCGAGCTTGAAGGTCGGCAGATCGGCCGCGTGCGCTGCGCCCGCGATGAAAATCGCGGCGGCGAATGCGAATGCTCTGGGGAATGTCATCGTATTTCTCTAAAAAGACAGCGCGCTCATCGCGCGCTGTCCGTTTGCTGCTCGCGCGATCAGTACCCGCCCTTCTTGCCGATTCCAGCGAACGGGAAATCGTATTCGAGCGTGATCGGCTTGAACCACGCGCCGACGCCGGTTTCCTTGTCGACGTGGCGGCCGAACGCCATGTGACCCGTCTGCATCGGCGGCTTCACGACGAGCGTCAGGTGATACTTGCCGGGGCCGTTGAGCTTCACGTTGTCGCCGTAGTGCGGACCGTCGCTCGCGACCATGCCCATCAGATCGCCTTCCGACTTCCACTTCGCGTCGCCCTGCTTCGTCAGCTTGTACGCGACTTGCAGATACGGCATCCAGTCGCCTTCGGCGAAGCCCGTCGGGTTGTTCTTGACCGCGTGGATATCGGCTTCGAGGTGGATGTCCGAATCCGACGCCTTGCGCATCATGCCTTCCGGGTCCATCGTGATCGGCTGCAGGTACACCGCGCCAATCTCCATCCCGCCTTGAATCTGGTGCTTGCCGATCGGGTATTCGGCCGCCGTCGCCGACAGCGCAGCGCACGCGGCCGCCAACGCGACGCCGCTGCGGACAAAGGAAGAACGCAACATTGACACTCCTGTTTTTATCTCGTGTTACACGTCCCGCCCGCGCGGACCCGGAACCCGGGGGTGAGACAAAAAAAGCGATGAAGAACGCTAATGCGAACTATTCTCAATACAGGCGCAAGTGTAGCACCGAACGCCCTCCAAAACAAATGGAGATGCCGCTAAATCCCTGATCCGACAAGGCTTACAGCGAGATTAACGAATGCGGCGGGGCGCCGCGGAACCCTCATTCGACCCCGCTCAGATGATCGCCCACATTCGCGCCGAATACCCGTTCGCGCAGCAGCGCGAGCTGGTCGCGCGTCTGCGCGGCTTTCTCGAACTCGAGATTTTTCGCGTAATCGGCCATCTGCTTCTCGAGCCGCTTGATTTCCTTCGCGATCTGCTTCTCGGACATGTCTTCGAATTTCGCGCGCTGCTGCGCCTCCTTCAGTTCGGCGCGCGCTTCGTCGGCGTTGTAGACGCCGTCGATGATGTCCTTGATCCGCTTCACGACGCCGCGCGGCGTGATGCCCATCTCCTCGTTGTACGCGATCTGCTTCGCGCGCCGCCGCTCGGTCTCGTCGATCGCGCGGCGCATCGAATCGGTGATCCGGTCCGCGTACAGGAGCGCCTTGCCGTTCACGTTGCGCGCCGCGCGTCCGATCGTCTGGATCAGCGAGCGCTCGGCGCGCAGGAAGCCTTCCTTGTCCGCGTCGAGGATCGCGACGAGCGACACCTCCGGAATGTCGAGCCCTTCGCGCAGCAGGTTGATCCCGACCAGCACGTCGAACGTGCCGAGCCGCAGGTCGCGAATGATTTCGACGCGCTCGACGGTGTCGATATCGCTATGCAGATAGCGGACCTTGACGCCATGATCCGCGAGGAATTCGGTCAGTTGCTCGGCCATGCGCTTCGTCAGCACGGTGATCAGCACGCGCTCGTCGGCCTTCACGCGCTCGGTGATCTCGGACAGCACGTCGTCGACCTGCGTGCTCGCCGGCCGCACCTCGATCTCGGGGTCGACGAGCCCCGTCGGCCGCACGACCTGCTCGGCGGTCTGGCCGGACACGCGCCGCTCGTAATCGGCGGGCGTCGCCGATACGAACACCACCTGGCGCATCTTGCGCTCGAACTCGGGGAACTTGAGCGGCCGGTTGTCGAGCGCCGACGGCAGCCGGAACCCGTAATCGACGAGGTTCTCCTTGCGCGCGCGGTCGCCGTTGTACATCCCGTTCAACTGGCCGATCAGCACGTGCGATTCGTCGAGCAGCATCAGCGCGTCGGACGGCAGATAGTCGACGAGGGTCGGCGGCGGCTCGCCCGGCGCCGCGCCGGAGAAGTGTCGAGAATAGTTCTCGATGCCCTTGCAGAAGCCGAGCTCCTGCAGCATCTCCAAGTCGAACCGGGTGCGCTGCTCGAGGCGCTGCGCCTCGACGAGCTTGCCGTCGCGGTGGAAGAACTCGAGGCGATCGCGCAGCTCGTCCTTGATCGTCTCGACCGCGCGCATCACGGTCTCGCGCGGCGTCACGTAGTGCGACGACGGATAGACGGTGAAGCGCGGAATCTTCTGCCGCACGCGCCCCGTCAGCGGATCGAACAGATGCAGCGAATCGACCTCGTCGTCGAACAGCTCGACGCGCACCGCCATCTCCGCGTGCTCGGCCGGGAAGATGTCGATCGTGTCGCCGCGCACGCGGAACGTGCCGCGCTGGAAGTCCTGCTCGTTGCGCGTGTACTGCATCGCGATCAGCCGCGCGATCACCTCGCGCTGGCCGATCCTGTCGCCCGTGCGCAGCGTGAGGATCATCTGGTGGTATTCGGACGGGTTGCCGATACCGTAGATCGCCGACACCGTCGCGACGATCACGACATCGCGCCGCTCCATCAGGCTCTTCGTCGCCGACAGCCGCATCTGCTCGATGTGCTCGTTGATCGACGAATCCTTCTCGATGAAGAGGTCGCGCTGCGGCACATACGCTTCCGGCTGGTAGTAGTCGTAGTACGACACGAAGTACTCGACCGCGTTGCGCGGGAAGAACTCGCGGAACTCCGCATAGAGCTGCGCGGCGAGCGTCTTGTTCGGCGCGAACACGATCGCCGGGCGGCCGAGCCGCGCAATCGTGTTCGCCATCGTGTAGGTCTTGCCCGAGCCCGTCACACCGAGCAGCGTCTGGAACGACAGGCCGTCCTCGACGCCTTCGACGAGCGTCGCGATCGCGGTGGGCTGGTCGCCCGACGGCGGATAAGGCTGATATAGCTGGAACGGGGATCCGTCGAACGTCACGAATTTCGATTCGTCGAGATCGTCGCGGGTGTCGGAATGATGTTCGGACATGTGGATGCGGGAGGCGGCGGGCCGAAACGGAGCAAAAGATCATTCTAGCGCTTCGACGTCCGGCCGGCTCCGCATCGCCGTGCTCGGGATTTGGCGGCCGGACGCGCAAAAACCGCGCGCGCGGCCGAGACATTAGCCGAATGGAGACGTCGAATTCGTTACAATGGCAAGCTGCCGCGTTTCGCTTTCGCTTTCGCGCCGGACTGCCGAGCGTTGCCCGATGATCGCCGGCCCGCATCGACGCCCGAAGCTGACCCTCTTTTCACAACTGCTGCGAATCAATTATGTCGCTCTTCTCCGCTGTCGAACTTGCCCCCCGCGACCCTATCCTGGGCCTGAACGAAGCCTTCAACGCCGACACTCGCCCGACCAAGGTGAATCTGGGCGTCGGCGTCTACACCAACGAGGACGGCAAGATTCCGCTGCTGCGTGCGGTGCGCGACGCGGAAAAGGCGCGGGTCGAAGCCGGCCTGCCGCGCGGCTATCTGCCGATCGACGGGATTGCCGCCTATGACGCGTCGGTGCAGAAGCTGCTGCTCGGCGACGATTCGCCGCTGATCGCGGCCGGCCGCGTCGTGACGGCGCAGGCGCTCGGCGGCACGGGCGCACTGAAGATCGGCGCAGACTTCCTGCACACGCTGAATCCGAAGGCAAAAGTCGCGATCAGCGATCCGAGCTGGGAAAACCACCGTGCGCTGTTCGACATGGCAGGTTTCGAAGTCGTCGCGTACCCGTACTACGACGCGAAGACGAACGGCGTCAACTTCGACGGCATGCTGGCCGCGCTCAACGGTTACGAGCCGGGCACGATCGTCGTGCTGCACGCCTGCTGCCACAACCCGACGGGCGTCGACCTGAACGACGCGCAATGGGCGCAAGTGGTCGAGGTCGTGAAGGCGCGCCAGCTCGTGCCGTTCCTCGACATCGCCTATCAGGGCTTCGGCGAGAGCATCGAGGCCGATGCGGCCGCGGTGCGCCTCTTCGCGGCGGCGGATCTGAACGTGTTCGTGTCGTCGTCGTTCTCGAAGTCGTTCTCGCTGTACGGCGAGCGCGTCGGCGCGCTGTCGATCATCACCAACAGCAAGGACGAAGCCGCACGCGTGCTGTCGCAGTTGAAGCGCGTGATCCGCACGAACTACTCGAACCCGCCGACGCACGGCGGCGCGATCGTCGCCGCGGTGCTCGCTTCGCCGGAACTGCGCGCTTCGTGGGTGCAGGAACTGGGCGAAATGCGCGATCGCATCCGCGCGATGCGCAACGGCCTCGTCGAGCGCCTGAAGGCGGCCGGCGTCGAGCGCGACTTCAGCTTCATCAATGCGCAACGCGGGATGTTCTCGTACTCGGGCCTGACGTCGGCGCAAGTCGACCGTCTGCGCGAAGAGTTCGGCATCTATGCGGTGAGCACCGGCAGGATCTGCGTCGCGGCGCTCAACACGCGCAACATCGACGTCGTCGCAAACGCGATCGCCGTGGTGCTGAAGTAAAGCGGGCGCCGCCGCTACGGAAACGAGAAACGCGCTCCCGGCGGAGCGCGTTTCTTTATGTCCCAGGTCACACGGGACTCCGCCCGGGACTCACGCGCGGCCGCGGGCAGCCGAACGGCCGAAACAACGCAAAATGGCCGTGCCATGCCGCACTTCGACGCTTGCTCATTCAAGCCACCGCTTACTGCATGAACCAGCCGTGGCTGACGACGAACGACTGGCCGGTCAGCGCCGCGCTCGGGAACGCCGACAGGAACAGCACCGTCTTCGCGACGTCCTCGACCGTCGTGAACACGCCGTCCACCGTCTGGCCGAGCATCACCTTCTTCACCACGTCCTCTTCGCTGATCCCCAGCTCCTTCGCCTGCTCCGGAATCTGCTTGTCGACGAGCGGCGTGCGCACGAAGCCCGGACACACGACATGCGAGCGCACGTTGTGCTTCGCGCCTTCCTTCGCCAGCACGCGCGCGAGGCCCAGCAGCCCGTGCTTGGCCGTCACGTACGCCGACTTCAGCGGCGACGCCTCGTGCGAGTGCACCGAGCCCATGTAGATCACCACGCCGCCGCGATCGTCCTTGTACATGTGTTTGAGCGCGGCCTTCGTCGTCAGGAACGCGCCGTCGACGTGGATCGCCTGCATCTTCTTCCAGTCGGCGAACGCGTAGTTCTCGATCGGATTGACGATCTGGATGCCCGCGTTCGACACGAGGATGTCGACCGAGCCGAACGTCTCGGCCACCTTGTCGATGCCGGCGTTGACCGCGTCCTCGTTGGTCACGTCCATCGCGACGCCGATCGCCTGGCCGCCCGCCTGCTTGATCTGCCCGGCCACCGCGTTCGCGCCGTCCTGATTCAGGTCGGCGATCGCCACCGCCGCGCCCGCGCGCGCGAGCTCCAGCGCGATTTCCTTGCCGATGCCGCTTGCTGCGCCCGTCACGACGGCCGCCTTCCCGTTCAAGTTCGAAGTCATTCCCCAAGCCTCCGTCAGTCAAGTCAATGAAAGCATCGCGTCCGGCATCGATCCAGTCTGCCGGATAGCATAGGCCGAATGGCGCGGCTGTCGCCGCGCGGCCGACACCGCTATTGTGCATGAACGGGACCGCGCATCGCGGTCAAACGAGCTAAGCTTGTGGTCGGTCACGCTCGATCGGAGGCGTTATGAACTACCGAAGGCTGGGACGTTCCGGATTGCAGGTCAGCGAGCTGTCGATCGGTTCATGGGTCACCTACGGCAACCAGGTCGACCGCCGTACGGCGCGAGAATCGCTGGCTGCCGCGCGCGACGCCGGCGTCAATTTCTTCGACAACGCCGAAGTGTATGCGGGCGGCAAATCAGAGGAAATCATGGGGCATGCGCTGAAGTCCCTCGGCTGGCCGCGCATCAGTTACGTGGTGTCGACGAAGTTTTTCTGGGGGCTCGCAGAAGCGCCGAATCAGTACCACACCCTCAACCGCAAATACTTGCTGAACGCGATCGACGCGTCGCTGCAGCGCCTTCAGCTCGACTACGTCGACCTCGTGTTCTGCCATCGTCCCGATCCCAATACGCCGATCGAGGAAACCGTATGGGCGATGAGCGACATCATCGCGCGCGGCAAGGCACTCTATTGGGGTACGTCCGAATGGAGTGCCGACGAGATTCGCGCCGCATACGAAATTGCTGAACGGCATCATCTGCGCAAGCCGACGATGGAGCAGCCGCAATACAACCTGTTCCATCGCAAGCGAGTCGAGCTGGAATACAGGCGTCTCTATGAAGACTTCGGCATGGGGCTCACGACCTGGAGCCCGCTCGCTTCGGGGCTGCTGACAGGAAAATACCGGCATGGCGTTCCCGCCGGAAGCCGAGCCGAAATTCACGGCTACGACTGGCTGCGCGAGCAATTGACAGACCCGGCGAGGAACAGCGTCGTGGAAGCGCTCGGCGAGATTGCGAACGACCTCGGTTGCACCGTCGGCCAGCTCGCCCTTGCGTGGGTACTGAAAAACCCTCGCGTCAGCACGGTGATCACCGGCGCATCGCGCGTCGAGCAGATCGTCGAGAACATGCGCGCGCTCGACGTGGCGGCAAAGATCACGCCGGACGCGAAGCAGCGAATCGAGCAGATCGTCGGCGATGCGTATCAATAGCCGAACGGCAGGCCGTGTTGCATACTCGCGTACAATACGCGACCGCATCGGCCGGCCACATCCGCGAGCCAGTATCACCGCATGATCTGCACGCCCGGCGCTTGGCCGATTTTCACGTATCGCTCCGTATTTCTCTCGCCATGCTCAGCTATCGTCACGGCTTTCACGCCGGCAATCACGCGGACGTCCTCAAACACGCCGTCGTCGTGCAGTTGCTGCGTTATTTGAACAAGAAAGACAAGTCGTATTGGTACATTGATACGCACGCTGGCGCAGGCGTCTATTCGCTGTTCGACGGCTATGCGGCGAAAACCGGCGAATTCAGCACGGGGATCGAAAAAATTTGGGACGCGACGGATCTGCCCGAGGCGCTGTCCGACTATGTCGACGAAGTGCGCGCGCTGAACAGCGACGGCGAGTTGCGCTACTACCCGGGCTCGCCCTATCTCGCATGGCGGCTGATGCGCGAACAGGACCGGATGCGCTTGTTCGAGTTGCACAGTACCGAAATCGACGTGCTGCGTCACAATTTCCGTGACGCTGGACGCCGCGCGATGATCTACGCCGGCGACGGATTCGAAGGCATCAAGGCATTGCTGCCGCCGCCACCGCGGCGTGCGCTCGTGCTGGTCGATCCGTCATACGAGGACAAGCGCGATTACGCGAAGACGATCGCTTGCGTCGAGGAAAGCCTGAAGCGATTTGCAACGGGGTGCTATGCGATCTGGTATCCGCAGGTAAGCCGCCCGGAATCGCAGAAATTCCCCGATCACCTGAAGCAGTTGCAGCCGAACAACTGGCTGCATCTGAGCTTGACGGTAAGCCGGCCGCCATCGGACGGCTTTGGGCTTTTCGGCAGCGGGATGTTCATTCTGAACCCGCCATATACGCTGGTCGATACGATGAAGGAAACGCTGCCTTATCTCGTCGAAGTGCTCGGCCAGGACGGCGGCGCGAAATTCGCGATCGAGCATCGCGCCAACTAACCGGAACGCCGCTTATTGACGCGGCTGGGGCGCCTTGAGCGGAACGGCCGAGTTCGGCACTTCGATATACGGGATGACGACCAACGGCGCAGTCGAACCGGGTGGCAGTTCAGTCATCGGGGCGGGTTGCGTCGGCGCGACGATTGGCGCACGCGATAATGGCGCGTTTTGCAGCACGATGCCGCTCTTGCCGTCGTGAATTCCGCTTTGGGTATCCAGGATCAGCGGTGCACGCGTGCTGTCCGATCCGGCGACCGCGGCTGTCGCGATACCGAACAATGCAGCGCAGCTCGTCGCATAGCAAAAGAAGCGATTGACGACTCTCATCCGGCCCCCGTTTCAGACGATGTTGATTGTATGTTGATAGACGGTGATCTCTGGCGCACGACATTTTCAGCTTACAAAAAGACAAAGCCCCGTCAATACGGGGCTTTCCTTTGCTTGCGCATCGAGCGCGTGGTGCGGCGTCTTGCCGCGCCGAGTTACAGCGAGTAGCCGTTGGTTTCCAGCGAGCGGATACGCTGTTCGAGCTGAACGATGTCGCTCGACGATGCCAGATAGGCTTCACGGCGGTTGCGTTCTGCAGCCTCAAACCAGTTGCTCAGCTTTTCGATGATGTAGGCAAACATGTTGGCTCTCCAAGGAAGGTTGAGATCCCCTGGTGAATCGATGTCAGGGATATCACGTATAGGGTTAACCCGATTATAGCGGGATTGCACCAACTTGCCAGTGAAATGCTCGAATGCGATGCATGCCAGTTTGGAATAGCTCAAACAATCCCAGCTTAAGCGCCTGATTTTTTTGGATATTTCCTCGGCTTGCGACGGCAAGACCCTACCCTTGCATGCACTACTTTGGATCACAACAAGGATCCGCCAAGCGCTCCAAAATGGGGCAGTCTGGACGATCGTCCCCGTTGCAATGGGCTGCAAGGTTCGCGAGCGTATTCCGCATGTCCGTAAGCTCGGCGATCCGGCCATCGAGCTCGGCCACGTGCGCGAGCGCGATCGCTTTGACTTCGGCGCTTGCCCTTGAGCGATCCTGCCAGAGTGCGAGCAGTCTCCTGATGTCGTCGACAAGAAATCCGAGCCGCCGCGCCTGCCGAATGAAGCGAAGCAAATGGATCTCCTCGTCTTGGTAGACGCGATATCCAGAATCGGTCCGCTTCGCGGGATTGAGAAGCCCCACGCTCTCGTAGTAGCGAATCATTTTCGCGCTGACACCCGAAGCCTTTGCGGCCCTCCCGATATTCACGACGTGCTCCAGACAGGATCGAAGAATCAGATGTTAGCGCGTTCTTCCGATTCTTTTCTTGGATGACTGGGGGATGCGCCCGCGCGTTGTTTTTTGTTGAGGCTGGGGTAAAAGGCGAAACCCCCGCCTGTGAGGGACGGGGGTTTCAAGAGGAGGAGCCTGACGATTACCTACTTTCACACGGGGATCCGCACTATCATCGGCGTGGAGTCGTTTCACGGTCCTGTTCGGGATGGGAAGGGGTGGGACCGACTCGCTATGGTCATCAGGCAAAGAGGGTTGTTGCGCTGCTTGGCAGCGCAACCAATCTTGGAAGAAGCAGTAATTTTGGGTTGTGAGGTTGTATCTCACACATACGCGGTACTTCAACCGCTGTACGTCGAGTGCCTTGCACTCGACGCTCGATATCCGTAAGCGCTGAAGCGCTAACGGCTATCGAGACAGACTTGTTATAGGATCAAGCCTTACGGGCAATTAGTATCGGTTAGCTGAACGCATTACTGCGCTTACACACCCGACCTATCAACGTCCTGGTCTCGAACGACCCTTCAAGGGGATCAAGTCCCCGGGGAAGTCTCATCTTAAGGCGAGTTTCCCGCTTAGATGCTTTCAGCGGTTATCTCTTCCGAACATAGCTACCCGGCGATGCGACTGGCGTCACAACCGGTACACCAGAGGTTCGTCCACTCCGGTCCTCTCGTACTAGGAGCAGCCCCCTTCAAACTTCCAACGCCCACGGCAGATAGGGACCAAACTGTCTCACGACGTTTTAAACCCAGCTCACGTACCTCTTTAAATGGCGAACAGCCATACCCTTGGGACCGGCTACAGCCCCAGGATGAGATGAGCCGACATCGAGGTGCCAAACACCGCCGTCGATATGAACTCTTGGGCGGTATCAGCCTGTTATCCCCAGAGTACCTTTTATCCGTTGAGCGATGGCCCTTCCATACAGAACCACCGGATCACTATGACCTGCTTTCGCACCTGCTCGACTTGTCGGTCTCGCAGTTAAGCACGCTTATGCCATTGCACTATCAGCACGATTTCCGACCGTACCTAGCGTACCTTCGTACTCCTCCGTTACGCTTTGGGAGGAGACCGCCCCAGTCAAACTGCCTACCATGCACTGTCCCCGACCCGGATCACGGGCCAAGGTTAGAACCTCAAACAAACCAGGGTGGTATTTCAAGGACGGCTCCACCGAAACTAGCGTTCCGGTTTCATAGCCTCCCACCTATCCTACACAGATCGGTTCAAAGTCCAATGCAAAGCTACAGTAAAGGTTCATGGGGTCTTTCCGTCTAGCCGCGGGTAGATTGCATCATCACAAACACTTCAACTTCGCTGAGTCTCGGGAGGAGACAGTGTGGCCATCGTTACGCCATTCGTGCAGGTCGGAACTTACCCGACAAGGAATTTCGCTACCTTAGGACCGTTATAGTTACGGCCGCCGTTTACCGGGACTTCAATCAAGAGCTTGCACCCCATCATTTAATCTTCCGGCACCGGGCAGGCGTCACACCCTATACGTCCACTTTCGTGTTTGCAGAGTGCTGTGTTTTTATTAAACAGTCGCAGCCACCAGTTTATTGCAACCCCTTCACCCTCTGCGCGCAGGCGCATCAAGCTACCAGGGCGTACCTTATCCCGAAGTTACGGTACCAATTTGCCGAGTTCCTTCTCCCGAGTTCTCTCAAGCGCCTTAGAATACTCATCTCGCCCACCTGTGTCGGTTTGCGGTACGGTCATCGTTAGACTGAAGCTTAGAGGCTTTTCTTGGAACCACTTCCAATTGCTTCGCTCCCGAAGGAGCTCGCGCCACACCCTTGAATCCTGCGCCCGGATTTGCCTAAGCGCCTTCTCCAATGCAGCGACCGGGACTTCCAACACCCGGACAACCTTCCGCGATCCGTCCCCCCATCGCATCTAACGACGGTGCAGGAATATTGACCTGCTTCCCATCAGCTACGCATTTCTGCCTCGCCTTAGGGGCCGACTCACCCTACGCCGATGAACGTTGCGTAGGAAACCTTGGGCTTACGGCGAGGGGGCCTTTCACCCCCTTTATCGCTACTCATGTCAGCATTCGCACTTCCGATACCTCCAGCACACCTTACAGTGCACCTTCGCAGGCTTACGGAACGCTCTCCTACCATGCGTGCAAGCACGCATCCGCAGCTTCGGTATATGGCTTAGCCCCGTTACATCTTCCGCGCAGGACGACTCGATCAGTGAGCTATTACGCTTTCTTTAAAGGGTGGCTGCTTCTAAGCCAACCTCCTGACTGTTTTAGCCTTCCCACTTCGTTTCCCACTTAGCCATATTTGGGGACCTTAGCTGGCGGTCTGGGTTGTTTCCCTCTTGACACCGGACGTTAGCACCCGATGTCTGTCTCCCGTGATTGCACTCTTCGGTATTCGGAGTTTGCTATGGCGGGGTAATCTGCAATAGACCCCCCAACCATGACAGTGCTCTACCCCCGAAGGTGAGACACGAGGCACTACCTAAATAGTTTTCGGAGAGAACCAGCTATTTCCAGGTTTGTTTAGCCTTTCACCCCTATCCACAGCTCATCCCCTAACTTTTCAACGTTAGTGGGTTCGGACCTCCAGTACGTGTTACCGCACCTTCATCCTGGCCATGGATAGATCACCTGGTTTCGGGTCTACGCCCAGCAACTGAACGCCCTATTCGGACTCGCTTTCGCTACGCCTGCCCTATTCGGTTAAGCTTGCTACTGAACGTAAGTCGCTGACCCATTATACAAAAGGTACGCCGTCACCCCCGAAGAGGCTCCGACTGTTTGTATGCATGCGGTTTCAGGATCTATTTCACTCCCCTCCCGGGGTTCTTTTCGCCTTTCCCTCACGGTACTGGTTCACTATCGGTCGATCACGAGTATTTAGCCTTGGAGGATGGTCCCCCCATCTTCAGACAGGATTTCACGTGTCCCGCCCTACTTGTCGTACACCTAGTTCTTTCATACTGTTTTCGCCTACAGGGCTATCACCTGCTATGGCCGCACTTTCCAGAGCGTTCGGCTAACAATACAAATAAAGAGTACAGGCTCTTCCCATTTCGCTCGCCACTACTTTGGGAATCTCGGTTGATTTCTTTTCCTGCGGTTACTTAGATGTTTCAGTTCACCGCGTTCGCCTCACATGACCTATGTATTCAGTCATGGATACTCCAAAAGGAGTGGGTTTCCCCATTCGGACATCTACGGATCAAAGCTCGTTTGCCAGCTCCCCGTAGCTTTTCGCAGGCTACCGCGTCCTTCATCGCCTGTGATCGCCAAGGCATCCACCACATGCACTTGTTCGCTTGACCCTATAACGAGTCTGTCTCTCGATCATCGTTAGCGCTTTAGCGCTTACGAGGATCCGATACAAAGTACGTTACAGGTTGAGTTCTCGCGTTGTGCCGTATTCCAAGTATGAGTTCAACCTTGCGGTTCGAATCATCTTGAGATACATCGATACAATCACAACCCGGATAACTTCCACGTCCATCTCAAAGACGCTTCCGCTATCCAAATTACTTACTTCTTCCAGATTGTTAAAGAACGACAGCCGATACAGTTGCCTGCATCACTCTGACTGGCTCAATCGCCAAGGACAAAGATTCGACTCAAGTCGAACGCTTGTCATTGAAGATTGTGGTGGAGGCAGACGGGATCGAACCGACGACCCCCTGCTTGCAAAGCAGGTGCTCTCCCAGCTGAGCTATGCCCCCGTACAGAGACACTCAGGTTCCCTTCTCGCCAGACAATTGGTGGGTCTGGTTGGATTCGAACCAACGACCCCCGCCTTATCAAGACGGTGCTCTAACCGACTGAGCTACAGACCCCTGAGTCTGTCCTGATTCACAGCCGATAAGCGTGAGCGCTCAACTTCGCGGATTTAAGCTCGAGAAAGGAGGTGATCCAGCCGCACCTTCCGATACGGCTACCTTGTTACGACTTCACCCCAGTCATGAATCCTACCGTGGTGACCGTCCTCCTTGCGGTTAGACTAGCCACTTCTGGTAAAACCCACTCCCATGGTGTGACGGGCGGTGTGTACAAGACCCGGGAACGTATTCACCGCGGCATGCTGATCCGCGATTACTAGCGATTCCAGCTTCATGCACTCGAGTTGCAGAGTGCAATCCGGACTACGATCGGTTTTCTGGGATTGGCTCCCCCTCGCGGGTTGGCGACCCTCTGTTCCGACCATTGTATGACGTGTGAAGCCCTACCCATAAGGGCCATGAGGACTTGACGTCATCCCCACCTTCCTCCGGTTTGTCACCGGCAGTCTCCTTAGAGTGCTCTTGCGTAGCAACTAAGGACAAGGGTTGCGCTCGTTGCGGGACTTAACCCAACATCTCACGACACGAGCTGACGACAGCCATGCAGCACCTGTGCGCCGGTTCTCTTTCGAGCACTCCCGCCTCTCAGCAGGATTCCGACCATGTCAAGGGTAGGTAAGGTTTTTCGCGTTGCATCGAATTAATCCACATCATCCACCGCTTGTGCGGGTCCCCGTCAATTCCTTTGAGTTTTAATCTTGCGACCGTACTCCCCAGGCGGTCAACTTCACGCGTTAGCTACGTTACTAAGGAAATGAATCCCCAACAACTAGTTGACATCGTTTAGGGCGTGGACTACCAGGGTATCTAATCCTGTTTGCTCCCCACGCTTTCGTGCATGAGCGTCAGTATTGGCCCAGGGGGCTGCCTTCGCCATCGGTATTCCTCCACATCTCTACGCATTTCACTGCTACACGTGGAATTCTACCCCCCTCTGCCATACTCTAGCCCGCCAGTCACCAATGCAGTTCCCAGGTTGAGCCCGGGGATTTCACATCGGTCTTAGCGAACCGCCTGCGCACGCTTTACGCCCAGTAATTCCGATTAACGCTCGCACCCTACGTATTACCGCGGCTGCTGGCACGTAGTTAGCCGGTGCTTATTCTTCCGGTACCGTCATCCACCCCGGTTATTCGCCAGAATGATTTCTTTCCGGACAAAAGTGCTTTACAACCCGAAGGCCTTCTTCACACACGCGGCATTGCTGGATCAGGCTTGCGCCCATTGTCCAAAATTCCCCACTGCTGCCTCCCGTAGGAGTCTGGGCCGTGTCTCAGTCCCAGTGTGGCTGGTCGTCCTCTCAGACCAGCTACTGATCGTCGCCTTGGTAGGCCTTTACCCCACCAACTAGCTAATCAGCCATCGGCCAACCCTATAGCGCGAGGCCCGAAGGTCCCCCGCTTTCATCCTCAGATCGTATGCGGTATTAATCCGGCTTTCGCCGGGCTATCCCCCACTACAGGACATGTTCCGATGTATTACTCACCCGTTCGCCACTCGCCGCCAGACCGAAGTCCGCGCTGCCGTTCGACTTGCATGTGTAAGGCATGCCGCCAGCGTTCAATCTGAGCCAGGATCAAACTCTTCAGTTCAATGCCTGTTACTGTTTTCGGTTGTTTCCAACCGGTCGCTCACTCAAAGCTGACAGGTCGTGAATTGCTTCACAAACCTGGCTTACTTTTGTGTGAGACTCTTGATACTTTTGCTCGCGATCCGAAGATCGTCCGCCACATCAAGCGCCCACACTTATCGGCTGTTCATTGTTAAAGAGCATATCTGCGAGAAGATTTCACCACTTTCCACCGCCTTCTCAGCAGCGCTGCGTTGTCAGCAGCAGAGAAATGAGATTATGATCACTTATTCGCAGCGCGTCAACATCTTTTTTACCGCCGCGCCACCGAAACCTCGTCATCGCCGTCTCGCGCTCCCGCCCGTCCTCGCGGTCGACCGTACTGCCTGAGCTCAAGACTTCCCACTTCCCCCTTCGCGCCGCGTTCGCCGCAGCGCGAAAGAGGCGTGATTCTAAGCACATCCCCTCCCCCGCGCAAGCCCTTTTTGAGGGTCTCGTTATAGATATGGATGCGGGAGTCGGTCGTTACTTCATGACGCCATGACGCGCGCAACCGCGCGCATGTAGTGATCCAGATCCGGCGTCGGCTTGCCGGCCACCTTCGCGAGATCGTCCCAGCGCCGCACGCGGATCGCGTCCGGCGCATAAGGACGCTTCAGAAACGCCTCGGCTTCCGCATCCGAGAAGACGCCACCCTGCAGATGCAAGCTGCGCACCGAGTCCGCGGACAGGCGCGCGTAATACGAGGCGTCGATCGCGCACAGGCAGCGCTTCGCGTCGACGTGCAGCCGGATCGGCTCCAGCACCGCGTCGGAAAACAGCGGCCGCAGGAACGGCAGCACGTAATACTGATGCAGGTCGTCGATGCCGTGCGCGGTCGGCGTCTCGCCCTGGCGGTTCAGCAGGTGGCCCAGATCGTGCAGCAGCGCCGCCGCGATCAGCGCGTCGCCCGCGCCCGCCTCTTCGGCGAGCTGCGCGCTCTGCAGCGCATGCTCGCGCTGCGTCACCGGCTCGCCGCTGTAGGCAATGTCGCCGTGGCGGTCGAACAGCATGCGAATGTCATCGAGGGTCAGCGCCATTTCGTCACGCCCACGGTAAAGAGAACGTCTTCAGATTCGTGAAGCTCTTCATCGCTTCCTGCACTCCTTCCTTGTATCCCAGACCCGAATCCTTGATGCCGCCGAACGGCGTCAGCTCGAGCCGGTAGCCCGGCACCTCCCACACGTTCACCGTGCCGACGTTCAGTTCGTTGACGAAACGCACGATCGCATCCGCGCGATCCGTGCACACGCCCGACGACAGGCCGAATGCGGTGCCGTTGCTGATCCGGATCGCGTCGTCGATCGTGTCGAACGCGATGATCGGCGACACGGGCCCGAACGTCTCCTCGCGCACGAGCGTCATCGACGCGTCGACGCGGTCGAGCACCGTCGGCGCATACAGCGCGCCGCGCCGCGCGTTGCCCGTCAGCAGGCGCGCGCCGTGCGACACCGCTTCGTCGACGCGCGCCTCGAACAGCGCGGCGGCAGCCTCGTCGATCACCGTCCCCATCCGGTTCGCCGGGTCGAACGGATCGCCGTATGTCCACGCGCGGGTCTGCTCGACGAGCAGTTCCGTGAAGCGCGGCGCGACGCGCTTCTGCACGAGGATGCGCTTCACCGCCGTGCAGCGCTGCCCCGAATTCTTGTACGAGCCCTGCGCGGCGAGCGTCGCCGCGCGTTCGAGGTCGGCGTCGTCGAGCACGATCAGCGGATCGTTGCCGCCCAGCTCGAGCACGATGCGCCGGTAGCCCGCCTTCGCCGCGATATATTTGCCGATCGCGACGCCGCCCGTGAACGTGATCAGCGTCGCGCTCGGGTGCGTCAGCAGTTCGTCGGCGATTTCGCGCGGATCGCCCGTCAGCACCTGCAGCATCGGCTCGGGCAAGCCCGCTTCGTACAGCACGTCGGCGAGATACAGCGCCGACAGCGGCACCTTCTCCGACGGCTTCACAATCACGCGGTTGTTCGTCGCGATCGCGGGCGCGATCTTGTGCGCGACCTGGTTCATCGGATGATTGAACGGCGTGATCGCGACGATCACGCCGTCGAGCGGCTGCCGCTGCGAGAACACGCGGCGCGACGTGCCGTGCGGCGTCAGATCGCACGAGTAGCTCTGCGCGTCGTCGCGCAGCGCCTCGATCGACGCGAACTTGAACACGTCCGCGACGCGGCCGATCTCGTAGCGCGAGTCCTGTTTCGACAGGCCCGATTCGAGCGAGATCAGCGTCGACGCCTCTTCCGCGCATGCGATCAGGCGCGCGGCCGCGCGCTCGAGGATCTGCGAGCGCTCGTAGCGCGACAGCGCCGGCCGGTACGCGGCCGCATAGTCGAACGCACGGCGCACGTCGTCGACCGTCGCGAGCGGCACCGTGCCGACGCGCCGCCCCGAATACGGGTCGAATACGTCGAGCGTGCGCGCGCGCGTCGCCCGCTCGCCGCGCCAGCGCAATGTCTCGCGGCGGTACGCGGGGTGATCGCGAAGCTCGCGCGTCGTCATGGCGCGGGCCGGTTCAGCGCGAGGTCGAACAGATCGAAGTTGCGCAGCCGGCGGCCCGGCTCGATGCCCTCGATCCGGCGATTGAACAGGAGCGGCACGCGCTGCTCGGACAGGCCGCCGTGCGAGCGCAGCGGCACCGTCAGCCCCGACAGGTCGTGCTCGCGCGCGCGCGTGCCGAGCGCGACGTCGCGCCGGCCCACGACGACGACGTCGCCGATCCGGTCGGCCGGCAGCTCGAAGCGCTCGGCCGCCGTCGCGTTGTCGAGCGCGAGCTCGATGCCGTCGAACTCGCGCAGCCGGCCGATCACCGCGCCCGCGTCGACGCCGTGAGCGACGTAGATCGTCGCGAACGAGCCGAGCGCGCCGTGATGGACGACGTAAGGATCGGTGATCGGCAGGATCACGCGCGCGCGGCGCGGCCCGAGCCACGCGTCGAGCGCGTCCTGCAGGTAGACGACGTTCGGCTCGCCCGTGCGCGGATCGTGCTTCGCGTTCATCCCGTGATCCGCGGTCAGGCCGATCACCCAGCCGAGCGCGTCGAGCGCCGCGAGGTAGCGGTCCATCATCGCGTAGAACGCGTTCGCGCCGTCGCTGCCCGGCGCGCATTTGTGCTGCACGTAATCGGTCGTCGACAGGTACATCAGGTCCGCGCGCCGGTTCCGCGCGAGCCGCACGCCCGCCGCGAGCACGAATTCCGACAGCGCCGCGCTGTAGACGTCGGGCGACGGCAGGCCGACGAAGTCGAGCACGTCGGCGATGCCGTTCTCGCCGAGGTTCGCCTGGTTCGCCTTCTCCGCCGAGAAGCACACGCCGCGCATCCGCCAGCCGAGCAGCCGGCGCAGCTTGTCCTTCGCCGTCACGACGGCGACCTTCGCGCCCGCGTCCGCCGCGGCCGCAAGCAGCGTGCCCGCGCGCAGGTACGCGGGATCGTTCATCATCACCGCGGCGCCCGCGCCGCCCTGCGCGTCCGGATCCCAGAAGAAGTTCCCGCAGATGCCGTGCACCGAAGGCGGCGCGCCGCACACGATCGACAGGTTGTTCGGGTTCGTGAACGACGGGATCACGCAGTCGGCGTCGAACGCCGAGCCCTCTCGCAGCATCCGCGCGATGAACGGCGCGACGCCCGCGTTCGCGGCCTCTTCGAGGTAATCGCATTCGCAGCCGTCGACGCAGACGGCGACGGTCGGCTCGGCCGGCATCCGGTAGACGCGGCCGTTGACTTCGATGTGTCGATTCATGGCGTTTCGCCCCTCGGGCCTTTCGTTCATGTTACGCGCGAACGGCGCGCCGACGCGCCGCTCATCGTGCCGGCCGCGGCGCGCGCGCCGCGATCGCGACGAGCGCGGCGAGCGACGCGCCAAGCAGCAGCAGCGACAGCGCCGACGCGGGCAGGTAGTAGCCGCGCTCGACGTCGCCGATCACGACGATCGGCACGGTCGCGAAGCCCGGCGGATAGACGGTCAGCGTCGCGCCGAGCTCGCCGAGCGACAGCGCGAAGCCGAGCGCGAGGCTCGCGCGGATCGCCGGCACGAGCTGCGGCAGCAGCACGCGGCGCAGCACCATCGCGGGCGGCGCGCCGAGGCTCGCCGCCGCCTCGCGCAGCACGGTCAGCTCGGGGCGCAGCGCGGCGGCCGCGCACCGGTAGCAGAACGGCAGCACGAGCGCGAGCTGCACGAGCACGACGATCGCGGGCGAGCTCGACAGGTCGACGGGCTTCGCGTGATACGCGATCAGCACCGCAAGCCCGAGCACGACGCTCGGCACGCCGTTCGGCAGCATCACGAGCGCATCGACGAGCGCGCCGACGCCGCGCCGCGCGCGGCCTTCGAGCGCGAGCGCCAGCGCGATGCCGAGCGCCGTGCCGAGCGCGGCGACGCCGAGCCCGATCTCGAGGCTCGCGGCGAGCGCGTCGAACTCGGGCCGACCGAGGCGCTCGAACCAGCGCAGGCTGTAGCCGGCCGGCAGGATCGTGCCCGACCAGTGCTCGGCGACGCTCGACAGCGCGACGACCACGACGGGCAGCACGAACAGCCAGCAGCAGGCGGCGGCCGCGAGCGCGACGAGCGCGCGAGCCGCGACGCGCGACGCCGCATCGGTCCAGCGCAGCTCGCGGCGCGGCACCGCCGCGGCGCGCGTCGGGAAATCAGCGGACATCGCGCCCTCCTTCGCTCGCGCGCCGGCTCATCCGCCGGTACAGCGCATAGAGCGTGAGCGACATCGCGAGCATCACGACCGCGCCCGCGGCCGCGGCCGGCAGATCGATGTCGACGGTCGCGCTGCTGTAGATCGCCACCGGCAGCGTGACGAGCCGCGCGCTGCCGAGCACGAGCAGGATGCCGAATTCGTTCAGCGTCAGCAGGAAGCACAGGATCACGCCCGCCGCGATGCCCGGCCACGCGAGCGGCAGTACGACGCGCCGCGCGCGCATCCAGCCGTTCGCGCCGAGGCTCGAAGCGGCTTCGACGAGCCGCGGATCGAGCGTCGCGAACGACGCGAGCGTCGGCCGCACGACGAACGGCGTGTAGAACACCGTCTGCGCGAGGATCACGCCGCCCGTGCCGAACAGGAAATCGAGCGGCGGCGCGTCGAGGCCGAAGACGCGTTGCAGCGCGATGCTGACCGAGCCTTGCGAGCCGTACAGGAAGATCAGCGTGAACGCGACGAGAAACGACGGGAACGCGACATATAGCTCGAGGAAGCGCGTGACGAGCGACGCGCCCGGAAACGGCCGGAAGAACAGCAGCGCGGCGAGCAGCACGCCGACGACCGACGCGGTGCCCGCGCTCGTGAACAGCACCCACAGCGTCGTGCCGAGCACATCGCGGACGTCGTGGCTCGCGAAAAAGGTTCGGTACGCGGCGAGCGTCGGGCCGTGATCGCCGAGCACGCTCAGCAGCACGAGCCGCGCGAGCGGATACAGCACGAGCGGGCCGAGCACGACGGCCGCGAGCGCGACGATGCGCACGGTCGAGCGCCGCTCGCGGCGCCGCGCGGCGGCGTCGTGCGCGGCGGCCGACGCGCGGATGCGGGCGTGCGCCGCGGGATCGGCGGCGAGCGCCGCCCGCGGCTCAAGGTGAGATAAGGACGACATCGTCCGCCTCGCAATCGAGCGATACGCGCGCGCCGCGCTCGGGCGCCGGGCCGCGGCCGCGCTGCATCGCGACGAGCACCGGCTCGTCGCACGCCGCATCGAGCATCACGGTCAGCGACAGCGCCGCGCCGTGCCATTCGACCGACGCGATCGTGCCGTGCAGCCGCCCTTCGCCGAGCGGCCGCACGGCGAGCCGTTCCGGCCGCACGCACGCGACCTTGTCGCGCACGTCGTGGCGCGGATCGCCGAACGCAAACACGACGTTCGGCGGCAGCAGGTTCGCCGCGCCCAGGTATCGCGCGACGAAGCCGTCGGCGGGCGCGTCGTACAACTGCTGCGGCGTGCCGAGCTGCGCGACGCGGCCGTCGCGCATCAGGAGCGCGCGGTCGGCGAGCACGAGCGCGTCGTCGCGATCGTGCGTCACGCAGACGACGGTCAGGTTCGGCAGCCGCTCGTGCAGCGCCTTCAGCTCGCTGCGCACCGACGCGCGCAGGTTCGCGTCGAGCGCGGACAGCGGCTCGTCGAGCAGCAGCACGTCCGGCTCGATCACGAGCGCGCGCGCGAGCGCGACGCGCTGCTGCATCCCGCCCGACAGTTGCGCGGGCAGATGATGGCCGGCGTCGCCGAGCTGCACGAGCTTGAGCGCATCGGCGACGCGACGCGCGATGTCCGCGGACGACATGCGCCGCGCGCGCAGCCCGAACGCGACGTTCTCGAATACGGTCAGGTGCGGGAACAGCGCGTAGTTCTGGAACAGCAATCCGAGATTGCGCTTGTGCGGCGGCGCGTGCGTCAGGTCGCGGCCGGCGACGGCGAGCGTGCCCGCCAGGCCGTCCGCCTTCACGAAGCCGGCGATGAAGCGCAGCAACGTCGTCTTGCCGCAGCCGCTCTTGCCGAGCACGGCGAGCAGTTCGCCCGCGCCGATGTCGAGCGACAGATCGTCGAGCACCGTGCGCGCGCCGTAGCGCACGCTCAGGTGCTCGATGCGCACGCCGCCAGGCGCGCCCGCGCGCGGCGCCGCGTGCGGGCGCGCCGCATCGAACGCGCCGGAATGGGTGAGACTTGCGGTATCCACCAGGTTTCGTCCTTCGACACGTCATCGCGTCGGCTTGCCGCGGCCGCGGCGTCCGCTCATTTCGGCTTGACGACTTCGGTCTGCTTGCCCGAATCGCCGATCACCTCCTTCTTCCAGCGCTCGGTCCACACGGGCTTCTTCGCCATCACCGCGTTCCAGTCGACCGGGATCAGCTTCACGCCGGCGATCGCACGCTTCACCGCCTCGCCGTTCCTGCCCGCGAGCGGCACGTCGGTGCGGCCCGGAATGCCGAACATGTCGGGCACCTTCGCCTGCACGTCGGTCGACATCAGGTAGTCGATCAGCTTCTTGCCCGCGTCCTGGTTCGGGCTGCCCTTGATGAGGCCGATCGCGTACGGCAACTGGAACGTCGTCGGCGGCTCGCCTTCCTTCGCGGCGACGAAGATCGGCTTGATCGACAGGCCGCCGTGCTCGGCGTCGTCAAGATCCATCTGCAGGTCGCCGTTCGCGACCGCGATCTCGTTGCGCGACAGCAGCACGTTCAGGTAGCCCGTGCCCTTCGTGTGGAACTTCACGCCGCGCTCGAGCTTCGCGAGATAGTCGAACGCCTTGTCCTCGCCCATCAGCGCGCTCGTCAGGATGATGACGGCCATTCCGTCGCCCGCCGTCGCCGGGTTCGAGTACGCGAGCTTGCCGCTGTAGTCGGGATGCAGCAGATCGGCGAACGTCTTCGGCTGGCTCTTCACGACCGACGGGTTGATCGCGAACGAGAAGTAGTTGTTGACGAACGTCGCCCACGAGCCGTCTTCCGCCTTCGCGATCGCCGGCACGTTCTTGTAGTTGACGCTGCGGTACGGCTGCAAGAGGCCCAACTGGCCCGCCTGCTGGATGAACGGCGGCAGCGTGACGATCACGTCGGCCTTGGGCGAGCCCTTCTCGACGTTCGCGCGGTTCACCACTTCGCCGCTGCCCGCCGTCACGATGTTCACCTTCACGCCTTCCTGCTTCTCGAACGCGGGCAGCACGTCGCGGTACAGGTTCTCGAGGCCGTCCGCCGTGTACAGCACGACGGCTGCCGCCTGCGCGTGCGTCGCCGCGCCTTGCAACAGCGCGGCTGCGCCGGCGGCGAGCGCGAAGCGGCGCCAGGCGCCGCCGCGCGGGAAATTCGAATACGTCATGTCGCTTCTCCGTAGGGTGGAACCACGAACGGCCGAACGGCGCGCAAACCTCGTCCGCACGGGCCGCGCCGCCGGCCCGCCGCAGCCGGACGCTCCGGTCTTTCGCGGCACCCGAAGCATCACAGCGTTCGATGACAGCTCCGTGACGATCGATCTGATTTCCAAAAAACGACACATTTCGCCACTATCCTCCACATCCGCCAACGACCCGATTTCGGCCTTTTCCGGAGTGATGAAGCCATGCCACAACGTGATCCCATCCTGCTGACGCCCGGCCCGCTGACGACGTCGCGCATCACACGCGACGCGATGCTGCGCGACTGGGGCTCGTGGGACGCCGCTTTCAACCGGCTGACGAAGAGCGTCTGCGCGGATCTCGTGCGGATCGCGGACGGCGGCGACGCATACGTCTGCGTGCCGCTGCAAGGCAGCGGCACGTTCGCCGTCGAGGCGGCGCTCGGCACGCTCGTGCCGCGCGACGGTTGCGTGCTCGTGCCGGACAACGGCGCGTATTGCGCGCGGATCGCGAGGATTCTGCGCCGGCTCGGCATCGCGCACGTCGAGCTGCGGTTCGCCGAAGACGAGCCGGCGAGCGCGCAAGCGATCGACGCGGCGCTCGCGCGCGACGCGCGCATCACGCACGTCGCGCTCGTGCATCTGGAGACGAGCGCCGGCCTGCTGAACCCGCTCGACGACATCGCCGCCGTCTGCCGCGCGCGCGGCAAGGCGCTGCTCGTCGATGCGATGAGTTCGTTCGGCGCGCTGCCGATCGCGCTCGCGGGCAGCGGCATCGATGCGCTGGTCTCGGCGAGCGGCAAGTGTCTGGAAGGGGTGCCCGGCATGGGCTTCGTGATCGTGCGGCGCGCGCTGCTCGAGGCGGCTGAGGGGCGCTCGCCGTCGGTCGCGCTCGATCTGCACGACCAGTACGCGTACATGCAGCGCACGTCGCAATGGCGCTTCACGCCGCCGACGCACGTGCTCGCCGCGCTGCGCGCCGCGCTCGACCAGTTCTTCGACGAAGGCGGCCAGCCGGCGCGCGGCGCGCGCTATGCGCAGAACTGCACGACGCTCGTCGAGGGCATGCGCGCGCTCGGCTTCGAGCCGTTTCTCGACGCGCGCGCGCAGGCGCCCGTCATCGTCACGTTCCACGCGCCCGCCGACCCCGCGTATGCGTTCGCCGCGCTCTACGCGGCCGTGCGCGACGCGGGCTACGTGCTGTATCCGGGCAAGCTGACGACGGCCGACACGTTTCGCGTCGGCTGCATCGGCGCGCTCGGTGCGCCCGAGATGCGCGGCGCGGTGGCGGCGATCGGCGGCGCGCTGAAATCGCTCGGGATCGCGATGCGGTGACGCGCTCCTGCCGCCGTGCGCGACGCCGAAAAAAAACGGCGCGCGCGGCCCCAAGCCGCGCCGCGCGCGCCGCTCTTGCGGCGCGCTTGCCGCTACAGCTCGATCCGCTTGATGTCGCCGACGACGAAGATGTACGACAGCGCGCCGATCAGCGCGACGACGCCGATGAACGCGAGCGCGCCGACGAACGATCCGGTCGCCGCGACGATGAAACCGACGACGAGCGGCGTGACGATGCCCGCGAGGTTCGCGGCGAGGTTGAAGATGCCGCCCGTCGCGCCGAGGAGGCCCTCGGGCGCGATGTCGGACACGAGCGTCCAGCCGAGCGCGGCCATTCCCTGCGCGAAGAACGCGACCGACATGATCGCGATCACCGCCTCGTTGCTCCGCACGTAGTTCGCGAGCACGATCGTCGACGCGAGCAACAGGCCCGCGATGATCGGCAGCTTGCGCGCGACGTTCGCCGATTTCCCGCGGCGCAGCAGCCAGTCGGAGAAGAGCCCGCCGAACATCACGCCGACCGACGCGGCGATGAACGGCATCACCGCGAAGAAGCCGATCTTGAGCCAGCCCATGTGGCGCTCGGTCGCGAGGTAGGTCGGGAACCACGTGAGGAAGAACACGAGCGTCGAGTTGCCGGCGAACTGGCCGAGGCAGATGCCCGCGAGCTGGCGCTTCTTCAGCAATCGGCCGGCGATGCCCCAGTTGAACGTCGCGCGCGAGCCGCCGCCCGCCGCCGACTGCACGAGCCCGCCGCCTTCCTCGATGTACGCGAGCTCGGCCGCGTTCGCGCGCGGATGGTCCTTCGGCTCGTGATAGAACTTCCACCAGACGAAGCCGAACACAATGCCGACGCCGCCCACGACCCAGAAGAGCGAGCGCCAGCCGAACGCGCCCATCAGCGCGAACAGCGCGGGGCTCAGGAACGCGAGGCCGATGTATTCGCCGACGGTATAGGTGCCCGTCGCCATCGCGCGCTCCTTCTGCGGAAACCACGTCGCGACGACGCGGCTGTTGGTCGGAAAGCACGGCGCCTCGGAAAGGCCGAGCCCGAGCCGGCACGCGAGGAGCGGCGCGACGCCGTGCACGAAGCCCTGCAGCAGCGTGAACAGCGACCACAGCGTCATCGACCAGTAATAGGTGATCCTGCTGCCGAAGCGGTCGAGCAGCAGGCCGCCCGGCACCTGCGCGAGCACGTAGGTCCACGAGAACGCGGAGAACATCACGCCCATCGCCGCTGCGCCGATGCCGAGCTCTTTCGTGAGCCCCGGCGCCGCGACGCCGAGCACCGTGCGATCGAGATAATTGATCATCGTCCCGATCGCGAGCAGCGCGAGAATCCGGTAACGCGCATTCGAGCGCGGCTGCGCGGCGCCCGCCGCGCGGGCAGGCGCGCCGGCCGCGTTCGGCACGGCGTCGGTGTTGATCGGCTGGGGCATCGATGTCTCCTGTTGTATCTGTCTGTCTTTTCTGTCTGTGTCGGGGAATTCAGCGCGCGACGAGCGCCTGGAAGTGCCCGAACATCCGTTCGGCGTCCGGCGGGCGGCCGGTGAAGATCTCGAACGCGTCGGCCGCCTGGTACACCGCCATGCCGCCGCCCGGCAGCGTGCGGCAGCCGAGCGCGCGCGCGGTGCGGATCAGCTCGTTCTCGAGCGGGAAATAAACGATGTCGGCCACCCAGAGATCGCTTCGCAGCAGTTCCGCCGGCAGCGGCAGGCCCGGGTGCCCGAGCATGCCGGTCGGCGTCGCGTGAATGAGGCCGTTCGCGTTCGCGAGCGCGTCGGCGAGCGGGCCGCCCGCGCTCAGCCGCGCGTGCGGGAAGCGCGCCTGAAGTTGGTCGGCGAGCGCGAGCGCGCGCGTCGGGTCGACGTCGAAGAGCGCGAGTTCCGCCGCGCCCATCGTCAGCGCCGCATGCGCGACGGCCGCGCCCGCGCCGCCCGCGCCCAGTTGCACGACGCGTTCGAGCGGCGCGCCCGGCAGCCCGCGCGCGAACGCCTTCGCAAAGCCCGACCAGTCGGTGTTGTGTCCGATCCGCCGGCCGTCGAGCAAGCGCACCGTGTTGACCGCGCCGAGCGCGGCCGCGTCCGGCGACAGCTCGTCCAGATGCTCGATCACGCGCTGCTTGCACGGATGCGTGATGTTCAGGCCGTCGAAGCCCATCCGCTCGGCGGCCGCGAGCAGCTCGGGCAGCGCGTCGGCCGCGAGCCGCAGCGCGTCGAGATCGATGCGCCGGTACACGTAGCTCAAGCCCTGGCGGCGCCCCTCCTCCTCGTGCATCGCGGGCGACAGCGAACCGCCGATCCCGGCGCCGATCAGACCGATCAGAAACGAACGTCCGCTCATCGCGCACCCTCCTCGCGGATCAGCGTCGCGATCCGTTGCAGCGCGAGCACGTAGCCTTCGGTGCCGCAGCCGCAGATCACGCCATCGGCGACCGCCGACACGAACGAATGGTGACGGAACGCCTCGCGCCGGTGGACGTTCGAGATGTGCACTTCGATGATCGGCTTGCCGAGCGCGGCGAGCGCATCGGCGATCGCGACCGACGTGTGCGTGTACGCAGCCGGATTGATCACGACACCCTCGACGCGCTCGCGCGCTTCGTGCAGCCAGTCGATCAATTGATGCTCGGCGTTCGACTGGCGAAACTCGAGCGCGAGGCCGAGCGCGTGCGCGGCGTCCGCGCAGCGGCGCTCGACGTCCTGCAGCGTTTCCGAGCCGTAGATGTGCGGCTCGCGCTTGCCCAGCAGGTTCAGGTTCGGCCCGTTCAGGACCAGCACCTTCGGCTTGCTCATGTATGACACTCCGGTGAAAAACGGGTACGCATCCGTAGACGAACGCGCCCGCGTCGTCAAGATTCGGCGCCAGTGTGCGCTTGCGCTCGCGCAATGTCTTTCCGGGTTTTCTATAATTTGTACCATCCAGTTAGTTCGTATACTCTGCGACTCGCGCCTTTCCGACCCTCGACGGCGCGCGGCCGGCGATGCGGCGCGCCTCCTCCGACGGCGCGCCGCGTCCGTCCGGCCGCGAGCCGTCCTTCATCAGCAGGACATCCACCATGCAGCGTTCGATCGCCACCGTGTCGCTATCGGGCACGCTCGTCGAGAAGCTCAGCGCGATCCGCGCCGCCGGCTTCGACGGCGTCGAGATCTTCGAGAACGACTTGCTGTACTTCGACGGCTCGCCCGCCGACGTGCGCGCAATCGCCGCCGATCTCGGCCTCGACATCGTGCTGTTCCAGCCGTTTCGCGACTTCGAGGGCGTGCCGCCCGAGCGTCTCGCGCGCAATCTCGAGCGCGCGAGGCGCAAGTTCGAGCTGATGCACGAGCTCGGCGCGGACCGCATTCTCGTGTGCAGCAACGTGTCGCCGGACGCGATCGGCGACGACGCGCTGCTCGTCGACCAGTTGGGCGCGCTCGCGCGCGCCGCGCAGGAAGCGGGCGTCGTCGTCGCGTACGAGGCGCTTGCGTGGGGTCGGAACGTGAAGACCTACGGGCACGCGTGGCAGCTCGTCGACGCGGTCGACCATCCTCATCTCGGGCTCGCGCTCGACAGCTTCCACACGCTGTCGCTCGACGATTCGCCGGACGGCATCGCGCGCATTCCCGGCCACCGGATCGCGTTCGTGCAGATCGCCGACGCGCCGAAGCTCGCGATGGACGTGCTCGAATGGAGCCGGCATTACCGGTCGTTTCCGGGCCAGGGCGACTTCGACCTCGCGGGGTTCACCGCGCGCGTGATCGAATCGGGCTACGCAGGGCCGCTGTCGCTCGAAATCTTCAACGACGGCTTTCGCGCCGCGCCGACCGCGCTGACGGCCGCGGACGGCTATCGGTCGCTGCTGTATCTCGAGGAGACGACGCGCGAGCGGCTCGCGCGCGATGTGCGGCAGGCGCGGCAAGCGCAGCGGACACCGCGCGACCTGCCGGCGGCACGCGAGGCACGCGAGGCCAGCGAAGCGCGCGCCGCGAGCGCGCCGCGCGCGCACATCGCGCCGACGCCCTCACAGCCGCCCTCGCAGCCGCTCTTCGCGCCGCCGCCCGCGCCCGCGCACATCGGCTTTCAGTTCATCGAATTCGCAGTCGACGCGGCCGCCGCCGACAACGTCGCCGGCTGGCTCGGCAAGCTGCGCTTCAGGCGCGCGGGCCGCCATCGCTCGAAGGACGTGACGCTGTATCAGCACGGCGCGGCGTCGATCGTGCTGAACGCCGAGCGCGACTCGTTCGCCGACGCGTTCTTCCAGGCGCACGGCCTGTCGCTGTGCGCGTCGGCGTTTCGCGTCGACGACGCGCGCCTCGCGTTCGAGCGCGCGGCGGGCTACGGCTACGCGCCGTTCTCGGGCCGCGTCGGCCCGAACGAGCGCGTGCTGCAAAGCGTGCGCGCGCCCGACGGCAGCCTGAACTACTTCGTCGACGAGACGCCCGGCGCGCCGACGCTGTACGAATCGGATTTCGTGCTGACCGACATCGACGGGCCGAGCGAAGTCGGCCCGCTCGTCGGCATCGATCACGTGTGCCTCGCGCTGCCCGCCGACGCGCTCGATACGTGGGTGCTGTTCTTCAAGACCGCATTCGGCTTCGAGGCCGAGCGCAACTGGCTCGTGCCCGATCCGTACGGGCTCGTGCGCAGCCGCGCGGTGCGCAGCCCGGACGGCTCGGTGCGCATCGCGCTCAATGCGTCGGTGGACCGGCATACGGCCGTCGTCCGGTCGCTCGAGCGCTATCGCGGCACGGGGCTCAATCACGTTGCGTTCCGCACGAACGACATCGGCGCGGCGATCGCCGAATTCGCCGCCGACGGCGTGCCGTTCCTGCGGATTCCACGCAATTACTACGACGATCTCGCCGCGCGCTACGCGCTGCCCGACGAGACGATCGACACGCTGAGCCGCCATCACCTGCTGTACGACCGCGACGATGCGGGCGGCGAGTTCCTGCACGCGTACACCGAGCTCGTCGACGGCCGCTTCTCGTTCGAGATCGTCGAGCGGCGCGGCGGCTACGACGGATACGGCGCGGCGAACGCGGCCGTGCGGCTCGCGGCGCAGGCGCAGCGCGGGACATGAGCGGGCCGCCCGCCGGCACGTCAATGCGGCAGCGCCGGAATCATCCAGCTCAGCACGTGCTGCTGCAGGAACACGAGCACGCCGAGCAGCAGCGTCAGGAACACGCTGTGCCAGAACGTCCGCGCGAACACGACGCCTTCCTGCCCTTTCAGGTCCGTCGTCGACACGCCCGTGGCGATGTTCTGCGGCGAGATCATCTTGCCCATCACGCCGCCCGACGAGTTCGTCGCGGCCATCAGCACCGGATCGAAGCCGAGCTGCCGCGCGGCGACGACCTGCAGGTTGCCGAAGAGCGCATTGCCCGACGTGTCGCTGCCGGACAGGAACACCGCGATCCAGCCGAGCGTCGCCGACACGAGCGGGAACAGCGCGCCCGTCGACGCGACGCCCATCCCGAGCGTGTAGCTCATCCCCGAGTAGTTGAGCAGGTACGCGAGCCCGACGATCATCATCACCGTGACGATCGCGATGCGCGTCTGCCGCCATGTCTGCGCGACGCAGCCCGAGAAGCTCGCGAAATCGGTGCGCGTCCAGACGGCCGTGACGACCGCCGACAGCAGGATCGCGGTGCCGGTGCCGAGCGGCTGGAAATCCCAGATCGCCGAGTACGACTTGTGATAGAGCGTCACGTAGACCGCGTCGTGCAGGCCGGGCCACTTGATCTTCACGTCGCCGATCGCGGCGACGCCCGCGTGCACCCAGAAGATCACGATCACCGACACGACGAGCCACGGCAGCCAGCCGCCGTAGCCGACGCGCCCGTGCGCGGCGGCGGCGCCGGCGGCCGACGCGCCGCGCGGGATCGCGAACTGCGGATCGGGCTGCGGCTTCCAGATCTTCAGGAAGCCGATCGTGACGATCAGCGACGTGAGCGATGACAGCACGTCGGTCAGTTGATAGCTGATGAAGTTCGACGTGACGAACTGCGCGAGCGCGAAGCTGCCGCCCGACACGAAGAGCGCCGGCCACAGCCGGCCGATCGAGCGCGGGCCGCCGTAGATGCCGACGACGTAGAACGGCAGCAGCAGCGCGAAGAACGGCAACTGGCGGCCGACCATCGCGCCGAGCGTGTCCGGATGCAGCGACGTCACCGCGCCGAGCACGGTGATCGGCACGCCGAGCGCGCCGAACGCGACGGGCGCGGTGTTGAAGATCAGCGTGAACGTGAGCGCCTCGAGCGCCGGGAAGCCGAGCGCGATCAGAAGCGCGCTCGTGATCGCGACCGGCGTGCCGAATCCGGAGATGCCTTCGAGCAGGCAGCCGAACGAGAATGCGACGACGAGCAGCACGAGGCGGCGATCGTCGGGCAGATGATCGAGCATCCATTGGCGAAACTGATCGAAGCGGCCCGATTTCACCGCGACGTTGTAGAGAAGCAGCGCGTTGAACACGATCCACATGACGGGGATCAGCGCGAGCGCCATGCCGGCGCCGACCGCATTCAGCGCGAGACCGGCGGGCATCCCCCAGACGGCGACCGCGACGACGCCGCCCGTCAGCAGGCCCCCGAGCGACGCCTGCCACGCGGGGCGCCGCAGCAGCCCGAGCATCGCGAGCGCGACGGCGATCGGCAGCACGGCGACGGCGAACGACAGTGCGAGCGAATGGCCGACGGGGGTGAGCGGCTGGGCGAACGCCGTTCCCGCCGGCAGTGCGAATGAAGGGTTCATGTTGTCTCCTTTTCCCCTCGGAACGATTGTCGTGTCGATCTTGTGTCCGGCTTGCATCGCGCGCCGGCGTCAGAGCGCGGCGTCGCCCGCGTTCAGGCGCTGCTTGAACGCGAGCCGGTATCGGTGCAGCAGCGGCTCGGTATAGCCGCTCGGCTGCGCCGCGCCTTCCAGCACGAGCGCGCGCGCCGCGCCAAAAGCATGCGAATTCGCCGGATCGGGCGCCATCGGACTCGTCGGTCAGGGTTTCATAGAGCTTAGTCGTCCGGCAGCCGAGCCGAAACGCGCGTTTTCATGGCTCTCGCGGGCGGTCCGCACGTGTGGCGTCGCGACATTGCCGTGCAATGTCGCGCGCATCGGCCCAATGTCGTCGGACCCCGATGTCGCCCTTGCCCGACGAGGCCGTTACATGCCGTAAACCTTTCGTCGAGCCCGCCGCCCGCCGCTTTAAGAATCGTTTAAGACTCGCTCGGCACCATCCGTTGCCAGTACCGTTTCAGGAGGTTTGCGATGAGCGCCGTCGACACGTCTGCCGCGGTTCGCCCGGCCGCCCCCCCGACCAAGCCGAAAACCATGCTGCGTCGCCTGCTCAGCCATCACGAGATCGCGACGCTGCTGATCCTGCTGCACGCGCCGATCGGCGCGAACGCGAAGCCGGAGTTGCCCGCGTTGCAGGAAGCCGGTCTCGTCGAGATGATCCGCTCCGACATGGACGCGGCGCCGTCCTTTCGTCTGACGGAAGACGGCAACGCCGTGCTCAAGGGCCTCGGCTATCGGTAACGTCAGGAATCGATCGTCCGCGGCAGCGCGGCCGCTTCCGCGTCAAGCCCCCCGCCCCTCCTGCAGCATCATCCGGTACTCGGTCGGCGTCACGCCGACGGTCGCCTTGAACTGCCGCGTGAACGCGCTGTGATCGGTATAGCCGCACAGCGCGGCGACGTCCGTCACCTTGTCGTGCGTGACGAGCAGCGCGGTCGCCGCGTCGAGCCGCGCCTTCAGCAGCATCTGCCGCGGCGTCAGGTGAAACACCTTGTGAAAGTAGCGTTCGAGCTGCGCCACCGACATCCCCGCCATCCCGGCGAGATGCTTCAGGTTCAGCGGCTGCACGTAGTGCGCGTGGATGTAGCGGACGACGTCCGCGATGCGGCTGTACGCCGGGTGCGAACTCTCGTGCGCGCGCAGGTCGCGCGACAACCCGGCGATCCCGACGATCCTCCCCTGCGCGTTGCGCAGCGGTTCCTTGCACGTCAGGCACCAGCCTGGCTGGCGCCCCGAATACAGGTGCAGCTCCAACTGATCGGTCAGTTGCCGGCCGCCCGCGATGATCGCCAGATCCTGCTCGACGTAGCTGCGGCCGAAGCGGCGCGGAAAGACTTCATCCGCGGCCTTGCCGTACAGGTCGCGCTTGTCCTTGTAGCCGCAGCGCTGCGCGAGCGCGCGGTTCACGAGCGCGTAGCGCGCGTGCGCGTCCTTCACGAAGAACGCGACGTCGGGCAGCGCGTCGAACACCGGCTCCAACTGCGCGAAGTGCGCGAGCATCGCGGCGAAGCCGTCGTCGTCGCCGCCGTTCTGCGCGGCGAGTTGCGCCGCAGTGCAAGCCGGCGCGGACGGCGAAGCCGATGCGCCATCCACGGGCGCCGCCGTGGAGACGGCCGATGCGGCGGACAACTTCTCGGGCGGCACGGCAAGCAAAGTCATCATACGGATCTCGCGCGTCGTAACACGGTTGGCGTCGATTATAGGAGCGCGTCGTCGGGTGCGGCGAGCAGCGTGTCGATTCGCGCGGGCGAGAACGGCGGGCGCGGCGGCGCGTCGTCCCAGCCGAAATACGCGTGCGCGGCCGCGCCGCAGACGCGCCCCTGGCACGCGCCCATCCCGCAGCGCGTGAGCAGCTTCGCGTCGCGCGCCGACGCGTGCGCGCGCACCGCGCCGATCGTCACGTCCTCGCAGCGGCACAGCAGCGTATCGTCGGGCGGCAGCGCGCGGGCCGCGTCGCGCAGCGCGAACGTACCGGCCGCGCGCGCCGCGAAGCGCCGCCACGCCGCACGGCGCCGCAGCAGCGCGGCCACGCGCGCGCGGCCGTGCTGCGCGGCATCCGCGCCGAGCGCCGCGAGCCCGGCGAGCTCGCCTTCGATGCGCGCGAGTTCGACGCCGCCGACGCCCGTGCATTCGCCCGCCGCATGCACGTGCTCGACCGAGGTGCGCTGCGCGTCGTCGATCGCGATCGCGCGGTCGCGCACCGTGCAGCCGAGCGCCAGCGCGAGCGTCAGGTTCGGCACGAGGCCGAAGCCGCACGCGAGACGTTCGCAATCGAGCGTCTCGCGCGCGCCGTCCCGCTCGATCGTGACCGCGCGCACGCGCGCGTCGCCGTGCGCTTCGCGCACGACCGCGCCCGTCAGGTAGCGCGTGCCGACGAAGCCGCGCGTGAGCCGCGCCACCTGCGCGAGCTTCGACGGCGTTGCCGCGAGCGACAGCGCGAAGCGCGCGAGCGCCGCGAGCGGCGCCTGCTCGACGACCGCGACGACGCGCGCGCCCGCCGCGCGCGCGGTGGCGAGCGACGCGATCAGGAGCGGCCCGCTGCCCGCGATCACGACGCGCTCGCCGCGCACCGGCGCGCCGCCCTTCACGAGCGCCTGCAGCCCGCCCGCCCCTGTCACGCCGGGCAGCGTCCAGCCGGGAAACGGCAGCAGCAGCTCGCGCGCGCCGCAGCACAGAATCAGCTTCCGGTAGCCGAGCGCGAGCGCGCGCTGTTCGTCCTCGACGAGCAGCATGCCGGGCCGCGGCGCGGCGACGACACGCGTCGCCGCCAGATGGCGCACGTTCGGCTGCCGCAGCACGTCGAAGCTCGCGCGCGCGGCCGCGCCCGGCGCGGCGTTCGGCCCCTGCCGCCAGATTTGCCCGCCCGCGCGCGGGTTGTCGTCGACGATCGCGACCGTGCGGCCGCTCTCCGCCGCCGCGCGCGCGGCGGCGAGCCCTGCCGGCCCCGCGCCGACGATCGCGACGTCGACCGTCAAAACCTCGTTTGTCATCGCGTGCGCTCCACCTGCATGCCTTCGCGGCAGAGCGTCTGGCACGCGAGCCTGCGCCGCCCGTCGACCGTCACCCGGCACTCGTGGCAAATGCCCATCCCGCAAAACGGCGCGCGCGCGGCGCCGGTGCACGACGCGCGCGTCGTGTCGTCGCCGGTGAGCGCGAGCGCGGCCGCGACAGTCATCCCGTCGGCCACGTCGAGCGGGCGGCGATCCAGATAAATGATCATTGAAGCTCTCCGGCCACGGCCGATTTCGATGTCGACAGGAAACGCCCCGGCAGATACGGCCCGGCGTCGATCGCCGCGCGCTCGCCGAACATCAGCGCGGCGAGCACGCGTGCGCTGCCGGGCGCGGTCGTCACGCCGAGCCCCTCGTGCCCGACCGCGAGCCACAGGCCGCGCCGCGACGGATGCTCGCCCAGCAGCGGCAGGCCGTCGGGGCTCGCCGCGCGAAAGCCCGTCCACGCGCGAATGCCGTTCAGGCCGGCGAGCGCGGGCAGATAGCCGAGCGCGCGCCGCAGCATCCGCGCGAGCACGGGCGCCTCGACGCGCGGGTCCTCGGTGTCGAACTGCCGCGACGAGCCGATCAGCAGTTGCCCGGTTGGCCGCGGCTGCACGTTGAACGCGACCGACGTGCCGTCGCTCGCATGCGCGCTCGCCGCGTAGCCGAGCTCGACGAGCTGGTGCGACACCCGCGCCGGATAGCGGTCGGTGATCAGCAGATGGCCCTTCTTCGGCCGCAGCGGCAGCCCGGGCACGAGCGCGCGCGCGGCGACGCCGTTCGCGACGACGACGGCGTCCGCGCGCAGCACGCCGCCGCTTTCGAGCGCGACGCTCGCGCCGTCGACCGCCACCGCCCTCGCGCGCCGCAGCGCGACGCCCGGCAGCCGCTCCAGCAGCCAGCGCGCGGCGACGGGCGCGTACAGGATGCCGTCGCCCGGTATCTTCAGCGCGCCGCCGAGATCCGCGCGCAGCATCGGCTCGAGCGCGGCGAGCGCCGCGCGGTCGATCAGCGCGCCCGCGACGCCGCGCTCGGCGAGCGCCGCCTGCTTCGCGCGCGCGAGGTCCATCTCGTGCGCGTCGGCCGCGAGCCACAGCGTGCCGCAGTTGCGATACGCGCAGCCTTCCGGCATCGCGTCGCGCAGCGCGCCCCACAGCCCGATCGAGTAATGCGTGAGCGCGAGCTCGGCCGCGTTGTCGTCCATCGCGACCAGGTGGCCCATGCCCGCGCCCGTCGCGCCGCCGCTGCCGTCGTCGACGACGACGACGCGCAGCCCGCGCTGCGCGAACTCGTGCGCGCACGCGGCGCCGACGATGCCCGCGCCGATCACGATGACGTCGGTCTTCGCATCGATCACGACGCGATGCCCCAGCCGAACGGATCGTCGTCCTCGATCAGGAGCGTCGCCTCGGCGCTCAGATGCGCGCTGCCGCGGATCGTCGGCACGATGCCGCCTTCGGCCGGTGCGTAGCTCGCCGTGAACGCGCTGCCGATCACGCTCGCCTGCCGCCACACGGCGCCCGCCGCGAGCTTGCCGTCGGCCGCGAGGCACGCGAGCTTCGCGCTCGTGCCGGTGCCGCACGGCGAGCGGTCGTATGCGTGGCCCGGGCACAGCACGAAGCTGCGGCTGTCGTGCTCGGGATCGTCGGCGAAGAGCTCGATGTGGTCGATCCGAGCGCCGTCGCGGCCCGTCACGCCCGCGCGCTCGAGCCCCGCGCGCACGGCCGACGCGTACGCGGTCAGCGCCGCCACGTTCTCGCCCGCGACGCGCTGGCCGTGGTCGCTCACGAGGAAGAACCAGTTGCCGCCCCACGCGACGTCGCCCGTCACCGCGCCGTGCCCCGGCACGTCGACGACGACGTCCTTCGCGTGCCGGTACGCGAGCACGTTGCGCACGCTCACCGACAGATCGTCGTGCAGCGTCGCCTCGACATCGCCCACCGGCGTCTCGATCCGGTGCACGCCGGGCGCGATGCGGCCCATGTGGTGCAGCGTGCGCACGAGCCCGATCGTGCCGTGCCCGCACATGCCGAGATAGCCCGCGTTGTTGAAGAAGATCACGCCCGCCGCCGCGCCGGCCGAAACCGGCTCGCACAACAGCGCGCCGACGAGCACGTCGCTGCCGCGCGGCTCGAGGATGCATGCCGTGCGATAGCGATCGTGGTCGCGCGCGAGCGCGGCGAGGCGCTCGGCCATCGGCCCGCCGCCGAGCGGCGGGAAGCCGGACACGACGACGCGCGTGGGTTCGCCGCCCGTGTGCGAATCGATGATGTGGATGTGCTTCATGTCGCATCAGTCCAAGGTGGAAATGCGCATAGCTTCCCTTGTCGCGCAGCGCGCCGCTTGTGGGTTTTCGATGATGCGCGCGACGAAATCGGCACAGCCCGGCGCGCGCGGCGGCGGATCGCGCCCCGATTGTGCCGATTTCATCTTTTCACGGTTGGAAAAGGCTCAAGCCTCGCGGCTTTCCGACGGCGATACTGAATCACGCACCGACGCCCCCCGTCGGCCACCTCATTCGAACGTAGGAGATACTCAGTGAGCCGTAACGCCATTCAATGGAGCGGGGTCTTCCCCGCCGTCAGCACCCAGTTCAAGCCGGACTTCTCCCTCGATGTCGACGCGACGCACCGCGTCGTGAAGAACCTGGTGAACGACGGCGTGTCGGGCCTCGTCGTCTGCGGCACGGTCGGCGAGAACACGTCGCTGTCCACGTCGGAAAAGCTCCAGGTGATCGAGGCCGCGCGCGACGCGGCGGGCGGCAAGGTGCCGGTGATCGCCGGCATCGCCGAGTTCACGACCGGGTTCGCGCGCAACACGGTGCGCGAGGCGCAGCGCGCGGGCGTGGACGGCGTGATGGTGATGCCCGCGCTCGTCTACTCGGCGAAGCCGCACGAGACGGCCGCGCACTTTCGCGCGGTCGCGACGGGCACCGATCTGCCGGTGATGGTCTACAACAATCCGCCGATCTACAAGAACGACGTGACGCCCGACGTGCTGATCGCGCTGCAGGACTGCGAGAACATCGTCTGCTTCAAGGATTCGTCGGGCGACACGCGCCGCTTCATCGACCTGCGCAACGCGGTCGGCGATCGCTTCGTGCTGTTCGCGGGCCTCGACGACGTCGTCGTCGAGAGCATCGCGGTCGGCGCGCAGGGCTGGGTGTCGGGGATGTCGAACGCGTTCCCGAAGGAAGGCGAGACGCTGTTCCGCCTCGCGAAGCAGAAGCGCTTCGACGAAGCGCTCGCGCTGTATCGCTGGTTCATGCCGCTCTTGCACCTCGACGCGCGCCCGGACCTCGTCCAGTGCATCAAGCTGTGCGAAGAGCTCGTCGGCCGCGGCAGCGCGCTCACGCGCCCGCCGCGCCTCGCGCTGCAAGGCGACACGCTGGCGCAGGTGAAGGCGATCGTCGCGAAGGCGCTCGAAACGCGCCCGGCGCTGCCGGACGTCGGCCTCTGAGCGACGCGGCCGCGGCGGCGCGCGTCGCCCCGGGTATGCGGCCGCAGTCGCGAACCACGCGCGCGCCGCCTGCTCCCCGTCCGATGCGCGGCGGCCGCGCCGCGCGCGAAACCGTGACGACGCCACGCCCGCACGGTCCTGCGCGATCCCGCATGCCGCAGCCAAGCCCTCGAAGCCGACCTGACCGGCACGGGCTTCAACCGCGCGAGCCGCCGCGCCTCGCCCTGCAGCCGATCGAACAAATCCACCAATCACGGAGACAAAACCCATGCCCGCCCAAGGCAATGCCCAGCGATCCGTGCCGCTCGCGCGGCCCGCGCCCACCGACGCCGGACCCGGCAAGTTCAAGAAACAACTGTCGCTCACCGACCTGACCTTCATCGGCCTCGGCGCGATCTTCGGCTCGGGGTGGCTGTTCGCCGCGAGCCACGTGTCGACGATCGCGGGCCCGGCCGGCATCTTCTCGTGGCTGCTCGGCGGCTTCGCGGTGCTGCTGCTCGGCATCGTCTACTGCGAGCTCGGCGCGGCGCTGCCGCGCGCGGGCGGCGTCGTCCGCTATCCGGTGTTCTCGCACGGCCCGCTGCTCGGCTATCTGATGGGCGCGATCACGCTGATCGCGTTCTCGAGCCTGATCGCGATCGAGGTCGTCGCCGCGCGCCAGTATGCGGCCGCGTGGTTTCCGGGCCTGAGCGCCGCGGGCTCGGGCAATCCGACGACGCTCGGCTGGCTCGTGCAGGCGGCCCTCCTCTGTTTCTTCTTCTACCTGAACTATTCGAGCGTGAAGACGTTCGCGAAGGCGAACAACGTGATCAGCGTGTTCAAGTTCGTCGTGCCGCTGTCGGTGATCGTCGTGCTGTTCGCGTTCTTCAAGCCCGCGAACCTGACGATGCACGGCTTCGCGCCGTTCGGCATGCCCGGCGTCGAGATGGCCGTGTCGGCGGGCGGCATCATCTTCGCGTATCTCGGCCTCACGCCGATCGTGTCGGTCGCGAGCGAGGTGCGCGATCCGCAGCGCACGATCCCGATCGCGCTGATCCTGTCGATCGTGCTGTCCACGCTGATCTACGTGCTGCTGCAGCTCGCGTTCCTCGGCAGCATTCCGGGCGCGATGCTCGCGGGCGGCTGGCACGACATCAGCAAGGCCTTCTCGCTGCCGTACCGCGACATCGCGCTCGCGCTCGGCGTCGGCTGGCTCGCGTACATGGTCGTCGCCGACGCGATGATCTCGCCCTCCGGCTGCGGCAACATCTACATGAACGCGACGCCGCGCGTCGTCTACGGCTGGGCGAAGACGGGCACGTTCTTCAAGGTGTTCACGCGCGTCGACGAGGCGTCCGGCATCCCGCGCGCGGGGCTGTGGCTCACGTTCGCGCTCGCGATCTTCTGGACGCTGCCGTTTCCGTCGTGGGAGGCGCTCATCAATACCGTATCGGCCGCGCTCGTGCTGAGCTACGCGGTCGCGCCCGTGTCGGTGGCCGCGCTGCGCCGTACCGCGCCCAGCCTGCCGCGGCCGTTTCGCGCGAGCGCGTTCGCGATCACCGGCCCCGCTTCGTTCGTGATCGCCGCGCTGATCGTCTACTGGTCCGGCTGGAGCACCGTGTCGTGGCTGCTCGGGCTGCAGATCGCGATGTTCGCCGTCTATCTCGCGTGCCGCCGCTGGGTGCCCACCGCGCATCTGAGCCTCGCCGAGCAGGTGCGCTCGTCCGCGTGGCTGATCGCGTTCTACGCGCTGATGATCGTCGCGTCGTATTTCGGCGGCTTCGGCGGCACCGGGCAGCTCGCGCATCCGTACGACACGCTCGTCGTCGCGGCCATCGCGCTCGTCATCTACTACTGGGGCGCGCATACCGGCGTGCCGCCCGCGAAGCTGCAGCTCGACGACGACGAGAACTGACGCGCGGGCCGGGCGCCTCCCTTTTTTCATCGGCCGGGCCGGCAACGCCCGGCCCGCACTTTTTCGAGGAGAATCATGCGACTCACAGGCCAGCTTTTGATCGGTCAATCCGCGGTGCCAGGGCAGAACGGCTCGTTTCGCGCGATCGAGGCCGCGACCGGCGCGCCGCTCGAACCCCCGTTCGGCGGCGCGAGCCCGCGCGATCTGGAAACCGCGTGCGCGCTCGCCGACGATGCGTTCGACGCGTATCGGGAAACGGCGCCCGGCGCGCGCGCCGCGTTTCTCGATGCGATCGGCCGGCACATCGTCGCGCTCGGCGACGCGCTGATCGAGCGCTGCGCGGCCGAATCGGGGCTGCCGCGCGCGCGGATCGAAGGCGAGCGCGCGCGCACCGTCGCGCAGCTCGGGCTGTTCGCGGCCATCGTGCGCGACGGCGGGTTCATCGACGCGCGCATCGACCCCGCGCGCGCGGACCGCAAGCCGCTTCCGCGCGTCGACCTGCGGCTGCGCAACGTCGCGATCGGACCCGTCGCCGTGTTCGGCGCGTCGAATTTTCCGCTCGCGTTCTCGGTCGCGGGCGGCGACACCGCGTCCGCGCTCGCGGCCGGGTGCCCGGTGATCGTCAAGGCGCATTCCGCGCATCCCGGCACGTCCGAGCTCGTCGGCCGTGCGATCCAGGCGGCCGTGCGCGAGTGCGGGCTGCCGGCCGGCGTGTTCTCGCTGTTGTTCGACGCGTCGCGCGAGATCGGCCAGGCGCTCGTCGCCGATCCGCGGATCAAGGCGGTCGGCTTCACGGGCTCGCGGCGCGGCGGCGTCGCGCTGATGCACATCGCGGCTGCGCGGCCCGAGCCGATTCCCGTCTACGCGGAGATGAGTTCGATCAACCCGGTGCTGCTCATGCCCGGCGCGCTCGCCGCGCGGCATGACGCGATCGCGCAGCAGTTCGTCGCGTCGCTCACGCTCGGCGCGGGCCAGTTCTGCACGAATCCGGGGCTGATTCTCGCCATCGACGGCCCGGCGCTGCGCGCGTTCGAGAAGGCCGCGGCGGCCGCGATCGGCGCCGCCGCCGCGCAGACGATGCTCACGCCGCCCATCCACGCGAGCTACTGCGAAGGCGTCGCGCGGCTCGCGTCGCACGGCGCGGTCGAGCGGCTCGGCGAAGGCCCCTCGGGCGGGCGCCACCAGGCGCGCGCCGCGCTGTTCGCGACGACGGCCGATGCGTTCGTGTCGCGCGACGAACTGCGCGACGAAGTGTTCGGCCCGGCGTCGCTCGTCGTGCGCTGCGCGGATGCCGACGCGCTGCACCGCGTGCTGAAGTCGCTCGAAGGCCAACTGACGATCGCCGCGCATCTCGGCGACAGCGACGCGCCGCTGTTCGCCGCGCTGCGCCCGACGCTCGAGCGCCGCGCCGGCCGCATCCTCGTGAACGGCTTCGGCACGGGCGTTGAGGTCGGCCACGCGATGGTGCACGGCGGGCCGTTCCCGGCGACCTCGGACACGCGCACGACGTCGGTCGGCGCGCGCGCGATCGAGCGCTTCCTGCGGCCCGTGTCGTATCAGGACGTGCCCGATGCGCTGCTGCCCGACGCGCTTCGCGACGGCAACCCGCTGCGCGTGCCGCAACGCATCGACGGCGCGCTCGCGCCGCGGGAGGCCCGCGATGACTGATCCGCAAGCGCTCGCGCGCCCGGACGTCGTCCTGTCGCTCGACGACGTGCGCTCGCTCGCGCTGCGCGTGCTCGCGCGCCACGGGCTGTCCGACGCGCACGCGCACGCGATCGCGAACGTGATCACGCAGGGCCAGCGCGACGAATGCCATTCGCACGGCGTCTACCGGCTGCTCGTCTGCGCGCGCTCGCTGCGCCTCGGCAAGGTCGATCCGCACGCGGCGCCGACGCTGCGCCGGCTGTCGTCGTCGATCGTCGCGGTCGATGCGCATCGCGGCTTCTCGCTGCTCGCGTTCGAGACCGGGCTGCCGGTGCTCATCGAGATGGCTCGGCAGCACGGCATCGCCGCGATGGCGATCAACCGCTGCTATCACTTCTCCGCGCTGTGGCCGGAGGTCGAGGCGATCGCCGCGCACGGCCTCGCCGGCCTCGCGATGAATCCGAGCCATAGCTGGGTCGCGCCGGAAGGCGGCACGCAGCCGGTGTTCGGCACGAACCCGCTCGCGTTCGCGTGGCCGCGCCCGGGCGGCACGCCGTTCGTGTTCGATTTCGCGACGAGCGCGATCGCGCGCGGCGACATCGAGCTGCACGCGAAAGAGGGCAGGCCGATTCCGCCGCACTGGGCGATCGACGCGAACGGCGCGCCGACCACCGATCCGAAGGCCGCGCTGCAAGGCGCGATGCGCACGTTCGGCGCTCACAAGGGCTCGGCGCTCGCGGCGATGATCGAGCTCCTCGCCGGCGCGCTGATCGGCGACCTGACGAGCGCCGAATCGCTCGCGTTCGACGAAGGCGCCGGCGCGACGCCGTGCCACGGCGAGCTCGTGATCGCGCTCGATCCGAAGGTGTTTCTCGGCGACGCGCTCGACGCCGGCCTCGCGCGCGGCGAGCGGATGCTCGGCGCGATCGTCGCGCAGGGCGCGCGGCTGCCGTCGCAGCGGCGCTTCGACGCCCGCGCGCGCAGCGTTGCGAACGGCGTGCGAATCCCGGCCCGGCTCTACGACGAGATCGTCGCGCTGCTCGACTGACGCGCCGGCCGCGTCGCCCGTAGCGGCTCGCGCCGCCCGCAGCCGCCCGCGTCGCCGCGCAAGCGGGCGGCGCCCCCCGCACATGGTTTTCCGCCCGCCGGCAATTGCCGATTTCCACGATGCCGGCGCGGCCGTCGGCGATTCGTCAGTCCTGTAGAATCGCCGGCATCGCGTCACGTTCGTCTTCCGCGCGGCTCCCATCCGGCCGCCGCACGGGCCGTGTCCCGTGCGCCATCCCGCGCGTTGCACCGTCTGTTCGACGACGAGGCCCGCCGCCCGGCTCCGTTTTCCGCGCGGTACACAACCATTCGAACCAAGATCGCCCTGACCATGCCTGCTTCCGAACTGAGCGCCGCCTCGAACGCCGCGCCTCGCGCCCTGACGGGCCGCGACTACAAGACCCTGGGCCTCGCCGCGTTGGGCGGCGCGCTGGAGTTCTACGACTTCATCATCTTCGTGTTCTTCGCGCCCGCGCTCGGCCAGTTGTTCTTTCCGCACGACATCCCCGACTGGCTGCGCCAGTTGCAGACGTTCGGCATCTTCGCGGCCGGCTATCTCGCGCGGCCGCTCGGCGGCATCGTGATGGCGCACTTCGGCGACCTCGTCGGCCGCAAGCGGATGTTCACGCTGAGCGTGCTGCTGATGTCGGTGCCGACGCTCCTGATGGGCCTGCTGCCCACCTACGACAGCGTCGGCATCCTCGCGCCCGTCATGCTGCTGCTGTTCCGCGTGCTGCAAGGCGCGGCGGTGGGCGGCGAAGTGCCGGGCGCGTGGGTGTTCGTGTCCGAGCACGTGCCGCCGCAGCGCATCGGCTATGCGTGCGGCACGCTGACGGCGGGCCTCACGATCGGCATCCTGCTCGGCTCGCTCGTCGCGACGGCCGTCAACAGCCGTTTCTCGACGGCCGAGGTCGCCGCGTTCGGATGGCGCATCCCGTTCCTGCTCGGCGGCGGGTTCGGCCTCGTCTCCGTCTACCTGCGCCGCTGGCTGCACGAGACGCCCGTGTTCGCCGAGATGAAGGCGCGCAAGGCGCTCGCGGCCGAGATCCCGCTGAAAGCGGTGATCCGCGACCACGGCCGCACGGTGATCGTGTCGATGCTGATCACGTGGATGCTGTCGGCGGCGATCGTCGTCGTGATCCTGATGACGCCGACGCTGCTGCAAAAGCAGTTCCATATCGCACCCGCGACCGCGCTGTTCGCGAACAGCGTCGCGACGCTCTGCCTGACGGCCGGCTGCATCACCGCCGGCTCGCTCGCGGACCGCTTCGGCGGGAAAGCGGTGCTGTCGATCGGCGGCGTCACGCTCGCCGCGTGCTATTACGCGATGTACACGCAGATCGCCGTCGACACGGCGCGCCTCGTGCCGCTCTACGGGCTCGCGGGCTTCGCCGTCGGCACGATCGGCGCGGTGCCGTCCGTGCTGGTGAAGAGCTTTCCGGCCGTCGTGCGCTTCTCGGGCATCTCGTTCTCGTACAACATCGCGTACGCGGTATTCGGCGGGCTCACGCCGGTGATCGTGTCGCTGCTGATGAAATCGAATTCGCTCGCGCCGGCGCACTATGTCGCCGCGATCTGCGTGCTCGGCGCGGTCGCGATGCTGTTTTCGAAGGACGCCGAATAGCGTCGGCCGCGCGGGCGGCGCAACGCCGCCCGCACCCGCACCCGCATTCGACATTTCAGAAGACTCCGCAACGTCGCTGTCCCGCACCGCACTACGATGCGCGCATGGACACGCACATTCCCCACCCCGCCCTTTCCCGCGCCGCGCTCGTGCGGATCGTATCGACCGTGAGCGCGGGCTTCGTGATCACGCAACTCGACGCGACGATCGTCAACGTCGCGCTCGCGCGGGTCGGCATCGATCTGAATGCGAGCGTCGCGGGCCTGCAATGGATCGTCGACGCATACACGCTTGCGGTCGCCGGCCTGATGCTGTCGGCCGGCGCGCTCGGCGACCGCTTCGGCGCGCGACGCCTGTTCGCGGCCGGGCTCGCGCTGTTCGCGCTCGCGTCGTTCGTCTGCGGCGTCGCCGCGAACGCGACGACGCTCGTCGCGGCGCGCGCGCTGCAAGGATTCGCGGCGGCCGCGATGCTGCCGAATTCGCTCGCGCTGCTCAACCACGCGTGCGCGCACGATCCGCGGCTACGGGCGCGCGCGGTCGGCTGGTGGACCGCGTCGGGCGCGATCTCGATCGCGGCGGGCCCGGTGCTCGGCGGCGCGCTGATCGCGCAGTTCGGCTGGCGCAGCATCTTCTTCGTCAATCTGCCGCTGTGCGCGGCGGGCCTCGTCGCGACGTTCCTGTGGATCGGCAAGGACGAACGGCGCGCAGCGGCCGCATCCGGTCATGGCGGCGCGCGCGGCATCGATCTGCCTGGCCAGTGCCTCGCCGTCGCCGCGCTGACGCTCTTCACCGGCGCGGTCATCGACTGGCGTCCGGCGCTCGTCGCCATCGCGCTCGCGGCCGCCGCCGCGTTCGTGTTCGTCGAATCGCGCAGCGCGCATCCGATGATGCCGCTCGCGCTGTTCAGGCGGCGCACGTTCAGCGTCGCCGTGCTGTTCGGCGTCTGCATGAATCTGTCGTACTACGGAATCATCTTCGTGCTGAGCCTGTATTTGCAGCGTGTGCGCCACGACACGCCGCTCGAGGCGGGGCTCGCGTTCCTGCCGCTCACGGGCGGCTTCCTGCTGTCGAACGTCGCGAGCGGCTGGGCGACCGCGCATTACGGCCCGCGCGGGCCGATGATCGTCGGCGCGCTGATCGGCGCGACCGGGTTCGCGCTGCTGAGCGCCGTGCGCGCGGACACGCCGGTCGCGGCGCTCGTCGTGCCGTTCCTGCTGATTCCGGGCGGCATGGGACTCGCGGTGCCCGCGATGACGACGGCGGTGCTCGCATCGGTCGAGCGCGCGCGCGCCGCCACCGCGTCCGCCGTGCTCAACGCCGCGCGGCAGGCGGGCGGCGCGATCGGCGTCGCCGCGTTCGGCGCGCTCGCGAGCGGCGCGCTGCCGGCGGAAATCGTGTCGGGATTGCATGCGTCGGCGCACGTGTCGGCCGCGCTCTTCGTGATCGCCGCGGCGATGGCGGCCGCCGTGCGCGGCACGCCGCATCCGGCGGCGTCGGGCAAGCCGGCGAACGCGAACGCGCGCTGAGCGACGCGCGCTCGCCGAATGCGGCCGACGCATGGCGGCGCATCGAGCGAAGCCGCCATGCGCGAGCCCCGCTGATCGCTCAGCGCAGCGACCCGTAAGACGACGACGGCCGCCGCGCGCCGTCGATGCTGGCGCCGCCCGCGCCCGTCACGTACAACAGCAGGAAGCCGCCCGCGATCGCGACGTTCTTCCAGAAATGCACGGCCATGTCGCGCTGCAAGGCCGAATTGGTCGCGTCCCAGAAATTGTGTCCGAACAGCGCGGCCGCGAGCGTGTAGATCGCCAGCACGAGCGCGAGCGGCCTCACCTTGTAGCCGACGACGAGCAGCACGCCGCCGAGCGTTTCGAGCGCGACGACCGCGGGCGCCGCGACCTGCGCGAACGGCACGCCGAGCCCCTTCAGATAGCCGACGAACTCGCCGTAGCCCATCAGCTTCATCGCGCCGTCCCAGAGGAACAGCACGGCGAGCAGGAGCCGTGCGAGAAAAATGACGCCGGAATCGACGGAACGCGTCATGCGTGACCTCCTGTGATCAATCGACGAACGCCGCGCCGGGCGCGGCGTATCTCGTAAATCCGCCAGAATAGGAGGTCTCGTCCGTCGTTCCAAGCAAAAGGTTGTAGCAAATCTTTACACGGCAGTCCGTACGAAACGGCGCAAGCGAACAGACGCGGCGCATGCACGCGCCCCGCTCGCCGCCCGCATGCGCCGGCGTGAACGAAACAGCGCTCACTGTCACGATCGACGGCGAACGCGCGGATGCGTTCGCCGCCCGCGCATTCAGTGCGCGATCATCCCCGTCAGCCAGTACGCCTGCACGCAGGTCATCACGCCGACGATTAGCGCGAAGAACAGGCTGTGCCGCAGCGTGAAGCGGAACAGGTCCGCCTCGTGGCCGACGAGGCCGACGGCCGCGCACGCGACCGCGATCGACTGCGGCGAGATCATCTTGCCCGCGACGCCGCCCGTCGTGTTCGCCGCGACGAGCAGCGTGCCCGGCACGCCGATCTGCTGCGCGGTGGTCGCCTGCAGCGAGCAGAACAGCGCGTTCGACGACGTGTCCGAGCCCGTCAGGAACACGCCGATCCAGCCGAGCAGCGGCGAGAAGAACGGAAACGCCGCGCCCGTGCCCGCGAGCAGCAGCGCAAGCGTCGTCGACATTCCCGAATAGTTCTCGACGAACGCGAACGCGAGCACGAGGCCGATCGACAGCACCGGGCGCTTCAGCTCCTTCAGCACCTCGAAGAACGTGCGCACGCCGGTGCGCGCCGGAACGTTCAGGATTGCCATCGATACGATCGCCGACAGCAGGATCGCGGTGCCCGTCGCCGCGAGCAGATCCCAGTTGAATACCGCAGGCACGGGCGTCGGATGCGCGACGACGGGCGCCATCTTCTGCGTGAGCTTGTCGAGATGCGGAACGTGGAATGACAGCGTCGTGAACGCGAGCGCGCCGCCCTTCGCGAACAGCGCCTTGAACGGCTTCATGCTCCAGATCGTCACCATCACGGTCAGCACGACGAACGGCGACCACGCGCGCGCGATCTGCGCGAACGAATACGGCGAAGGCTGCCGGCCGCCCGTCGCGCGCGCGCCGCCCAGGCCGCCCGGCATGCCGCCTAGCGCGAGCGCGCCGCCGCCCGCCGGCACGACCGCCGCCGCGCGCGCGGCCTCGCGCGCGCGCAACGGCCGCCACACCTTCAGGAACGACGCGAGCGCGACGAGGCTCGCGAGCGCCGACGTCACGTCGGGCAGCTCGGGCCCGATGTAGTTCGACGTGAAGAATTGCACAAACGCGAAGCTGCCGCCCGCGACGAGCGCGGCGGGCCACGTCTCGCGCACGCCCTTCACGCCGTCCATCACGAACACGAGCCAGAACGGCAGGAAGAACGACAGGAGCGGCAACTGGCGTCCCGCCATCGCGCCGACCGCCATCGGATCGAGGCCCGACACCTGGCCCGCGACGATCACCGGAATCCCGAGCGCGCCGAACGCGACGGGCGCGGTATCCGCGATCAGGCACAGGCCCGCCGCGTAGAGCGGATTGAAGCCGAGGCCGACGAGCAGCGCGGACGTGATCGCGACCGGCGCGCCGAAGCCCGCCGCGCCTTCGAGAAACGCGCCGAATGAGAAGCCGATCAACAGCATCTGCAACCGCTGATCGTCGGTCAGCGACACGATCGAGCTGCGGATGATGTCGAACTGGCCGCTCTTCACCACGATCTTGTAGAGGAACACCGCGGTAACGATGATCCACGCGATCGGCCACAGACCATACGCGAAGCCGTAGGCCGCCGACGCGAGCGCGCGCTCGGCGGGCATCCCGTAGACGGCGATCGCGACGACGAGCGAGAGCGCAAGCGTGAGCGCGCCCGCGACGTGTCCCTTGAGCCGCAGCACCGCGAGCGACACGAAGAACAGAATGATCGGCGCGCCGGCGGCGAGCGCCGACCAGCCGACGCCGCCGAGCGGCAGATAGACCTGGTTCCAAACCTGCACGTGTGTCTCCTTCCGTGAATGAACCTGAATGGGCGACGGCCTCGCGGGCCGTTCGTATCGGCGCGCCGGTCGGTGCCGGCGCTTTGGTTTCGGTGCGGCGCGCGTCGTTCGTCGTCGCGCACCGCATGCTGCTGACTGCGGTTCCGTGTCCGTGCCGGGAGGGGCGATGCCGGCGAATTGCCGGGCCCACGACGCACGGCTTCGCCCATTAATCGGCTCGCCGCGCTCGGCCTGCGCCGCGCGGCGATCGACACACCGCTGCGTCGAACCCGGCCGCGCGCCGCGCACATCCGGCGCGGACCGGCGCAGATCATTACGCGTCGTCGCAAATCAGCACGAGCACGCGCTTCGGGCCATGCACGCCGACCTGCACGGTCTGCTCGACGTCGGCGGTGCGCGACGGCCCCGTGATCACGTTGACCGCGCGCGGCAGCGTCGCGACCGTCGCGCGCACGCGCGCCCACGCATCCTCCATCGTCGCGACGATCGCGCTGCGATTCACGAGCACGACGTGCGTCGCGGCGACGAAGTTCAGCGACGTCGGCGTCGCGCTCGACGACAGGCACACGACGCTGCCCGTCTCCGCGATCGCCGCGAACGACGGCGTGACGCTGACGAGCCCATCGCGGCGCAGATCGACGCCGGGCAGCGCGCAATGCGCGCGCCACGGCAATGCGTCGAGCGCCGCGGCCACGACGAGCGGCGCATCGGCGAGCCCCGCGTCGCGCAGATACGCATCGACGGCGGCCGGCGCATCGGCGGCCGTCGCGATGTGCGCGCATGCCGCGGACACCTGCTGCGCCTTCGCCGCGAAGCGCGCGACGAGATCAACGCCGCCGGGCGAGATCGCCGGATCGCGCGCGGCGGCCGATGCGGAAAAAGACGCCGCGTTCGAATCGAGCGCCCCACGCGCGTCCGACGCGCGTGACGCATCGGACGCGCCCGCCCCCGCCGTTCGCGCCGGCGCCGGCGCGGGAAACTGCGCGGCGCGTTGCGCGCGCTCGTTGCCGAGCGCCGCGCGGATACGGCCGAGAATGTCGTCGCGCGCGCTCATCGGCCGCCCTCCCGACGCGGATTCGCGCGCGTCGCGTCCCACGTCTCGAAGAACGTGCGCGGCGGCGGTTTCGGCAATTCGCGCGAATCGGTCCAGCCGGATGCGAACGGCACGCGCGCGATGCTGCCGCGCTTGCCGCCGAGTGCGCGCAGCACGCGCGCGCCGGCGCGCGTGAGCCAGTGATAGAGCGCCGGCCGCCGCGCGACCGCGCCGAACGCGCGCAGCAGAAAACGCGTGCCGGGCGCGGTGAGCCGCGCGTCGAACTGCATCCCGCGCAGTTTCTTCAGCAGCGTCGGCAGCGGAATCTTCACCGGGCAGACCTCCGCGCAACGCCCGTTCAGCGTGCACGCGTTCGGCAGATCGGTGTCGTGCTCGATGCCTTGCAAGAGCGGTGTGAGGACGGCGCCCATCGGCCCCGGATAGACCCAGCCATACGCATGCCCGCCGACCGCGCCGTACACCGGGCAATGGTTCATGCACGCGCCGCAGCGGATGCAGCGCAGCATGTCGCGAAATTCGCCCGCGAGCATCCGCGTGCGGCCGTTGTCGACGAGCACGACGTGGTATTCCTGCGGCCCGTCGAGATCGTCGCCGCGCTTCGGGCCCGTGCTGAACGTCGTGTACGACGTGATCTCCTGCCCCGTCGCGCTGCGCCCGAGCAGGCGCACGAACAGCGCGACGTCGTCGAGCGTCGGCACGACGCGCTCGATGCCCGCCGTCACGATGTGCACGCGCGCGAGCGTCGACGTCAGATCGCCGTTGCCCTCGTTCGTGCAGATCACGTTCGAGCCCGTCTCGGCGACGAGAAAGTTCGCGCCGGTGATGCCGACGTCCGCGACGAAGAACTTCTCGCGCAACACCTGGCGCGCCTCGCCGACAACGTCCGCGACGCTCTCGCGCGGCCCGTCGTACTGCGCGGGCGAATGGTGCCCGGCGAACAGTTCGGTAACCTGACCGATCGTCTTGTGCAGCGCCGGGAACACGATGTGGCTCGGCCCTTCGTGCGCGAGCTGCACGATGTATTCGCCGAGATCGGTCTCGACGACTTCCATCCCCGCGCCCTCGAGCGCGGCGGGCAGGCCGATCTCCTCGCCGACCATCGACTTGCCGCGCGTGACCGTCTTCGCGTTCGCGTCGCGGCAGATCTTCAGCACGATCTCGCGCGCCTGCGCCGCGTCGCTCGCCCAGTGAACGACGCCGCCCGCGCGCGTGACGGCCGCCTCGTAGCGTTCGAGATACGTATCGAGATTCGCGAGCACGTGGTCCTTCACGGCCTTCGCGCGCTCGCGCAGCATCTCGAATTCGGGCAAAAGCGACACGACGCGCCGCCGCTTCTCGATCCAGCCCTCGCCGAGCATGCCGAGCGCCTCCTGAAGCTGCGCGTCGTGCAGCGCGGCGCTCGCGCGCGCCTTGAACGTCGCCGGCGCGGCCAAGGGTTGCGCGCTCATTCGCCCTCCCCGCAGATCGGCTCGACGTTCATGCCGGCCAGCACTTCGGCGACGTGATAGACGCGCACCGGGCTCCCCTCGCGCTTGAGCCGCCCGCCGATGTTCATCAGGCAGCCGAGATCGCCGCCCGCGAGCACGGTCGCGCCGCTCGCGGCGACATTCGCGGTCTTGTCGGACACGATCTTCGTCGAGATCTCCGGATACTTCACGCAGAACGTGCCGCCGAAGCCGCAGCAGACTTCGGCGTCCTTCATTTCCTTCAGCGCGACGCCCTCGACGCGCGCGAGCAGCGCGCGCGGCTGCGCCTGGATGCCGAGGCCGCGCAGGCCCGAGCAGGTGTCGTGATAGGCGAGCGTGCAATCCGGCACCGCGGCGCGCTCGGGGCCCGCCCAGCCGAGCACGTCGACGAGAAAGCTCGTCAGCTCGTGCGCGCGCGCGGCGAGCCGCTCGGCGCGCGGCTTCCATGCGGGATCGTTCGCGAACAGGTCCGGATAGTCGTGGCGCAGCGTGCGGATGCACGAGCCGGACGGCGCGACGACGTAGTCGTAGCGCTCGAATACTTCGATCGTGCGGCGCGCGATGCCGCGCGCGTCGCCGAAATCGCCGCTGTTCAGCGCCGGCTGGCCGCAGCAGGTCTGCGCGCGCGGCGCGTCGACCGTGCAGCCGGCTGATTCGAGCAATTGCACGGCCGCGAGCGCGGCGCTCGGCCGGAAGAGATTCGCGAGGCACGTGACGAACAGGCCGACGCGCGGCGTCTCGCGGGTGCCGCCGGAAGCGCCGGCGGTCTGCGGGGATGAGTCCATGTGTTTGGTCCGGCCGCTCGCCGCGGCCGCTGCTTGGCTTGAACGGATGACATCGACGAACGGGCGTCGAAGAGAACCCGCGCGCAAACGCGCGGAACCGCTTTCGATGCCCTATACTTTGGTCAAGTTGGTCTGACCATGCTGGCCAAGATAGTGAGATGACGGCCGGCTGTCAATGCCGGGGCGATCAGGGAAAACGCCGATCAGCAACCCGCCGATTGCGCCGAAACCCGCGCCGGCATGGGCCCGGAAGGTCGCCGGCGCCCCGCCGGGTATAATTCCGCGCGGCCTGTCACACGCCCGGCACGCCCCGGCGCGGGTCGGCCGACGCGCACGAACGGCCGGCCGCGCAAGCCGGCGTCCGCGCCACCCAACCGTCCAGAAGGCCCGTGCATGACGTTTCAGCCAGTCGAGTCCTATACCCGCGTGCGCCTGTCCGACGTGGTGTCCGACCAGATCAAGTCGCTCATCTCGGCGGGCAAGCTGCTGCCCGGCCAGAAGCTGCCGACCGAGCGCGAGCTCGCCGCGCAACTGAGCGTGTCGCGCCCGTCGCTGCGCGAGGCGCTCGTGCGGCTCGAGGCGGACGGCTTCATCGGCTCGGTCGGGCGGGGCGGCTTCGTCGTCGCGGACATCACGGCGCCCGTCGTGTCCAATCCGCTCGCCGATCTGCTGTTGCAGGACCCCGCGGCGAGCCACGACGTGCTCGAGCTGCGCCACGGCCTCGAAACGATCTCGACCGCGTATGCGGCCGAGCGCGCGACGCCTGGCGATCTCGCGAAGATCAAGGACGCGTTCGATACGCTCGCGGGCCATTCGCTGAAGCACGAGCCGGGCCGGCTCGCCGAAGTCGACGCGAACTTCCACCTCGCGATCGCCGATGCGACGCACAACGTCGCGCTAATCCACGTGATGCATGGCATCCACGGGCTGCTGCAGGAATCGATGCACAAGTCGCACCGGCTCGTGAACCACGCGGACGCGATGGAGCGCGCGCTCCTCGAGCAGCACACCGAGATCTACGAGGCGATCGCCGCGAAGGACCCCGAGCGCGCGCGCGCGGCGGCGGAGCGGCACCTGCGCTACGTGCGCGCGCTGTACGAGCAGGCGGCATGACACGCGGGCGCGCCGCGGCGGCCGCGGGCGATGCTAAATTGGGGCTTTTCGACAAGGAGCCCGCATGCCGACGCCGGAGCATCCCTGGAATTCGCTGGAGATCGTCAAGCTCGCCGCCGACGTGCTCACGCCGGTTTCCGTCGCCGCGTTCGGCTGGCTCGTCAGCCATCGGCTCAAGCAGCTCGAGCTCGTCCAGTGGACGAACCAGAAGCTGATCGAAAAGCGGCTCGCGCTCTACGACACGATCGCGCCGCTCCTCAACCGCCTGCTGTGCTTCTACACGTGGGTCGGCCCGTGGAAGGACATCTCGCCCGACGACGTGATCCGCGCGAAGCGCGAGCTCGACCAGACGATCCACGTCTACCGCCACCTGTTCGACGACGACGTGTACCGCGCATACCAGTCGTATCTCGACGCGCTGTTCGACACGCATTCCGGCGCGGGCCGGGACGCGCGGATCAAGTCGACGATCGCGGGCCCCGACGGCGACCGCATCGGCCACGGCACGTATCGATGGAATCCCGCGTGGTCCGGGCGCTTCACGAACGCGAACGTCGCGTCGCGCGACGAAGTGAGGGCGCGCTATCAACGGATCATGGACGGGCTGCGCCTATCGCTGGGCGTCGCGCGTTAGGCATGCGTTAGTCGTGCGTTAGTCGCTCGGCCGGCCGCCGGCCGTTCGCGCCGGCATCCGGTCGCGCCGCCGCACCGCCCGTCGGCACGAAAACCGCCAATCGCCACGAACCGCACATCGGCGTGTCACATATCGCGTGTCTGATTCGGGATACTGATTTCTGGTTGACTTCGTTCTTCGTTGATCTCACGGCCCGCATGCGGCGCCGGCGCGCGAGCGCCGCGCCGTCCGGGCCGGACCGGCACCGACATGAAAGCACGGCCGATGCTCGAATATGCGCTGCACCCGGTCGAGGATCGACTGGTCCACGTCGACGAACTCTGTCGCGCGGACCCCGTCCCGCGCGGGTGGGCGCGCTGTCCGCTCTGTCTGGAAGCGCTGTACGTCGTGCAGTTGCGCGACCGCTCGCACGCGCGCCGCTTCGTCCATCTCGCGGGCGAGTTCGCGCGCTGCCCGCTCGTCAACGACGCGCTGCCGAACCCGCTCGCCGTGCACCTCGGCCCGCCGCTCGACGAGCACGGCCGGCGAGCCCGCGCAACCTTCTTCCAGCACTGGCAGCGGCACCTGCACACGATCCGGCAGACGGCGGCCGCGTTCGGGATCGCGCGCTTCATGCGCGCGATCGAGCTCGCGGACGTGCTGAAGCTGTGGGCGTGGCCGACGCTCGCGCAACGCGACATCCCGTACATCCTGCTCGTGCTGACGGAATTCATCGCCGCGCCGCGCGGCGAGCGCAAGCAGGCCGCGTGGTCGCGCTTCTGGTTCGACGCGTCGGTGCAGCAGGTCGACGATCTGCGCAAGCCGCGCGGCGTGCTGCCGCGCCTGTTCCGGCTGCGCTACCGGCTGCCGAGGATGTCCAAGTTTCCGAACGCGCGGCACCTGATCGACTGCCAGCCGGTGCTGATGGACGACATCGGCCCGAGCGATGCGGCGATCGGCACGCCGCGCGCCGACATCGCCGCGTTCGAGGCGTTCGCCGCGCGCTTCGCGCGGCGGCCGATCGAATGACGGCGCGAAAGACGGCATCGAAAACGAAAACGAAGCGGACGGCCGCGCGCGCCGCGAACCGGCGACGCGCGCGGCCGCGTCACGTATAGAGCGACGCGTCGGGCAGCGTGCCCGTCAGCGCATAGCGGCCGACGTCGCGCAGCCGGTAGTCGAGCGGATCGTGCAGCGTGTGCGTGCGCGCGTTGCGCCAGAAGCGGTCGAGCGCGAGCGGCGCGGCCGTCGCGCGCGCGCCGCACGCGTCGAACAGCGCCTCGCTGACGTCGAGCGCCGCGCGCTGCGCGACGATCTTCGCCTCCGAGATCGCGAGCGCGACTTCCGCGCGCGCATCGGCCGTCAACGCGTCCTGCTCCGCCCATGCGCGCTGCAACGCCCGCGCCGCGAGATCCGCGAGCGCCTCGGCGCTCACCGTCTGCACGCGCATGTCGCCGAAGCGCTGCAGCGTGTACGGATCGTCCGCCGCGCGCTCCACGCCCGAGTGCACCCACGGCCGCCCCGCGCGCTGCACGTAGTCGCGCGCCTCGGCGAGCGCGCCCTCCGCGATGCCGACGAACAGATTCGTCAACACGAGCTGCGACACGAGCGTGCGCAGCGTCGCGCGCGGCGTCGGCGGCGCTTCCGACCGATGCAGCACCTCGTCGGGCTCGACGCGCACGCCGTCGAACGCCACGCTGCCGCTGTCGGTCTGCCGCTGGCCGATCGGGTCCCAGTCGTCGCGCACCGTGATCCCTTCGCGCTGCGTCGGCACGACGGCGAACACCGGCTTGCCCGTGTCCGGATCGTGCGCGGACACCGTCATCCGCTGCGAGCCGCGCGTGCCCGAGCAGAAACCCTTGACGCCGTCGAGCCGGTAGCCGCCGTCGCCCGTCGCGCGCGCGACGAGCCGCGCGTCGAGCGGATTCACCGCGTTGCCCCACCACCAGTCATGCTCGACCGTGCCGCGCAGATAGCGCTCGCGCTGCGCGGCGCTGCCCCACACGTCGACGCTGACGATCTGCAGGCACTGAAAGCCGAGCAGATGCGCGAGCGCGCTGTCGACGCGCGCGAGCGCGCGGATCGTGTGGTAGATCACGGGCCAGCCCGCTTCCTGGCCGCCGAATTCGCGCGGCACCGCGAGCGTCAGCAAGCCGGCGTCGGCGATCCACCGCTTCTCGCGCGACGCATGGCCGCCCGCGCGATCGCGTTCCGCCGCGCTCGCGCGCAGCGCCGCGATCAGCTCGGCGAGCGTGCGCGGCGTCCGGTCGGCTTCGACCGTCATTTCAACCAGGACTCGTGGATCGTTCATACGGAAGCTTCCCAGGTGGCGGGCATGTCGGTCGATGCGTCGGCGGCCCGCGATGTCACGCGTGCGCACGCGCCGCACCGCCGTTTGTGGTCGATCGCCCGATTAGCGGTGTGGTGTGCGTCGAATACTAGCGCCGGGCACCTGTAATCAATGTACAGATATGTGTCCGGACAGTGTCGCGGCGGCCGTCGGCAAGGATTTCCCGCATTTCTTACGAAAGGCGGTTCGTTCGGATACCTGCATGTCGACGCGGTGGCGGCGTCTCGGCGCATGCGGCGCATGCGCAGGCCGCGCTCACGCGCGCTTCGCGAGCCGCCGCACGACGCGGTCGCCGGTGAACTGCACGACGGTGACGAGCGCGATCAGGATCACGATCACCGTCGCCATCACCGTCGAATCGAAACGCTGGTAGCCGTAGCGTATCGCGAGATCGCCGAGCCCGCCCGCGCCGACCGCGCCCGCCATCGCTGTCGAGCCGATCAGCGCGACGACCGTGATCGTGAAGCCGCCGACGATCCCCGGCAGCGCCTCCGGCAACAGCACGTGGCGGACGATGTGACGCCGCTTGGCGCCCATCGCCTGCGCGGCCTCGACGAGCCCCTTGTCGACCTCGCGCAGGCTCACCTCGGCAATGCGCGCGAAGAACGGAATCGCCGCGATCGACAGCGGCACGATCGCGGCCCACACGCCGATCGTCGTGCCGATCACGAAGCGCGTGAACGGCAGCAGCGCAACAAGCAGGATGATGAACGGCGTCGAGCGGAACGCATTGACGATCGCGCCGAGCGCCGCGTTCACGCCGCGCCGCTCGTAGATGCCGCCCGGCGCGGTCGTGACGAGCACGAGCGCGAGCGGCACGCCGACGAGCGCGGCAACGAGCGCCGACGCGCCGACCATCCACAGCGTGTCGCGGATCGCGTCCGCGAGTTCGGGAAACCACAGTTCAGACATAGCCGAGCACCTCCACATGATTCGCATGCCGGCGAGCGGCGGCGAGCGCAGCCGCGATCCTGTCCGGGCCGGCCGCGCCGCGCGCGGCGAGCGACGCGGCAATCACGAGCCGCCCCTGCACGCGCCCCTGGATCCTGTCGAGCCCGCCGTGCACGAAATGCACCGCATCGCCGACGTTGCGCGCAAGCGCGCTCGTCAGTGCGCCGAGATCCGGCTCGCCGCCGTCCGCGCCCGTGTAGCGGACGGCGAGCAGCAGTCGCGCGCCGCACGGCAGCGGGGCGGCGCCGTCGAGCGGCCGCACGCGCGTCGCGAGATCGACCGGCAGATCATGGACGAGCGTGCGCAACAGCGCGCGCGTCGCGCCATGCCTCGGATCGCCGAACACGCGCCATACCGGCCCCGTCTCGACCACCTCGCCATGCTCGACGACGGCCACCGTATCGCACACCGCGCGGATCACTTCCATCTCGTGCGTGATCAGCACGATCGTGAGCCCGAGCCGCCGATTGATGTCGGCGAGCAACGCGAGGATCGACTGCGACGTCTGCGGATCGAGCGCGGATGTCGCTTCGTCGCACAACAGCAGATCCGGATCGTGGACGAGCGCGCGCGCGATGCCGACGCGCTGCTTCTGCCCGCCCGACAGGCTCGCCGGATACGCGTCGCGTTTCGCGGCCAGGCCGACGAGATCGAGCAGCGCGTCGACCTTGCGCGCACGCTCGGCCTTCGGCACGCCGGCGATCTTCAGCGGCAGCGCGATGTTGTCGGCGACGGTCTTCGCGGACAGCAGGTTGAAATGCTGGAACACCATGCCGATCCGGCGCCGCAGCGCGACGAGCCCGCGCTCGTCGAGCGCGCCGACGTCGACGCCGTTCACGCGCACCGCGCCCGACGTCGGCCGCTCGAGCCCGTTGACGAGCCGCAACAGCGTCGACTTGCCCGCGCCGCTGCGGCCGATCACGCCGAACACGCCGCCGCGCGCGATGTCGAGCGTCACTTCGCGCAGCGCGGCCGACGGGCCGCGCGGACCGTCGAACACCTTGCTCGCCAGCTCGAACGACACCGCCGCGCCCATCGCCGAAGCGGCGGCCGCCGCGTCGCGCGCAGCGGGCGCGGTCTCGCGCGGCGCGGTGGCCGAGCGTTCGATGAAACTGGGGGAATCGAGTAGCTGCGCCATCGCGTCGCCTCGTCGCTTCGTCACACTTTCCCGGTTTCGCTCGCACCGTCGAACCGGTGCCGAGCGCCCGCATGCCAGCCGGGCAGCCGCCCGTCTGCGCCGAACAGCTTCGCGCGCAGCGTCGGCGCGCAATCGTAGTCCTCCTTGTAGAGGCCGCGGTTCTGCAACTCCGGCACGATCCGGTCGACGAAATCGACGAACGATTCGGGCATCACCGTGCGCGTCACGTTGAAGCCGTCGACGCCCGTTTCGTCGACCCACGCGGCGAGCTCGTCCGCGACTTGCGACGGCGAGCCGACGACCGGGTGATAGCGGCCGCCGATCGACATCTGGTCGAGAACGCGCCGCACGGTCCACGCGCCCGACGTGCTCTTCTTCGAGATCGCGTCGACGGCCGACTGGATCGAATCGGTCTTCACGTGCGCGATCGGCTCGTCGAGGCCGAAGCGCGAGAAATCGATGCCGGTCGAGCTCGCGAAGTGCGCGAGCCCCGCTTCCGGGTTCGCATGGCGCCGGTATTCGTCGAACTTCTCGCGCGCCGCCCGCTCGTTCTCGTCCGTGACGACCGTGATGCCCGCGAAGATCCTGATCGACGCCGGATCGCGGCCGATCCGCGCGGCGGCCGCGCGAACGTCGGCCACCGCCAGGCGCGCGGCGGCCTTGCTCTGGCCATTCACGAACACGCATTCGGCGTGCTTCGCGGCGAACTCGACGCCGCGCGCCGACGATCCGGCCTGATACAGCACCGGCGTGCGCTGCGGCGAAGGCTCGCTCAGATGAATCGCGTCGATCGAGTAATACGGGCCGTCGTGGCGCACGCGGCGCACCTTGTCGGGCCGCGCGAACACGCGCGCATCGCGGTCGCGGATCACCGCGTCGTCGTCCCAGCTCCGTTCCCACAGCTTGTAGACGACGTCCATGTAGTCGTCCGCGCGCGCGTAGCGGTCGTCGTGCTCGATCTGCTTCGCGAGGCCCATGCCGCGCGCGGCGCTGTCGAGGTAGCCGGTCACGATGTTCCAGCCGACGCGGCCTTTCGTCAGGTGATCGAGCGTCGACATCCGTCGCGCGAACAGATACGGCGGCTCGTACGTGAGGTTCGCGGTCACGCCGAAGCCGAGATGCCGCGTCACCTGCGCCATCGCCGGCACAAGCAGCAGCGGATCGTTGACGGGCACCTGCACCGATTCGCGCAGCGCGACATCGGGGCCGCCGCCGTACACGTCGTAGACGCCGACGATGTCGGCGAGAAAGATCCCGTCGAACTTGCCGCGCTCGAGCGTGCGCGCGAGATCGGCCCAGTAGTCGAGATCGGTGTACTGCGCGGAGCGGTCGCGCGGATGCGTCCACAAGCCATGATTGATATGGCCGACGCAATTCATGTTGAACGCGTTCAGCAGGATCTTTTTCTTCGCCATCGCGCGCGCCTCCTGCCTCACCAGGCGACCGCGTACAGCGAGCCGAACGCGTTGTCGAGCGCTTTCCTGACCGCCGGCGAATGCTGATAGATCGCAATGAACCGGCGGATGCGCGGATCGTTCACGCGCTCCGGCCTCACGACCCATTGCAGTGCGAACAGCTTGTTCTCGAGCCCGTCGAACAGCAGCGCGCCGTTCGGGTCGGCCGTGCCGGCGAGCTTGATGAAGCTCGGATAGCCTTGCGCGAGATCGACGTCGTCGAGCGAGCGCGCGAGTTGCGATGCCTCGAGCGGCAGGATCTTCAGATGCTTTGGATTCGACACGATGTCGCGCGTCGTCGCGCGGTAATCGGCGCCCGGCTTCAGCTTGATCAAGCCCGCGCGCTGCAGCAGCAACAGACCGCGCCCGCCGTTGACGGGATCGTTCGCGATCGCGACCGTCGCGCCGTCCTTCAGTTGATCGAAGCTTTTGACCTTCTTCGAATAGAGGCCGATCTTCATGATCGTGCCCGGCGCGATCGCGACGAAATCATAGTGTCCCTGCTTCTTCGCGTTCTCGAGGAACGGGATGTGCTGAAAATAATTGACGTCGATGTCCTTGTTCGCGAGGGCCGCGTTCGGCGTGTTCCAGTCGGTGAACTCGATGATCTTCACGTCGAGGCCCTGCGCCTTCGCCTCCTTCGCGGCCACCTTCAGCGCGTCGATCTGCGGGCTCGTCGCGATGCCGACCTTCAGCGGCCCGGAATCGGCATGCGCGAGCGGCGCGGCGAGCGCGGCGCTCGCGAATGCGGCGGCCGCAACGCGCGAAGCGTGCCTGACGACACGCGCGAGAAAAAGGCGAGACGACATAGGAGAAACTCTCTTCAGGATGCCGGAACGAACACGGCCGGCGGGCGGGCGAAGCCGCCTGCGCTTGCGCGACGGCGCGGCTGCTTCGTTTCGAAATGAACTGCGATCGATGATAGGGCTGGCCGGCAGGGGTGGTCTACGAAGCGATTTCGCAAAGTAAATCGCGCGGGGCGATATAGCGCGGAGCGCGCTGCGCAGCGACTGGATGGCGCAACAGCGCGATGCCGCGCGCATGCGCTCAGCGGGCGCGCGCTCAGATCAAGCCGCGCGCCGATGCCATGACGACCGCCTGCGCCCGGTTGTTCGCGCCGATCTTGCGCGCGGCGTTCGACAGATGGAACACGATCGTGCGCTCCGAAATGCCGAGAATCTTCGAGATTTCCCAGGCCGTCTTGCCGCGCCCCGCCCATTGCAGCGATTCGCGCTCGCGCGCGGTCAGGTCGCACGAGCCCTGCCGTCTCAGCCGGCAGTCGAGCAGTTCCTGCATCGCCGCGTGCACGAAGCCCGCGAGCAGTTGCGACAGGCTCAGCAGCCGCAGTATGTCGCTCGCGTCGTGCTCGAAGGGATCGTCGGTTGCCATGCTGAGCATGCTGATCGCGCCGCTGCGATCATGAACGGGGCAACTGAGCCCGTAGACGAGGCCGTACGACTTCGCTTCGTCGCGCATGAGCTTCGCGCGGCCATGCGCGAGCTCGCCGCGCGCGTGCTCGATCAGATCGACAGCGGCGACTTCTCCGCGTATCTGAAGGCGCATGCGGCGAACGCTACGCATCGCTCGACGAAGCGCGCCGCGCGGCGCTGAAGCGCCCGCACAACGTCGCGCATGCGCACGTGCGCGCGGCGTTCCGGTTCCCAACCGAGGCCGCGGGCGGGCTCTACGAGGCGCCGCCCGCAGCCGCCGACGCCGAGCCGGAGGCCGCGCGATGAGCGCCGGGCGTCTCTACGTCGGCGCGACGTTCACCGCATCGCCGCTCGACCCGCTGCTGCGCGCGCGGGGCTTCGGCGACGTCGCGTTCACGCGCTACAACCAGTTGCTGCAAGCGCTGCTCGCGCCCGATCCGCAGCACGTGGACGACGCAGCGCTGCTGCTCGTGCGGCTCGCCGATTTCGTGCGGCACGAAGCAAGCGACCGCACGCAATCGCTAGACGCGCTCGCCGCGCTGCTTGCGCAACGCGCGCAGGCGTGGCTCGACGCGCTCGCGTCGTTCGCCGCCGGCCGCTCGACGCCGCCGCGCGTCGTCGTGCTGCCGTCGCCCGCGCTCGACGCGCGCGGCGCGGCGCTCGCCCGCTTCTTCGAGCGCCTGCAACTGCGCATCGCAAGCATCCCGTTCGACGACAAAACCGCCCTCGCGAAAAGCGCACGCCTGAGCCACACGGCCGCGACGTTCCATCTGAGCGGTCGCCCGCTTCTCGAAGCCGATCTGCTCGACGCGACTTCGCACGACGCGGCGGGGCTCGCGCTGACCGTCGCCGACCGCTTCGGCCAATACGGCTGCAGCGGCTTCGCGCTCGTGCGCGTCGATGCCGGGCTGCCCATCCTCGCCGATTTCGTGCTGAGCTGCACGGTGCTCGGCAAGCAGGTCGAGCACGGCGTGCTGCTCGCGCTCGCTCAGGCGGCGCAACGCGCCGCGTTGCCGGCCGTCGCGCTCGACTACGCACGCAACGACGTCAACCAGCCGGCCGTCGACTTCGTCGACGCGATCGCCGCGCAGGCAGGCGTCGCCATCGACCGAAGCGGCCCGCGCGCGCGGCTGCGCATCGCGCCGCAAGCGCTCGCCGAGGCCGTGCTCGCATGTGCGAAAGCGCCGCAAGCGCTCGCGGCGGCCGCGCAGGCGCTCGATCTGTGGAGCAAGGACGTGAGCCTGCCGCCCGTCGAGCCCGGCGACTTCGTCGCGCTGCTGAACGCGGGCGGCTATGCGTCGTCGATGAGCTCGAACCACTGCCTGCGTGGGCAGTTCCGCGAGCTCGCGCTGTTCGGCGCCGCGCCGCACTGATCCCAACCTCAACGACAAGGAGCCCCCAGCGTGTCCTCGCTTTCACGACAATTGAGCGCTCTCGGCAGCCGGATCTTTACGAGCGCGCCGTTCGGCCCCGGCGTGTCGATGCAGAATCTCGCCGAATGGTCGTCGCTCGCGCATGTCCAGTTGCTCGGCAGGGTCGCCGCCGGACTCGGCGTCGACATCGACATCGAAGAAGCCTATCGGCTCGACAGCTTCGAGCGGCTGCTGCAGTACATCGAGCGGCAGCGCTGGCCGGGCGGCGGCGCGCCGGCCGCATCCGCAACGTCGAGCGCGGCGAGCAGGCGGGCGGCGGCGTCGTGCTCGAGGCGATCGGCCGGTTCGATCTCGCGGCGCTCGCGCCGGAAATCGGCCGCGAAGCGTGGGACGCGTGCCAGTTGACGCTGAGCGGCGTGATCCGCGTGAAGAAAGGCGAGATTCATACGATATCGAGCGGCAAGATCCAGCGCGCGACCTGCGCGAAGATGCTCGCGGACGGCGCGTTCACGATCGAGGACGCGTCTCTGCACGACGCCGCGCAAGCGTGGCTCGCGCCGGTGGTCGAACGGTGCGAGAGAGCCTGCCGCGAGCCGTCGGGAGACACTCGGGCGGTTGCCTGAGCGTGCGGGGTGGCTTGGTGCGACGCGCCGTCGGGCGAACGACGCACGGACGTCGGCACGGCAAATCATGCCGCACTTTATGCCGCACACCGCACCGCCAATCGCAGCCGAGCCTCACCCGCCTCCTCGCATCGCGCGCCCTGCCGGTTTATAGTCCGGCGGGGCGCACGCCACGCGAACGCACGCTGTGCGCGCACGGTGCGTCGCATCCGTCCCGGTCCCGCGCCGATTTTCGACATCAATCCGCACGGGCGGCCCGCCGGGCCGCTCTGCATCCGATGCGTTCAAACACCGATCGATGGCTTCGTTGATTCTCGTTCTCGCCTGCCTCGTCACGGGCGCCGCGCTCGCGCGGAGCAAGCGCCTGCCGGACAACTTCCCGGCCAGCCTCAATTACTTCGTGATCCAGATTTCATTGCCCGCGCTCGTGCTGCAGCACCTGCACAAGATTGCGTTCGGCGCGGACGTGCTGCTGCGTCTCGACAAGGCGACGGTCGGCTGCCTCACGCTCGTCTGCGGCACGAGCAACACGTCGATCGTCGGCGTGCCGGTCGTGCAGGCGCTGATCGGGAGCGCCGCGGTCGGCCACGCGCTCGTCGTCGACCAGGCGAACTTCATCGTGATGTGCACGGCGGGCCTCGTCGCCGCCGACGTGTATGCGGGCAGCGCGACGAGCTGGCGCGGCGTCGCGCGGCAGCTTGCCGGCTACCGGCCGATTCAGGCGATGGCGCTTGCGCTGCTGCTGCGGCCGGTGCCATTTCCGACCGTCGTCGAGGATGTGCTGGCCGCGCTCGGCGCAACCCTCACGCCGATCGCGATGATCTCGGTGGGCGCGAGCTTCTGCGTGCGCCACGCGCGCGACGCCGCGCGCGCAATTTTCTGGTCGGCATCGGCTTCAAGCTGCTCGTCGTGCCGGCAATCGTGCTCGCGTGCGGGCTCTACGTGTTCTCGCAGCGGGGCGTGCCGCTCACCGTCGCGCTCGTGCAGGCGACGATGCCGCCGATGATCATCGCGGGGCTCATCGCGATCGACAAGAAACTCGATCCGCCGCTCGCGGGCGCGCTGATGACGCTGGGCGTGCCGGCGTCGATCGCCGCCGCGTGGCTATAGCGCGGCGTGCTGCCTTATTGAAGGACGGCACGAAACGGCCGTTTTATTTGTTTCGCAACACGAACTATTTCTACGCGCCGCAACCGGAGCGAAGGATGCATCGCCCCGTCGATCGAACGCCCAAATACGAACATCCAAATGCGCGGCGCGCCGGCGCTCGCGCAACCGTCATGCGTTGTCGGGCAACAGGCGATGCATTTCATAGAACACCATGTCGGCGCGCGCCGCGATCGCCAGCGGCACGCCGAACGTGGCGAAGCCGAGCGATTCGTAGAAGCCGCGCGCCGAATCGCGCGCGGTGCACCAGACGACCTTTCCGTTCTGCCGCTGCGCGTGCTCGATGCACGCATGCATCAGCCGCGTGCCGACGCCCTGCCCTTGCATGAACGGCTCGACGGCCACGCCGCGCAGCCGCCATGCGCCGTCCGCCGGAAAATCGCGGAACGGCTGCCGGCAGATCGTCGCGACAGCGACGATCCCGTCCAACGTCCGGGCCGCGAGATGAAGCGTCGCGTCGTGGTCGTCGCACGGAAAGCGGCTTGCATTCTCGTCCCCATCCAGCAGGATTCGGGCCCTGAGCGGCAACACGGACGCAACCGGGACGGTCACGATGGAATACGACTGTTGATCGACGCACATCGGCTGTTTACGAAAAAATTGATTGACTCATTCTAAATCCGTGAAAGATTTCGATCGCGAAAAAATATTTGTTGTTCGCCCCCGCCAATACGGTTAATCTAAATAAATGCTGCTCGCGTCATTAAATTCAAGCAAGCAATCTGCGATCACAGATAATGGAGAAAATCTCGTCCGATACGGGAAGCGCCTATGACGAGATCCGCTCGCGGATCTTCGACGGCCGGTTGTCGCCCGGGCAGAAAATCTCTCACCGGGGCCTCGCGCACGAACTGGGCGTCGGGCAGATGCCGGTGCGCAGCGCGCTGCAATTGCTCGCGTCGGAAGGGCTCGTCAACATCGTCGACAAGAGCGGCACCTTCGTCAACGAGCCGACGCGCGACGATCTGCGCGAAATCTACGAGTTGCGGCTCGCGCTCGAAAGCACCGCCGCGTATCTCGCGGCGCGCGGCGGCGCAACGGAGCGCCTGTCGCGCTCGCACACGCAGATGCGCAGGCTCGTCGACGAAAACATCGCCGACATCATGACCGAGCAGAAAATCGGCTGGGTCTTTCATGACGAAATATTCAAGGCGGCGCGCAACGACCGGCTATTTACGACATACAAGCTGCTGCGCGCGCAAACGCACGCGCTGAATGAACTGCCGCGCAGCGATTTCGCGACGGTCAGGCGCGGCACGCTCGAACATTTGGAGATTTACGCGGCCATCGACGCACGGGACGCGGAAACGGCGCGACGCCGGATGTGGAATCACGTGATCGACGGTACTCCGGACAGAATCCGATTAATTCGAGCTCAATATGACACTGGCCAATAAAAAAATCCCGTTGCCGCTACAGATGATCCTCGGCCTCGCGCTCGGCGTGGTTTTCGGCCTGCTCGCGCCCGCCGCGAGCCGCGACCTGGCCTTCATTTCGACGCTGTTCGGCCACGCGATCAAGATGGTCGTGCTGCCGCTGATCCTGCTGTCGGTTACGCTCGGCGCATTCCGCGCGGGCACGCAGCGCGGCCGGCTCGGCAAGACGGCCGCGTTCAGCCTCGTGTTCTTCGTGCTGATGACGGTGATCGCCGCGTCGCTCGGCCTCGCGCTCAACTGGCTGTTCAGGCCCGGCATCGGCGCGAGCCACGCGCAAACGGCCGCGATGCCGGCGAATCTCGCAAGCGGCATCGACTGGATGAAGTTCCTGACCGACATGATCCCGTCGAACATCGTCGGCGCGCTCGCGGCCGGCAATTCGCTGCCGGTGCTCGTGTTCGGCGTGCTGCTCGGCTGCGCGCTCGCCGCGGTCGAAAACCGCGCGGCGCCGTTCGTCGCCGTCTGCGAATCGATGCTCGCCGCGTTCTTCAAGATGACCGAGTGGGTCGTGTCGCTGTCTCCCATTGCGATCTTTGCTGCGATTGCAGTATTGCTGTCGTCGAAGGGGCTTGCCGCAATGACGCCGCTCGCGAAGCTGCTCGGCATTGCGTATCTCGGCATGGCGGTCCTCGCCGCGTGGCTCACGCTGATCGTCAAGCTCGCCGGCCAATCGCCGCGCGCGGTCGTGCGCAAGGTGAGCGAGCCGCTGATCCTCGGCTTCACGACGCGCTCGTCCGAAATCACGTTCCCCGTGCATCTGAAGAAGCTCACGGAGATGGGCGTGCCGTCGTCGGTTGCGTCGACCGTGCTGCCGCTGTCGTACATCTTCAATCGCGAAGGCGCGGTGCTCTATACGGTGCTCGCGGTCTGCTATCTCGCCGACGCCTATCAGCTCGCGTGGAGCTGGCCGCTGATGATCACGATCGCAGTCCTGACGATCATCACGATCGACGGCGCCGCGAACGTGCCGTCGGGCGCGGTCGTCGCGATCACGGTGATCCTCGCCGCGATCGGGCTGCCTGCCGATGCGGTGCTGCTGATTCTCGGCGTCGACGCGTTCTTCGACATGGGCCGCACCGCGCTGAACGTCTACGCGAGCACTGTCGCGACGACGCTCGCGAGCCGCGTGTCCGGCGTCGCGCCCGAAGTCGCGGATGCCGTGACGGCGCACGCGTCGCGCGTTTGACGTGCGTTTGACAACAGTTTTTTGCAGGAAGATTTTTTTGCGAGCGTGACGCTCGGCGGTTCGGGAGGTGCGGCACGCCGTGCGTGCAGAAGCACGCACGGCGTGCCGCCTCGCATGACACCGCTCGCGCGATTGTAGTTCCGTCTGCGAGTATTTCTGGCCCTCGGATGCAGGCGGTTACGCAGTCCCTGTCGCCCTACGCTGGGACTGCGCTTTTTATTGTCGACCAGCGGCGCAACGAGACGGTGGTGCGCCATCTCATGCGCCGCTGCCAAGTGTAAGTCGAGGCCGCTGCGCACGAAACAAAAATCGCGCGATAGCATGTACTCCAGGCCGATTCCGGCACGCATGCCGCCTGCGCGTCGCCGATGCGAAGCGGCGGCCGCGTGCCCCGCGCATCCATCGCGAATGCCGCCCGTCACGCGACGGGCGCTGCATGCGTGCGCCCGTCGCGTCCGCGCGGCTCTCAGGCTCTCAGGCTCTCAGGCTCTCAGGCTCCGATTCTCTCATTCCCCGGCTCGCCGGCTCTCGAACGTCCTCGCGCTAGCGCACGCGATTCCGCCGACACCCGGGGCTCGCTCGCGTACGCCGTCGGCATGCCCGAAGGCACGCCGCATGCTCAACGCGCCGCGACGTCCTGCTTGCGCGAATCGCGCGAGCCGAGCGCCACGTCGCTCCCCCAGCCGCCGCCGAGCGCCCGAATCAGGTTGACCGTCGACACCGCCTGCGTGCCCGTCAACTGGTTCGATTGCAATTGCGATTCGAGCACCGAGCGCTCGCTGTCGATCACGTCGAGATAGCTGACCGCGCCTTCCTGATACTGCGTGCGCGACAGCGTCGCCGCGCGCCGCGACGCGTTGACCGCGTCGCTCTGCGCACGGATCTGATCGTCGAGCAGACGCAGATCGGCGAGGTTGTCCTCGACTTCGCGGAACGCGACGAGCACCTGCTGCCGATAGTTCGCGACTTCCTCGTCATACTTCGCGCGCGCCTGCGCGACGCCCGCGCTGCGGCGCCCGCCGTCGAAGATCGGCAGCGTGAGCGCCGTGCCCGCGAACGGCCCGAGCAGGAACGTGCGGCTCGACCACAGGAACAGATTGCCGAGCGTCGCTGCTTCATAGCCGAACGAACCCGTGATGTCGAGCTTCGGGAAGTACGCGGACTTCGCCAGGCCGACGCGCGCGTTCGCGGCCATCATCGCGCGCTCGGCCGCCGCGATGTCCGGCCGCCGTTCGAGCAATGCCGACGGCAGCCCCGCCGGCACGCGCACCGCGACCGGCACGATCGGCGTCTCCTTGAACGCGAAATCCGCGGGCGCCTTGCCAAGCAGGATCGCTAGCGCATGCTCGGACGCGGCGCGCCGCCGCGCGACGCCGACCGCATCCGCCTGCGCGGTCGCGAGTTCGTTCTTCGCGCGCGACACGTCGAGCTCGCTGATGTCGCCTTCGCTGAAGCGGCGCTGCACGAGCTTCAGCGCTTCCCCGCGCAACTCGACGGTGCGGCGGTACAGATCCTGGTCCGAATCGAGCCGGCGCAGCTCGAAATAGTTCTGCGCGACGTCCGCCTGCAAGGCGAGCTGCACCGAGCGGAACAGCGCCTGGCTCTGCGCTTCGTCCGCGCGCGACGCTTCGACGTTGCGGCCGACGCGCCCGAACAGGTCCGCCTCGTACGACACGGTGCCCTGCGCGCGCCAGAGCGTCGCCGTGGTCGGGCCGCTGCCCTGGGGCTGAAACTGCGACGCGGACGACAGGCCCTCGCGCGTCGGCCCGAAGCCCGCGCCCACTTGCGGGAACCACTGCGAGCGCGCGGCGCGGGTCGCCGCGCGCGCCTGCTCGACGCGCGCCGCCGCGGCCTTCAGGTTCTGGTTCGCGGCGAGCGCCTGTTCCTCGAGCGCGTCGAGCGCGGGGTCGCCGAATACCCGCCACCATTCGCCGCGATGCGCTTCGTCGGCGGGCTCGGCCGCCTTCCAGGTGCCGGCCTGCTCGCCCGGCGAGAGCGCCGGCGCTTCCTTGAACGCGGCGGGCGTCGCGACGTCCGGCCGCTTGTAGTCGGGCCCGACCGCGCACGCGGCGAGCAGCGCGACGAGCAGCCCGCTCGCCGCCGCGATCTTCGCGACGCGCGCGATGCGTTCGTTGATGTTGGTCTCGTTCATCTTTCTATCCTCAAGCGTCCGGAGCCGGCACGCCGTAGCCCGCCGAATCCTTCTGCGCGACGTGAATCTTGCCGCCCGCGAGCGTGCGCAGCACCACATAGAACACCGGCGTCAGCATCAGGCCGAACAGCGTCACGCCCAGCATCCCGAAGAACACCGCGACGCCCATCGCATGCCGCATCTCCGCGCCCGCGCCGGTCGACAGCACGAGCGGCACGACGCCCATGATGAACGCGATCGACGTCATCAGGATCGGGCGCAGCCGCAGCCGGCTCGCCTCGACGGCCGCCTCGAACGGCGTCTTGCCGTCATGCTCGAGCTCGCGCGCGAACTCGACGATCAGGATCGCGTTCTTCGCGGACAGCCCCACCAGCACCATCAGGCCGATCTGCGTGAAGATGTTGTTGTCGCCCTGCGTGAGCCACACGCCCGTGAGCGCCGACAGAATGCTCATCGGCACGATCAGGATCACCGCGAGCGGCAGCGTGAGGCTCTCGTACAGCGCGGCGAGCACGAGGAACACGAGCAGCACGCTGATCGGGAACACCCAGAACGCCGAATCGCCCGCGAGGATCTGCTGATACGTCAGGTCGGTCCATTCGAACTTCACGCCGCGCGGCAGCGTCTGCGCCGCGATCCGCTCGACGGCCGCCTGCGCCTGGCCCGACGAGAAGCCGGGCGCGGGCCCGCCGTTCACGTCGGCCGCCGTGTACGCGTTGTAGCGCACGACCATCTCGGGGCCGAACGTCGGCGACACCGTGACGAGCGACGACAACGGCACCATCTCGCCCGCCGCGTTGCGCGTCTTCAACTGCAGGATGTCGTCCGCGCGCTGGCGGAACGGCGCATCCGCCTGCACGCGCACCTGGTACACGCGGCCGAAGCGGTTGAAGTCGTTCACGTACAGCGAGCCGAGATAGATCTGCATCGTGTCGAACACGTCGGTCACGTTCACGCCGAGCTGCTTCGCCTTCACGCGGTCGAGATCGACGTTCAACTGAGGCACGTTGATCTGGTAGCTCGTGAACAGCGGCCCGAGCTCGGGCGCCTGCTGCGCGCGCTTGATGAAGTCGTTCGTCGCGTCCGCGAGCCGCGCGTAGCCAACCGCGCCGCGATCCTCGATCTGCATCTTGAAGCCGCCCAGCGTGCCGAGGCCCAGCACGGGCGGCGGCGGGAACACCGCGACGAACGAATCCTTGATCGCCGCGTACTGCTGGTTCAGCGCGCCCGCGATCGCGCCCGCCGACAATGCCTTGCCGTGACGCTGATCGAACGGCTTCAACGTGACGAACACGATGCCCGCGCTCGAGCTGTTCGTGAAGCCGTTCACCGACAGCCCCGGGAACGCGACCGCGCTCTCGACGCCCGGCTGCTTCAGCGCGATCGCGCCCATGTCGCGGATCACCTTCTCGGTGCGGTCGAGCGACGCGCCGTTCGGCAGTTGCGCGAACGCGATCAGATACTCCTTGTCCTGCGCGGGCACGAAGCCGCCCGGCACGATCCGCGACACCATCACGGTCGCGCCGACGAGCACGAGATACACGCCGAGCATCACCGCCTTTCTCGACAGCACGCCGCGCACGCCGCGCCCATAGTTCTCCGCGCCGCGGTGGAACACCTTGTTGAAGCCGCGGAAGAATCCGCCGAGCACGCGATTCATCGCGCGCGTGAGCCAATCCTCCTTGTCGCCGTGGCCCTTGAGCAGGATCGCGGACAGCGCGGGCGACAGCGTCAGCGAGTTGAACGCCGAGATCACCGTCGAGATCGCGATCGTCATCGCGAACTGCTTGTAGAACTGGCCCGTCAAGCCCGACATGAACGCGAGCGGCACGAACACGGCGACGAGCGTGAGCGCGATCGCGATGATCGGCCCGCTCACTTCCTGCATCGCCTTGTAGGTGGCGGCCTGCGCGGTGAGTCCGTTCTCGATGTTCCGCTCGACGTTCTCGACGACGACGATCGCATCGTCGACGACGATCCCGATCGCAAGCACCATCCCGAACAGCGACAGCGCATTGATCGAATAGCCGAACAGCAGCAGCAGCGAGAACGTGCCGACGATCGACACCGGCACCGCGATCAGCGGAATGATCGATGCGCGCCACGTCTGCAGGAACACGATCACGACGATCACGACGAGCGCGATCGCCTCGAGCAGCGTGTGCACGACTGCCTTGATCGACGAGCGCACGAACTGCGTCGGGTCATAGACGATCTTGTAGTCGACGCCCGCCGGGAAGTCCTGCTTGAGCTCGGCCATCGTCTTGCGCACTTCGTCGGAGATCGCGAGCGAGTTCGCGCCCGGCGACTGGTTGATCGCCATCGCGACGGCCGGCTTGTTGTCGAGCAGCGAGCGCAGCCCGTACTCGGACGCGTCGAGCTCGATCCGCGCGATGTCGCGCAGGTGCGTGACGCCGCCGTCCGGCGCGGTCTTCACGACGATGTCGCCGAACTCCTCTTCGTTCTGCAAGCGCCCGCGCGCATTCACCGAGAGCTGCAGCGGCGTGCCCGGCAGCGTCGGCGACGCGCCGATCACGCCGGCAGCGACCTGCACGTTCTGCTCGCGGATCGCGCGCACGACGTCGTCGGCCGTCAGGTTGCGCTGCGCGACCTTCTGCGGATCGAGCCACACGCGCATCGCGTAGTCGCCCGCGCCCCAGAGCTGCACCTGGCCGACGCCCTGGATGCGCGACAGGCGATCCTTCACGTTGATGAGCGCGTAGTTGCGCAGATACGTCATGTCGTAGCTGTCGTTCGGCGAGATCAGGTGCACGACCATCGTCAGCGTCGGCGAGCTCTTGACCGTCGTGATCCCGAGCCGCTGCACGTCTTCCGGCAGGCGCGGCAGCGCCTGGTTCACGCGGTTCTGCACGAGTTGCGTGGCCTTGTCCGGATCGGTGCCGAGCTTGAACGTGACGGTGATCGTCATGTTGCCGTCGCTGTTCGCCTGCGACTGCATGTACAGCATGTCCTCGACGCCGTTGATCTGCTCCTCGAGCGGCGACGCGACCGTCTCGGCGATCACCTTCGGGTTCGCGCCAGGGTACTGCGCCTTGACGATCACGGACGGCGGCACGACTTCCGGATACTCGGAAATCGGCAGCAGGAACATCGCGATCATCCCGGCGAGCAGGATGACGACCGACAGCACCCCTGCGAAGATCGGTCGATCGATGAAGAATTTCGATATGTTCATGGAAGGCTCTATCTGATTGGGCGCGCTGGCGCGGCGGGCGCTCCGAGGAAGCGTCCGGGCGTCACGCGCGCGCGTTGCCTTGAGCGGCCTGCGCACGCTGCACGCCGCCCGCGACAGGCGTCGCGGCGGCAGCGTCGTCGCCGCCCGTCATCGGCACGAGATGCGGCTTCACCTGCTCGCCCGGCCGCACGCGCTGCGTGCCGTTCACGACGATCCGGTCGCCCGCCGCCAGGCCGCCCGCGATCACGCGCTGGTTGCCGTGCTGCGCGCCGAGCTGCACTTCGCGATACGACACGCGGCCCTGCTGGTCGACGACGAACACGAACTTCTTGTCCTGGTCGGTGTTGATCGCCGCGTCGTCGATGAGGAGCGCCGGATGCGGCGCGCTGCCGCCCACCTTCACGCGCGCGTAGAGGCCGGGGACGAGCGCGCCGTCCTGATTGTCGAAGCGCGCGCGCACGCGGATCGTGCCGGACGACGTGTCGAGCCGGTTGTCGACCGAATCGATCACGCCCTGCCGCGAATAGCCGCTCTCGTTCGCGAGGCCGAGCTCGACAGGCACCTTGCGGCCGTCCTTCGCGCCGCCGATGTATTGCAGGTAGGTCTGCTCGTCCGCGTCGAACGACGCGTAGATCGGCGACACCGACACGAGCGTCGTGAGCGGCGCGGCCGACGCGCCCGCCGACACGACGTTGCCGAGCGTGATCTCCGCGCGCGACACGCGGCCCGACACGGGGGCCGTGATCCGCGTGTAGCCGAGGTTGATCCGCGCGGTCTCGAGCGCGGCGTCGGCCGCCTTCAGGTTCGCCGACGCCTCGCGCGCGGCGTTCTGCTTCTCGTCGTAGTCGCGCTTGGCGATCGCGTTGTCGCCGATCAGGCGCTGCGCGCGCTGCCAGTCGCTCTGCGCGTAGCCGTTGCGGGCCTGCGCGGCGGCGAGCTGCGCGGCCGCGCGATCGACTTCGGCCTGATACGGACGCGGATCGATCACGAACAGCACGTCGCCCTTCTTCACGAGCGCGCCGTCCTTGAAGTTCACCGACACGATCGTGCCGGACACGAGCGGACGCACGTCGACCTTCTCGACCGCCTCGAGGCGTCCCGAGTAGGACTGCCAGTCGGTGATCGTCTTCGACAGCACAGTCGCGACGTCGACCTCCGGCAGCGGCGCCGCCGATTTCTCCGGCGCGCTCGCGTTCACGCGGATCGCGCCGAACGTGCCGAGGCCCGCGATGACGACGACCGCGAGCGCCGCGGCCGCGATCCGCGAACGGGAAGTACGCAAGATAGCCATGAAAAAAACCCCCAAGTTGTCGGTTGTTCTGGATTCGGATGAAAACGGCTTCAGCCCGGCAAACCCGCGCTGAAGCGGAACTGGAAGAATCGCGCCACCTCTTCGAGCGCGCTCGCGTGGTCGGCGAGCGCCGCGTGCGACACGTCCCGGTAGCGGACCACCTGCGTCGGCACGCCCGCGTCGATCAGGCAGCTCGCGTATTTCTCGGCCTCGACATGCAGCACGTCGTTCTGCGCGGTGGCGACGAGCGTCGGCGGCAGCCCCGCGAGGCGCACCGATTCGAGCGGCGCCGCGTACGGATGCATCCGCTGCGACGGCTGCGGCAGGTATGCGCGGTAGCACGCGGCGCACTCCTGCGCGGTCGTGTCGGACGACACGAGACGCGCCGCGTCGGCGAGCCGCGTGAGGCTCGGGTCGAGCATCGGGCCGATCAGCGCCTGCGCGGCAATGCGGATCTCGCCGCGGTCGCGCGCGATGAACGCGAGGCAGTTCGCGAGCTGGCCGCCTGCGTCGTGCCCCGCCACGCCGATCTTGCGCGGATTGCCGCCGAACGCGCGCGCGCGCGCCTCGGCCCAGCGCGCCGCGCAATACGCGTCTTCCGGCGCGGCCGGAAACGGATGCCGCGGCGCGAGCGAATAATCGACCGACACGACGAGCGCCGGCACGTGCTCGGCGAGATGGCGCGCGGCGCGATCGGCGTCGTCGAGCGCGCCGCGCACGAAGCCGCCGCCGTGGAAATAAAGCACGACCGGCAGCGAGGACTTGTCGGGGCGCCGATACAGACGCAGCGCGATGTCCTGCGCGTAGCCGCCGATCACGACGTCCGACACCGCGAGCGCCGGCCGCACGCGTGCGCTTTCGGCGCTCGTGCCCGTGATTTGGCGGCGGAAATCGAATGCATCCATGACGTGTATTGCGCAGCGTCGCGCGTCCATTGCGAGATGGATCGCATTCTGGGTCCGGCAGACATCGGGATAAATGCCTATAATCCGGCAACACAATTCACGTCCTCTGAACAATCATCGGCTGCGTCGCCTTCATCGGTGTCGCGGCCTGCATCTGTTCGGGGTGCAAATATCGCGGAGGTAGAGTAATGGACCGGCTGCAGGCCATGCAGGTGTTTACGCGCGTCGTCGATACGAACAGCTTTACCAAAGCGGCCGAGACGCTCGGGCTGCCGCGCGCGTCGGTGACGACGATCATCCAGAATCTAGAGGCTTTCCTCGGCGTGCGGCTGATGCACCGGACGACGCGCCGGCTGTCGCTCACGCCCGACGGCGCCGCGTACTACGAGCGCTGCGTGCGGATTCTCGCGGACGTCGAGGAAACCGAGGCGAGCTTCCAGGTCAACAACCGAAAGCCGCACGGCAAGCTGCGGGTCGACATGCCGGGCTCGATCGGACGCCTGATCGTGATCCCTTCTCTGTGCGAATTCCATTCGCGCTACCCGGATATCGACCTGCAGATCGGCCTGACGGACCGGCCGGTCGATCTGCTGCAGGAAGGCGTCGACTGCGTGATCCGCGTCGGCGCGCTGCAGGATTCGTCGCTCGTCGCGCGCCGGGTCGGGCTGTTCGAGGGCACGACGGTCGCGTCGCCCGCGTATCTCGAGAAGTACGGCGAGCCGCAGACGATCGAGGCGCTCGCGCAGCACAAGGCCGTCAACTACTTCTCGAGCCGCACCGGGCGCACGATCGACTGGGCGTTCCTGATCGACGGCAAGGAAGTCGAGGTGAAGATGAACGGCCTCGTATCGGTCAACGACGCGGATGCATACGTGACTTGCGGGATCGAAGGCTTCGGGCTGATCCAGCCGCCGCTCTTCATGGTGCTGCCGCACCTGCGCAACGGCACGCTGAAAGAGGTGCTGCCGGGCCACAAGCCGCTGCCGATGCCGATTTCGGTCGTCTATCCGCACAGCCGGCATCTGTCGCCGAAGGTGCGCGTGTTCGTCGACTGGGTCGCCGAGATCTTCGAGCGCTGCCCGCTGCTGAGCGGCCGCAAGGGGCTCGATGCGGCGTGCAGCAAGCGCACGTTCGAGGAAGCCGAGCGCGCGCCGTCGCTCGACACGCCGGTGTTGAACGAGTGGGTGGCTTGAGCGGCGAGTCGCGTGGGCGAATGCGCGCGCCGGCACCGCGCGCGCTCGTCAATTCATCATATGTTTGCGTGGCCGGCAAACAGCTTGCAAGAAGTGCGTCCAATTGAAAACGCGCCGATCGGCCGTCATCACCCATCGAACGCCTCGCCGCTTCGCGTGAATGATCCGCGGCGCGGCTATCCGATCGAAACGCACGCGCGACACGGCACGTCGTCGCATGCCGTCGCGTACTCAAAAAACTCCTGCCGACGTCACGGACTCCGATTGTTCCATCCTCGCGACAATTCAATTCGCGGCATCGCCATTTATCGCCGCGGCGCACGCTTCTAAAGTACAGCCTGTCGCGCACCGCTTCCACGTGCGCATCGAATCGACAGGAGTCACATCATGAAACGCAGCAGTCTTCTCGCCGCCGCCTTCGCGCTCGCCGTTGCCGCGCCGACATTCGCGGACGGCGGGATCGGCCCTGCGGGCAGCTACGGCGACACGTCGTGGCACGGTCACGGCATCCGCACGCGCGCCGAAGTCCGCGCGGAACTCGAACAGGCGCAACGCGACGGCACGCTCGCCGCGCTGCGCAAGTCGATGTCGTACGCGCCGCCCGGCGCCGAACTTGTCGCGCAACGCCCGTACCGCCCGGACCCCGACGCGAACCAGCTCGCGGGCGCGGGCCGGTAAACGCGACGCGCCGCGCATCGCAACCGATGCGCGGCGCGTCGTCCTGCATGCAGCCGCTTCATTCGTCAGCGTGAGATCACGATCATGAACAGCCCGATTCCATCACAGCTCGATCACTGGGACGACAGCACGCCCGTCTGGAAACCGTTCCGCTCGAGCTCGCCGTCGCGCTGACCGGCGCTGATGGCGCGCGTCGCGCGCGCCGCATTCGTCAGCGGCGCGGCACGCCGTCCTTCCATTCGCTCCAGTGCGTGACGATGTCCTGCACGAGCGGATTGCCCGCGCGATACAGGTTCTCGGTCGCGAGCGGGAAGCCGCCCTGGTCCGCGTAGTTCAGCAGATTGTCGGCGCTCGTCTGGCCTTGATACGGGCGATCGAAGTCCGAGCCGGTGCGCAGCACCGCGACGCGGCTCAGGTCGACGCGGTTCACGCCCGCCGCGCGCTTGAGCGCTTCGAACGTCGCGTTGTCTTCCTGCGCGGTCATGCAGTACGTGCCCTTGTTGTCGGTGAGGATTTTCGTCCACTGGCGCGCGCGCTCGCCGAGCAGCGTGCCGGAAAACCACGTGTTGCCCGACGACGTGTCGCAGCGGGTCACGACGGGCGGCTGGTTCGCGGGCGCGTAGTTGAACTTCGCCCGCGCGGCCTGCGCCTGCGCGCTGTCGGCGAGCTGCACGTTGCGCGACAGCGCATACGCGGCGTCCGCGAGCTTGCCGTTCAACTGGAACACTTCGGTGCGGTAGTCGAGCGGCGGCTTGTCGTTCGGGCTCTTCGTGTTGATGCCGAGATAGCCGCCGTTCCAGCCCGCGGGAATCTCGCGCGCGTCGAGTTCCCATTGCAGGCCGAAATCGACGAGGTACTTCGCCCACGCGGCGGTGCCGAGCGTGCCGCGCGCCGGATCGACGCCCGCGATGCCCGAGATCAGGAAGTACGTCTGCCGCAGATCGAAGCGGCGCGAGAACGTGAGCGCCATGATCGTCGACGCGGCGTTCGCATAGCCCATGCCCGTCGTGACGACGCACACGTCCTGCCTGTTGCAATGCACGTCCGGGTAGTCGGGCGACAGGCCGGGCACCGCGACGCTCTTCCACGGGCCGAGACGATCGAGCCACGCCTGGCCCTCCGGGCCGAACATCGAGATGATCATCACCTTCACCGGGCGGCCCTGGGCACCGGCTTCGGCGAATGCGTCGCCGTTGTTCTGCGCAACGGACGGCGCCGTCGCGCACGCGGCAAGCGAAAACACGGCGGCGGAAAGTATCGAGCGAGTCAGCATTAGCGTTCCTTATTAAAAATGAGTTCGATGAGAACGGCATTCGAGACTGCGCGAGCAGTATAAAGGAGGTCAATATCCGGACGTGAGCGAAAGCGGCGGCGTATGCGGATACGGCAGCGGCGGCAGTCATGTCGCCACCGCGAGCCGATGCGGGTGGCGAAAGCCGGCCGCCTCGCGCCCGTCCTGAGCGCGTGGCCGCTCGCGCCGTCGCCGATGCATCTCGTCTACGCGCAGGACCGTCGCCGACGGCCAAGCTGCGCAGCGCGATCGATTTCCTGCTGGCGAAATTCGGCGAACGCGACAAACGCTGACGCGCGCGCGTCAGCTCACGTCGACGCGCGCCGGCCCGTCGGCCATTTCGCCGATCACCGCTGCGCGATCGAAGCCGTCGCCGGCGAAGCAGGCGAGCACTTCATCGACCGCGTCGGGCGCGCACGCGACGAGCAGCCCGCCCGATGTCTGCGGGTCGGTCAGCAGCGCCTGCGCGACCGCGGGCAGGCCGTCGCCCAGGCGCACGTCGTGACCATACGCGGCCCAGTTGCGGCCGGACGCGCCGGTGAACACGCCGTCGGCCGCGAACGCCTCGACGCCCGCGAGCCACGGCAGCGCGCCGTAGCGCACGCGCGCGGTCAGCCCCGCGCCGCGCGCAAGCTCGAGGGTGTGGCCGAGCAGGCCGAAGCCCGTCACATCGGTCAGCGCATGCACGCCAGGCAGCGCGGCGAGCGCCGTGCCCGGCCGATTGAGCTTCGTTGTCGTCGCGATCATCTGCGCGTAGCCTTGCGCGTCGAGCCGGTCCTTCTTCAACGCGGCGGACAGCACGCCGACGCCGAGCGGCTTGCCGAGCACGAGCACGTCGCCCGCGCGCGCGGCCGCGTTGCGCTTCACGCGCGCCGGATGGACGACGCCAAGCGCCGCGAGCCCGTAGATCGGCTCGACCGAATCGATCGAATGGCCGCCCGCCACCGGGATGCCCGCGTCCGCGCACACCGCCTCGCCGCCGCGCAGCACCGCGGCGATCGTCTCGTGCGGCAGCACGTTGATCGGCATGCCGACGAGCGCGAGCGCGAGGATCGGCTTGCCGCCCATCGCGTAGACGTCGGACAGCGCGTTCGTCGCGGCGATGCGGCCGAAGTCGAACGGATCGTCGACGATCGGCATGAAGAAATCGGTGGTCGCGACGATCGCCTGCTCGTCGTTCAGGCGGTAGACGGCCGCGTCGTCGGACGTCTCGGTGCCTACGAGCAGATCGGGAAAGAGCGCGGGCGGCGCATTGCGCCTGAGCAGCTCCGACAGCACGCCGGGCGCGATCTTGCAGCCGCAGCCGCCGCCGTGCGACAGGCTCGTGAGGCGCGGCGGCGCCGCGTCGGTTTGCTTGGTCTCGGTCATCACCAAATCCGATAAAAGACAGAACGCTCTATTATCGACAATCCGGCGCGCAGTTGCGCGCGAGCCGGCCGTGCGCCCGCCGCGCGCCCGCTGTGCTCATTTTCCGGGCGACACACGGCGCGGCATGCGACATGAGACAAGACGCGCGCCCCGCGCGAGCCGACGCGAAATCGCAAACGCGACGATAATCGTGCGCTTCGCCATCCCGGCCCGCCGCTGTCGGCCGCCTGCACACGCGTCGATGGATCAACTGTTCGTCCTGCTCGTCCTGTTCTCCGCGCTGCTGCACGCGGTATGGAACGCGCTCCTGCACGTGAGCGAAGACCGCGTCGCGCAGCTCGGCACGATGTCGGTGCCGTATCTGCTCGCCGGCGCGGCGCTCGCGCTCGCGCTGCCGCTGCCGCCCGCCGTCGCGTGGCCGTACATCGCGGCGTCGGCGCTCCTCGAGCTCGGCTATTGCGTCGCGCTGCTGCGCGCGTACCGCAGCGGCGAGTTCAGCCAGATCTATCCGATCGCGCGCGGCCTGTCGCCGCTCGTCGTCTGCGCGCTGGCGCTCGTCGTGCTCGGCGAAAAGCCGACGCCGTTCGCGCTCGCCGGCATCGCGTTCGTGTCGCTCGGCATCGTGTCGCTCGCGTTCAAGCGCGGCTTGCGCTTTTCCGGCGAAAGCGTGCCGTACGCGATCGTCACAGGCCTCTTCATCGCCGCGTACTCGGTCGTCGACGGCCGCGGCGTGCGGCTCGCCGGCAACCCGCTCGCATACGTCGCATGGGTGTACCTGCTGTGGAACGTGCCGCAGTTCGCGCTGATCTGCCGGCTGCGCGGCGGCGTGCGCGCGCTCGCCGGCTCGCGCGCCGCCGTGTCGCGCGGGCTCGTCGCCGGCACGCTGTCGCTTGCCGCGTATGCGATCGCGATCGTCGCGTACCGGCACCTGCCGGTGGCGACCGTGTCCGCGCTGCGCGAGACGAGCTCGATCTTCGCGGTCGCGATCGGCTGGCTCGCGCTGCGCGAGCGGCCCAACGCGCGGCGGCTCGCCGCGTGCGCGCTCGTCGTCGCGGGCGCGATGCTGATCCGGATCTGACGCAAACGCCGGCTTTGCGCGGAATCGGCCGGTTCGCGGGTTCGGCCGGCGCGGGGTTTGCCGACGCGGCGCGTGCAACGCGCGCCGCCCCCACCGGCCCCCGCCGCCCCGCTACGCGCCTGCGTCAAGCCGCCGCCGTCGCCGCCGCGCGCCCGAACACCACGTCGTCGATCGCCTGCGACAGCGTGTCGAACGCGCGCGCGATCTCGTCCTCCGGCACGCACGCGTAGCCAAGCAGCAGCCCCGACGCCGCGCGCGTCGCATCCGCGTAATAGCCGGACAGCGCGCGCACGACGATGTCCCGCTCGAGCGCCGCGCGCGCGACCGCGCGGTCGTCGGCGCCGTCCGGCAGCCGCATCACGAGATGCAGCCCGGCATCGCCGCCGACGGCCGGCAGCGCGTTGCCGTAGCGGCGCGCGAGCGCGTCGAGCAGCGTCTGCCGGCGCTGCCCGTACAGCGTGCGCATCTTGCGGATGTGCGACACGAAATGCCCTTCCGCGATGAACTCGGCGAGCACCGCCTGCTGCAACAGTTGCCCCTCGCGGTACAACTCGGCGCTCGCGGTCGCGAAGCTTTCGGCGAGCGGCTCCGGCGCGACCAGATAGCCGACCCGCAGCCCCGGAAACAGCGTCTTGCTGAAGCTGCCGACGTAGATCACCTGCCCGGCCGTGTCGAGCCCCTGCAGCGACGCGAGCGGCCGGCTGCCGTAGCGGAACTCGCTGTCGTAGTCGTCTTCGATGATCCACGCGCCATGCTGGCGCGCGTATTCGAGCAGCATCCGCCGGCGCGCGAGGCTCATCACCATCCCGAGCGGATACTGATGCGACGGCGTGACGAGCATCAGCTTCGGCGGCGCCGCGAAATCGGCGGCCGCGGGCGCGATCCCTTCCTCGTCGACGGGAATCGGCCGCGTCGTCAGGCCCGACACGTGCATCACGCTGCGCACGCCCCAATAGCACGGGTCTTCGGTCCAGATCACGTCGCCCGGATCGGTCAGCAGGCGCACCGCGAGATCGATCGACTGATGAATGCCCGTCGTCACGATGATCTGCCCGGGCGCGCAGCGCACCGAGCGCGACGTGCGCAGATAATCGGCGAGCGCCTCGCGCAGCGGCGCGAGGCCGCCGCCCGGCGCATAGGTCAGCAGCTCGGGGCGCAGCCGCCGCCAGTACTTGTTGTGCAGCCGCGTCCACACACGCGCCGGAAAGCGCGACACGTCTGGCACGCCCGGCATGAACGCGCCGCCCTGCCGCTTCGACACGCCCGCGCCGCCGACGAGGCGCGCGCCGCGCGCGGACAGCGAACGGGGCGCGAAGCCGGCCTCGGAAGCAGGGTCGGATTCCACGCCGGCCGCCGCCCCGGCGGTCGACGCCGCCACGCCGCGCGCACCCGGCGGCGATTCGGCCGGCGCGCCGACGATTTCGTCCGGCGCGCTGTCCGCGACGAACGTGCCGCGCCCCGTCGCCGAGCTCACGTAGCCTTCGAGCGCGAGCTGCTCGTAGACCTGCGTGACGGTGTTGCGCGCGATCCCGAGCTCCGCCGCGAGCAGCCGCGACGACGGCACGCGCGCGCCCGCCGGCAGTTCGCGGGTCAGGATCGCCTGCTGCAGCAGCCGGTGCAATTGGCGGTAGATCGGCTGCGCGCCGCCGCCGCGCACGATCCGCTGCGCCAGCCAGTCCGACAGCACGCTCACCCGCATAATTGGCTCCTACATATTTATTAAAATGGCTCTGATTTTCAGAGCCAAGTTTGATTATAGTCGTTTCAACGCGCACGCCGGACGACGTGCCCGCCAGCGGCCGTCGCCGCCGGCGCATCCGAACCCCGAGGAGAGACGACTGTGAACAATGCCGATCTGCACGCCCGCAAGAACGCCGCGACGCCGCGTGGCGTCGGCGTGATGTGCGATTTCTACGCCGCGCGCGCCGAGAACGCCGAGCTGTGGGACGTCGAGGGCCGCCGCTTCATCGATTTCGCGGCCGGCATCGCGGTCCTGAACACGGGCCATCGCCATCCGAAGATCGTGAAGGCGATCGCCGGGCAGCTCGAGCAGTTCACGCACACCGCCTATCAGATCGTGCCTTACGCGTCGTACGTCGAGCTCGCCGAGAAGATCAACGCGCGCGCGCCGATCGCGCAGCCGAAGAAGACCGCGTTCTTCACGACGGGCGCGGAAGCCGTCGAGAACGCGGTGAAGATCGCGCGCGCCTACACCGGCCGGCCGGGCGTGATCGCGTTCGCGGGCGGCTTCCACGGCCGCACGATGATGGGCATGGCGCTCACGGGCAAGGTCGCGCCGTACAAGATCGGCTTCGGCCCGTTCCCGGGCGACGTGTTCCACGCGCCGTATCCGAACGCGCTGCGCGGCGTGTCGAGCGCCGATTCGATCGCCGCCGTCGAGACGCTGTTCAAGGCCGACATCGATCCGAAGCGCGTCGCCGCGATTATCTTCGAGCCGGTGCAGGGCGAAGGCGGCTTCAACCCGGCGCCCGCCGAGTTCGTCTGCGCGCTGCGCAAGCTGTGCGACGCGCACGGCATCCTCCTCATCGCCGACGAAGTGCAGACGGGCTTTGCGCGCACGGGCAAGCTGTTCGCGATGGAGCACTACGACGCGCGCGCCGATCTGATGACGATCGCGAAGAGCCTCGCGGGCGGGATGCCGCTGTCGGGCGTCGTCGGCCGCGCGGACGTGATGGACGCGGCCGCGCCGGGCGGCCTGGGCGGCACGTACGCGGGCAATCCGCTCGCCGTCGCCGCCGCGCACGCGGTGCTCGACGTGATCGACGAGGAGAAGCTCGCCGAGCGCGCGAACGCGCTCGGCGACAAGCTCAAGGCGAAGCTCGCGGCATTGCGCGCCGACGTGCCGCAGATCGCCGACGTGCGCGGCCCGGGCGCGATGGTCGCCGCGGAATTCGTCGATCCGGACACGCGCGCGTCCGACGCCGCGTTCACGAAGCGCGTGCAGACGCTCGCGCTCGAACGCGGGCTGCTGCTGCTCATCTGCGGCGTCGACGCGAACGTGATACGGTTCCTCTTTCCTCTCACCATCCAGGATGCCGTGTTCGACGAAGCGCTCGGCATTCTCGAGAGCGTGCTGAAGGAAGCGGTGGGCGTGCCCGCCTGAGTCTTTCGCCGCCCGCGCGCGTCGCGGCCCCCGCCGCGTCGCGCGCGGGCGGCGCCAATCGTTTCCGGATACGGTCGACACACGATGACTACCACTCACGAAACCCTTGCACTGAAAGATCCCGCGCTGCTGCGCGAGCGCGCGTTCGTCGCGGGCGAATGGCAGGGCGCCGACGGCGGCGCGACGTTCGAGGTCCGCAACCCGGCAACGGGCGCGCTGATCGGCACGGCGCCCGCGATGGGCGCGGCCGAGACGCGCCGCGCGATCGACGCGGCGAACGCCGCGTGGCCCGCATGGCGCAAGAAGACCGCGAAGGAGCGCGCGGCGATCCTGCGCAAATGGCACGATCTGATGGTCGCGCACGCGGACGACCTCGCGCTGATCCTGACGACCGAGCAAGGCAAGCCGCTCGCCGAGGCGAAGGGCGAGATCGGCTACGCGGCGTCGTTCCTCGAATGGTTCGCCGAGGAAGGCAAGCGCGTGTACGGCGACACGATCCCGTCGCCCGCCGCCGACAAGCGGATCGTCGTGACGAAGGAGCCCGTGGGCGTGTGCGCGGCGATCACGCCGTGGAACTTCCCGGCGGCGATGATCACCCGCAAGGTCGGCCCGGCGCTCGCGGCCGGCTGCCCGATCGTCGTGAAGCCGGCCGAGGCGACGCCGTTCTCCGCGCTCGCGATGGCGGTGCTCGCCGAGCGCGCGGGCGTGCCGGCCGGCGTGTTCAGCGTCGTCACGGGCGACCCGAAGGCGATCGGCGGCGAGCTCACGTCGAACCCGGTCGTGCGCAAGCTGTCGTTCACCGGCTCGACGGCGGTCGGCCGCCTGCTGATGGCGCAATGCGCGGCGACGGTCAAGAAGGTGTCGCTCGAGCTCGGCGGCAACGCGCCGTTCATCGTGTTCGACGACGCGGATCTCGACGCGGCGGTCGAGGGCGCGATCGCGTCGAAGTACCGCAACAGCGGGCAGACCTGCGTGTGCACGAACCGCTTCTACGTGCACGAGAAGGTCTACGACGCGTTCGCCGGGAAGCTGACCGCCGCCGTCGCGAAGCTGAAGGTCGGGCTCGGCACCGAAGCGGGCGTCGTGCAGGGGCCGCTCATCAACGGCGCGGCGGTGCAGAAGGTCGAATCGCACATCGCCGACGCGCTCGACAAGGGCGCGCGCGTGACGACGGGCGGCAAGCGCCACGCGCTCGGCCACGGCTTCTTCGAGCCGACCGTGCTGACGGGCGTCACGCCCGACATGAAGGTCGCGAAGGAAGAGACGTTCGGCCCGCTCGCGCCGCTGTTCAGGTTCTCGACCGACGAAGAAGCGATCCGCTACGCGAACGACACCGAGTTCGGCCTCGCCGCGTACTTCTACAGCCGCGACATCGGCCGCGTCTGGCGCATCGCCGAGGCGCTCGAATACGGGATGGTCGGCATCAACGCCGGGATCATCTCGAACGAGGTCGCGCCGTTCGGCGGCGTCAAGCAGTCGGGGCTCGGCCGCGAGGGCTCGCACTACGGGATCGACGATTACGTCGTGATCAAGTACATGTGCGTTGCCGTGTGACGTGTGATGCGTCGCGCGCGCCGCACAGGCGGCGCGACCGTCCGAAACGCCGCCGGCGCTTCGCGCGCCGGCAGCCACGGGAATCGGCGACACATACGCGTCGCCCGATGCATCAGCGAAACACGCCCACCGCGTCGACGAGCAGCGACGCCTGCTGCCGCAGGCTCTCCGACGCCGCCGCGCTCTGTTCGACGAGCGCCGCGTTCTGCTGCGTGATGTTGTCGAGATGGACGACCGCGTCGTCGACCTGCGTGACGCCCGCGCGCTGCTCGGTCGTCGACGCGCTGATCTCGGCGATCAGATCGGATACGCGCTTCACCTGCGACACGATCTCGTCCATCGTCCTGCCCGCGTAGTCGACGGTCTGCGCGCCGGATTCGACCCGCTCGACGCTCGCGCCGATCAGCGTCTTGATCTCCTTCGCCGCATTCGCGCTGCGCTGCGCGAGCGCGCGCACCTCGCCCGCGACCACCGCGAAGCCGCGCCCCTGCTCGCCCGCGCGCGCCGCCTCGACGGCCGCGTTCAGCGCAAGGATATTGGTCTGGAACGCGATGCCGTCGATCACACCGATGATCTCCGCGATCCGGTGCGAGCTCTCGGTGATCTCGCCCATCGTGCTCACCACCTCGCGCACCGCCCGCCCGCCGCGCTCCGCCGCGCGGCTCGCCGATTCGGACAGTTGGTTCGCCTGCGTCGCGGTCTCGGCGTTGCTCGACACGGTCGCCGTCATCTGCGCCATCGAAGCGGCCGTCTGCTGGACGCTCGCCGCCGCCTGCTCGGTGCGCGCGCTCAGATCGTGGTTGCCCTGCGCGATCTCGTTGATCGCGCGCTGCACGGTCAGCACCTGCTCGCTCACGTCCTCGATCAGCCAGCGGAACATCAGCCCGAGCTGGTTGATCGTGCGCAGCGTCATCCCGATCTCGTCGACGCGGTTCATGTTGACGCCCTCGCGGCTCGCCCCCGTCGCGACGTCGAGCGCCTGTTGGCGCAGCGTGCGCAGCGGACGCGCGATCTGCGCGTCGAGCCACCATGCGGCGAGCGCCGCGCCGCCGAGCGTCGCGCCCGCGAGCTGCGCGAGCGGCGCGCCCGTCATGCCGGCCGCCCACGCGGCGCCGACGATCGCCGGCATCAGCGCGACGATCGGCAGATGGATGCGCGCGCGTACCGACATCGTCTGCAGCAGCGAGCACACGCGCAGCAGCCCGGCGCGCACGACCAGGCCCTTGTGGAAGCGCCGGCTGCCCGCGCGACCCTCGCGGAAATCGCGATAGAGCGCGTCGGCGGCGGCGATCTCGGCGCGTGCGGGCTTCGTGCGCACGGACATGTAGCCTTGCGTCTGTCCGCCGCGAATCACGGGCACCGCATTCGCGCGCACCCAGTAGTGATCGCCGTTCATGCGGCGGTTCTTGACGAGCGCGGTCCACGGCTCGCCGCGCTTCAACGTCGCCCACATGTCGGCGAACGCGTCGCGCGGCATGTCGGGATGGCGGACGACGTTGTGCGGCGCGCCGACGAGCTCGTCGCTCGAGAAGCCGCTGATGTGCACGAACGTCGCGTTCGCATACGCGATGCGGCCGTGCGGATCGGTCGTCGACATCAGCGTCGCGTCGTCGGGAAAATCGAACTCGTGGCGGGTGACAGGTTGGTTGTTACGCATGAGCGCTCCGAATATGGGATCTGCGTCCTTTAACTGCTTTCATCGGCCGAATGAATCAATCGAATTGCTTTCGATGAGCCTGTACTCTTTATTTCGGCAGAAATTCAAAAAAATTGACCTCGTCATGGGAAAGCCCGACACGGCAACTTTGGTATTGACATGCGTCAACCAATGCGCCCGGAAGCGCCGCCTTCATGGTACGCGGCCGGCCCAGCCGGCATTGCCGCATCCGGACGGCTGTTCCCGATCATTCGGTTCTTTCCGATCGGAATCGAACAATTTCGCATGAATTATTTCATGACTCTTGTCGGTAAAATATTCAGGAATTGAAAATGATATTCACCGTCGAAAATACTCCCTCTTTGAAATGGATGCGAAATGTGTCTGATTCAGTTATCCCGACATTTCCGCAAGGCGCGAATTCATCTTTTGCGCCAACGAGTTAAGCGAGTGTGGGAGCGGCGCGGTGTAAAGGGGACGACGGTGCGCATCGCAGGACGATGCGAAGGGACGGGAGGAATCGGCTCGGCGACGAAGGAGCGGGCACGCAGCGCAATCGCCCACCGAAGCCGGGAAACACAAACGGCCCGGCTCTTTCGAGCACGGGCCGCCTGAGGGAAGCCGCCGCGCGACGCGCGGCGGCGCGCATCACACGCGTTCGATCGCGATCGCGATGCCTTGCCCGACGCCGATGCACATCGTGCAGAGCGCGAAGCGGCCGCCCGTGCGATGCAGTTGATACGTCGCGGTCGTCACGAGCCGCACGCCCGACGCGCCAAGCGGATGCCCGAGCGCGATCGCGCCGCCGTTCGGATTCACGCGCGGATCGTCGTCCGCGACGCCCAGCAGCCGCAGCACCGCCAGCCCTTGCGAGGCGAACGCCTCGTTCAGCTCGATCACGTCGAACTGCGCAAGCGTCATCCCGAGCCGCGCAAGCAGCTTCTGCGTCGCCGGCGCCGGGCCGATCCCCATCACCCGCGGCTCGACGCCCGCCGTCGCGATCCCCAGCACGCGCGCGCGCGGCGCGAGGCCGTGACGCCGCGCGGCCGCCTCGCTCGCGACGAGCAGCGCGCATGCGCCGTCGTTCACGCCCGACGCGTTGCCCGCCGTCACCGTGCCGTCCGCCCGCACGACGCCCTTGAGCTTCGCGAGCGCGTCGAGCGTCGTCTCGCGCGGATGCTCGTCGCGCGCCACGACGAGCGGCTCGCCCTTCTTCTGCGCGATCGTCACCGGCACGATCTCCTGCGCGAGCGTGCCGTCGGCCTGCGCGCGCGCCGCCTTCTGCTGGCTGCGCAGCGCGAACGCGTCCTGGTCGGCGCGGCTCACGCGGTAGTCGGCCGCGACGTGCTCGGCCGTCTCCGGCATCGAATCGACGCCGTACCGCTGTTTCATCAGCGGATTGACGAAGCGCCAGCCGATCGTCGTATCGAAGATCTCGGCCTGCCGCGAGAACGCGCTCGTCGCCTTGCCCATGACGAACGGCGCGCGGCTCATGCTCTCGACGCCGCCCGCGATCATCAGGTCCGCCTCGCCCGCCTTGATCGCGCGCGCGGCGATGCCGATCGCGTCCATCCCGGAGCCGCAGAGGCGGTTGACCGTCGCGCCGGGCACGGCGTGGGGCAGGCCGGCGAGCAGCAGCGACATGCGCGCGACGTTGCGGTTGTCCTCGCCGGCCTGGTTCGCGCAGCCGTAGACGACATCGTCGACGGCGGCCCAGTCGACGTCGCGGTTGCGCTCGACGAGCGCCTTGAGCGGCACCGCGCCGAGATCGTCGGCCCGCACCGGGGCCAGCGCGCCGCCGTAGCGGCCGATGGGCGTGCGGATTGCGTCACACAGGAATGCTTCGGTCATGTCGTCTCCGGTCGGTCTGATCCCGCGAGCCGGCTCGGCATCGCCGCCCCCGCTCGCCTCGAATTCACGCGATGAAAGTTCGATATATGAACATAAGATCGTTAATCGAACGTTTTCCGTGCGATCATAGGGAGCGCATGGCCTCCCGTCAAGCGTCGGGCCTATGCGGGGCGCGGGTTGGCGCAACCCGACCCCATGCGCTAATCTTCTCCGCTGCACATCATTCCCACCCGCCATGAGCACAGAATTTCAGGCCAAACCCGGCGACTCCTATGTCCAGTCGTTCGCGCGCGGACTCGCGGTGATTCGCGCGTTCGACGCGGAGCACCCCGAGCAGACGCTCACCGAGGTCGCGTCCGCGACCGGCCTGACCCGCGCGGGCGCGCGGCGCATCCTGCTGACGCTGCAGACGCTCGGCTACGTCGAGGCCGACGGCCGCCTGTTCCGGCTCACGCCGAAGATCCTCGATCTCGGGTTCGCGTATCTGACGTCGATGCCGTTCTGGAATCTCGCGGAGCCGGTGATGGAGCAGTTGTCCGAGCGCATTCACGAAAGCTGCTCGGCGGCCGTGCTCGACCGCACCGAAATCGTATACGTGCTGCGCGTGCCGACGCACAAGATCATGACGATCAATCTGTCGATCGGCAGCCGGCTGCCCGCGTACTGCACGTCGATGGGCCGCGTGCTGCTGTCGTCGCTCGACGACGCCGCGCTCGACGACACGCTCGCGCAAAGCACGCTGCGCGCGTACACGCCGCGCACGCTCACCGATCCCGTCGCGCTGAAGGACGAAATCGCGCACGTGCGCAGCCAAGGCTGGGCGATCGTCGATCAGGAACTGGAAGCGGGGTTGATTTCGTTGTCGGCGCCGATCCGCAACCGGCGCGGGCAGGTGATCGCCGCGATGAACATCAGCGGCAACGCGCAGCGGCACACCGCGAAGCAGATGGTGAAGGCGTTCCTCGATCCGCTGCTGGAAGCGTCGCAGACCGTGTCGCAACTCGTCGCGCGACGCGGCTGACACAAGCGCGCTTGGGAGCCGCCCCGCCCCCAAGCGCGCACTCTCCACTTCATCTTCGGCCAGAACGGCTCAGCGGCGCTTGCACGGCCCTATCTTTGTTTTGCTTTATCAAGCAGCGCCGCTAGCCGATCGAATCCTGTCCGAATGGTCAGGTTATAGCGCATTAGCGCCGTGAATTCAATGAATTAAAAAAAGCTGTCGCAAATCCGCCGCCGGACGCCCGCCGGCAGGCCGCGACGCGTCCGCTGGACGCCGCGGCGTCTACAATGTCGGCCTCCGGTTGCCGCCGATACGAGCGCATGCCATGCCACACGACGATCCGACGACGCCCCCCGACGCGCCCGCGCCGCACGCCCGGACGAAAGCGGCGCGCGCGCCGAGCCGCGCGCGCAAGGCGCACATCCGCGAGCTGAACGAGGCGCACCTGCTCGCGTGCGCGGAAGCGGTGTTCGCCGAGCGCGGCTTCGAGGGCGCGAGCACCGCACGGATCGCCGAGCGCGCCGGGCTGCCGAAGGCGAACCTGCACTATTACTTTCCGACGAAGCTCGCGCTGTACCGGCGCGTGCTCGACGACCTGCTCGAGGACTGGCATGCCGCCGCCGACAGCTTCGACGTCTGCGACGATCCGGTCGCCGCGCTCGGCGGCTACGTGCGGGCGAAGATGGCGCTATCGCGCGAGCGGCCGCTCGGCTCGAAGGTGTGGGCGAACGAGATCATCAGCGGCGCGACGCACATGCAGGACCTGCTGCTCGAGCGCGTGAAGCCGTGGATGGATACGCGGATCGCGTTGATCGAGCGCTGGATCGCGCGCGGGCTGATCGAGCCGGTCGAGCCGAAGACGCTGCTCTACATGATCTGGGCGACGACCCAGCATTACGCGGACTTCGATGCGCAGATCGTCGCGCTGTCCGGCAAGCGCGCGCTTGCGGCGAAGGCGTTCGACGCGACGACCGACGAAGTCGTGCGGCTGATCCTGCGCGCTTGCGGCGCGCGGTCGCCGGGTGCGCGGGAGCGGGGATAGGGCGGCGCGGCAGGTAGCGAGGGTCGGGATTCTGGATTCGGGATTCGGCCTCAGCTCCAATTCCAGCCTCGGCTCCGGCCCCATGCTTCAGACTTCGGGCGTTACCTTTACGCCATGCCCAATATGCTCCGCCCCCCGGCCCCCCAAGCGCACCTCGAAGTTCGGGGCCGAGCGTCGAGATTCGTCGGCTCCGCCGATCGGCCGTCTTCTTTTCCCATTTTCCGCGTCGCGTCCCGCCTCTGACGAAGGCGCGCCGCGAATTGCTCGCGCGCCGCCCCGCCGTCCGCCCCGCCGGCCTCAATCGACCGCTTCCGCCGCCGTCTCGCGCAGCATCCCGACCGCGACGAGCGACACGATCACGCACGCGGCCACATACGCGGCCGGCGCAAGCTTGCTGCCCGTCACGCGCACGAGCCACGTCGCGGCGAGTTGCGCGGTGCCGCCGAACATCGTCACCGCGAGCGCGTAGGCGATCGAGATGCCCGTGGCGCGCACGCGGCGCGGAAACGACTCGCACATCAGCGCGAACTCGGACGCGGAGCCCATCGAGTAGAACAGCAGCATCAGCGCGGTGAGCGGCATCACGACCGCGAGCGACGGATAACGGTTCATCAGCGCGAATGCCGGAAACAGCAGCGCGACGAGCACGCCGCGCCCGACGAAGACAGCAGGCGCCGGCTGCCGATCCGGTCGGACAGCCAGCCAAACAGCGGGCACGTGGCGAGCATCACGCAGCCGGACGCGACGCCGACGAACATCGACAGCTTCATCGGCAGGCCGAGCGTGTGGATCGCGTAGGTCGGCATGTAGAACGTCAGGATGTACGTCGACACGGTGCCGCCCGTCACCGTGAGCGTCAGCAGCAGCACCGTGCGGCCGTGCTGCGCGAACAACTCGCGCAGCGCGCCGCCATCGATCCCGTGGTGGCCGGCACCCGGCGCGTCGTCGGCGAGGCGGCGGCGCAGATACATGCCGACGGGCGCGATCAGCATCGGCGTTCGCCGGTCCGTCCAGCTTCGATCGGCTTCGATCGGCTTCGATCGGCCGACGGCGGGCGTGCGTTGCCGACGCGCGCGGCGCATCGTAAGCTGCGATCGCAACCGGCCCGCGAGCGGTCAACCGGCATCCACCATTCGTCGCTCATGCCCTTCCCGTGCCCGTCTCGCATCGCGCCAGATATCGCTCGACGAGCCGCGCCCAGAACGCCGCGCCCGTCACGAGATTGCGATCGTTGAAGTCGTATGTCGGGTTGTGCACCATGCAGCCGTCCTCGCCCGCGCCGTTGCCGAGCCGCACGAACGAGCCCGGCCGCCGCTGCAGCATGAACGCGAAATCCTCGCTGCTCATCAGGATGTCGGCCTGCTCGACGACGTTGCGCTCGCCGACCAGTTCCTTCGCGACCTGCGCGGCGAAATCGGTTTCGGCATCCGAATTGACGACGACCGGATAGCCTTCGATGTACTCGACGCTCGCGCTCGCGCCGTAGCTCGCCGCCTGCGCGTCGACGAGCTCGGCGATGCGGCGCCTGAGCAGCGCGCGCACCGCGGGATCGAACGAGCGCACCGACAGTTCGAGCCGCGCGCGGCTCGGAATGACGTTGTTCGCGGTGCCGGCGTGCAGCGAGCCGACCGTGACGACGGCGGGCTGCGCGGGATCGACGTTGCGCGCGACGATCGTCTGCAGCGCCATCACGATGCTCGCCGCGACGACCACGGGATCGACCGCCAGATGCGGCCGCGCCGCGTGGCCGCCCACGCCGCGGACGTCGATCACCGCCTTGTCGCCCGCCGACATGAACGCCCCGCGCCGCGTGAGGAACACGCCCGGCTCGACGCCCGGATGGTTGTGCATCCCGAATACCGCGTCGCAAGGGAAGCGCTCGAAGAGGCCGTCGTCGATCATCCGCTTCGCGCCGCTGTCGACGCCGTGCTCCTCGGCCGGCTGGAAATACAGATGGACGGTGCCGGAGAAGTTGCGCGTCTGCGCGAGCCGCCGCGCGGCGCCGAGCAGCATCGTCGTGTGGCCGTCGTGGCCGCACGCGTGCATCTTGCCGGGCACGGCGCTCGCGTACGGCAGCCCGGTCGCCTCGGCGATCGGCAGCGCGTCCATGTCCGCGCGCACGCCGATGCTGCGCGCGCCGTCGCCCGCGCGCAGCGTGCCGACGACGCCCGTCGCGCCGACGCCGCGCGTCACCTGCCAGCCCCACGCCTCGAGCTTGCCGGCGACGAGCGCGGCCGTCTCGACCTCCTCGTACGCGAGTTCCGGATGACGGTGGATGCGATGGCGGATCTCGCGCAGTTCGTCGGCGAGCGGGGCGAGGTCGTCGACCTCGGTAAAGCGGGCGTCGTTCATCGAAAGGCTCCGTGACGGCGGCGTCCGGGCAATCGGACGCGCGGAAACGGGTCACTATAGCAACGCCATAACGATTCAATAAGATGCCGTTTTTTTCACCGCGATAAACTGCGGTTATCACCCCGCCTTCGCCGTCATGAAGCTCCAGCATCTGCAGGTGTTCGTCTCCGCCGCCCATCACAAGAGCCTGCGCGCCGCCGCGCGCGAGCTCGGCGACATGCGCCGCACCGTCGAGGCGGTCGAGCAAGCGCGCGGTGATGAAGTTCCGCGCGACGATGCCGCGCGTGAGCCTATCGCTCGAGGAAATGACAGTGCCCGACGCGCTCGCGCGGCTGCGCAACGGCGAGCTCGACCTGGCCGCGATCCACCACATCCCCGCGCTTGAGCGCGACTTCGCGCAACTGCCGCTGTGCTCGACGCAATTCGTCGTCGCGATGCGCGAGGGCCATCCGCTCGCGGGCGCTCGGCGGCTCGCCGAGTTGCTCGACGCCGAACGGATCGTCACGGCCGGCGCCGATCACTTCCCGCACAGCGTGATGATGTCGATGTTCAACGCGCACGGGCTGCCGCTGCCGCAGCGGCGGCTGCGCGCGCTGTCGTCGTTCGCGGTGACGCTCGGCCTCGTCGCGCGCTCGGACGTGATCGGCTGCTTCACGAAGCCGCTCGCGGCGATGGTCGCGCCGCTCGGCATCCGCGCCGCGCGCCTCGACGACATGCTGCCGAGCTACGCCCTGTCGATCCTGTCGCGCCGAGACCTGCTGCCGACACCCGCCGTCACGCAGTTCATCGCCTGCCTGCGGCAGGCGGCCGACGAAACGTTGACGTAGATCATTCCCCAGCCGGCAACGGCACGCCGCGCCGCACAAGCCGCCGCGGCGCTCGCCCGATCGCTATCGGGGCTTCCACTAAGCAGCCTCCGGCTATTTTGTCTTGGTAATCTTGGCGCACCGTTCGTCCCGCACCGGACGAGGGCACCAGTCAGCCCGGCCGCAGCCGCGCCGGGCCGAAGCGCACCGCGGCACGACCGCGCGCAACCATCGAACTACACAAGGAATGACAGTGAAAAAAATCTTGGCGGCTTTGACCGTGGCCCTGCTGGCGGTGTCGGCAGGCGGCGTGCAGGCGAAGGATTGGTCGACGATCCGCTTCGGCGTCGACGCGAGCTATCCGCCTTTCGAATCGAAAGGCCCGGACGGCAAGGTGGTCGGCTTCGACGTCGATCTCGGCAACGAGATCTGCAAGCGTGTGAAAGCAAAGTGCGTGTGGATCGAGAACGACTTCGACGGCATGATCCCGGCGCTGAAGGCGCGCAAGTTCGACGGCGTGCTGTCGTCGATGTCGATGACGCCGCAGCGTGAAGAGCAGATCGCGTTCTCGTCGAAGCTGTTCAACACGCCGACGCGCCTCGTCACGAAGAAGGGCGCGAACCTGATGCCGACGGCCGAGTCGCTCCAGGGCAAGACGGTCGGCGTCGAGCAGGGCACGATCCAGGAAACCTACGCGAAGGTCCACTGGGCGCCGAAGGGCGTGAAGGTGCAGCCGTACCAGAACCAGGACCAGGTCTACGCCGACCTGATCGCGGGCCGCCTCGACGCGGCGCTGCAGGACGCGGTGCAGGCCGACATCGGCTTTCTGAAGACGCCGCGCGGCAAGGATTACGCGTTCGCCGGCACGGACCTCGACGATCCGAAGACGCTCGGCGAAGGCGCGGGCATCGGCCTGCGCAAGGAAGACACCGACCTGAAGGCGAAGATCGACAAGGCGATCGCCGACATGCGCAAGGACGGCACGTACGACAAGATCGCAAAGAAGTACTTCGACTTCGACGTTTACGGCAAGTAAGCTGGCGCGCGGGCGGCACCCCAATGCGGCGCGCCGCGGTCGCGGCGGGAACGGGCTTCGCTTCGCGGCGAAGCCCGTTTTTTCATGCGATTGCCGCCCCCGGCCGGCCAAGCCGCTACGCAGCCTCGATCAACTCGCGCATGAACGCCTCGAAACCCGGCAGCACGCGCAGGTTGCCATAACCGCTGATGTGATCGCCGTCGAAAAACAGCGGCCGCGCGCCGTCATACGCGGAGCACGTCCTCTCGCCGCACAGAAGCGGCAGCGGATCCCATACACGAACGTCCGGCACGTGCGCCGCGATCCGCGCGTATGCCGCCAGCACGGGCGCCCGCAGCGCGTCGATCTCGCCGCGGCTGATGAGCGGGCCGCGCGCGCAGATCGCATTGCGCCGATTGAACCAGTCCGAGCAGCGGTACGGCACCGTCCGGAACACGGGCGGCGGCGCTTCCAGCACGATCCGCGCGCCTCTTCGCTCGATGTCCCCCAACACGGCAATCGCATCGGCAATCGCCCGTTCGCGCGCTTGCGCCGCCTCGCGGCCGAACGACAGCCGGTGCGCGTCGTCGTCGCCGACGAACGCCCATTGCGTGACGAGCCGCGGCAGCCGAAGCGACGGAAGAAACACGATGTCTCCCGGCTCGAGTCTCGACAGCATGTCGTTCTGCGCCGCGTCGCCGTACCGGCGGCACCCGGGATCGCCGCGCTCGCGCCACGGCTGAAGGCTGACGAACGGGCAGCCCGCGTTGTTGTACGAATAGACCGTGATGCCCGTGCGCACGACGAACTGCTTGAACATGCCCGCATACGCCATCGCGTGCGAATCGCCTATCACGAACAGGCGATGCCTGCTTTCCGGCGGCCGGCCGCAATGCTTGCGCGTGTAGATCCATAGCTTGCCGCCGCTCACGTCGCGCTCGTCGACGTCGGCGACGCATCCCGGATATGCGGCGTTCGTATCGATGCCGTACGGATACCAGTCGAGCCGATGCCGCGCGACCGTGCTGAGCGAGAGCTGCGGCTGCGCGACGGCCAGCATCGACGAGAACGCCGCGCCCGCCGCCATCGCGCCCGCTCCCCACGCGAGCACGGCGAAGCGAGGCGCGCGGCGCGCCGCCGCGCCGCGCCGCAACGGCGTCTCGACGAAACGGTACGACGCGCTCGCCAGCGCGAACGCCATGAGCAGCGCGCTCGCCTTGCTGCCTGCCGAATCGAGCCCGGCCGTCCAGCGGAACACGACGAAGACCGGCCAATGCCACAGATAGAGCGAATACGACATCCTGCCGACGAACCGCAGCGCGCGGTGCTCGAGCACCGCGGCGATCGGGCCCGCACGCGCGCGCCCGTGCAGCAGGCCGAGCAGCCCGAGCGCGCCGGCGACGGGCACGATCGCGCCGGGAAACGGATAAAGCGCCGGCTTCGATGCGACGCATCCGGCCAGCACCGCAATCGCCGACGCCCACAGGCCCGCTCCGATCCCGAAAGCCGCCGCCGCGCGCGCCGCCGGCTTGCCCGGCGAGCGGCCGAAGCGCGCGACGCACTGATACAGCAGCACGCCCGCCGCGAGTTCCCAGAAGCGCCCGAAGATCAGGTAGAACGCTTGCGCGTGCTTCGCGGGGCCTGTCCAGACGCTCCACGCCAGCGACGCGCAAAGCCCCGCCGCGAACAGCGCGGTCGACACGTATCGGCGCTTCCCGCCCGCGAGCCACGTCCGGAACAGCAGCGGGAACAGCAGATAGAACTGCTCCTCGACGCCGAGCGACCATGTATGCGTGTACGGATTGAATTCGGCCTTCGGCGAAAAATAATCGCCGCCCGGCGCGCCGAGGATCACGTTGCTCAAGCCGAAGAACGCGAGCAGCCCGGTCGTCCGGTTCCGGTCGCTCAGGTGGGACGCCGGAATGAAGAGCGTCGAGATCAGCGCGGTCGCGAGCAGGACCGCGACGAGCGCGGGCAGGATCCGCCGCATGCGCCGTGCGTAGAAAAACAAAAGAAATTGCCCGAACGACATCGACCCGCGGTCCGCGACCGACGCGCTCACGACGAAACCGGAAATCACGAAAAAAATGTCGACGCCGGAAAACCCGCCTGGCAGCCAGCGCGCGTCCAGGTGATACAGCATGACGGACAGCACCGCCCACGCGCGCAGACCGTCGATGTACGGCAGATAGGCGGTTTTTCCGCGCGCGACGGGCTCGCCGGCCCGGCTGCCCGGCCACTGCAATTCGCTCACTGACATAGGATCGATCCTCGGCCGAGCCTGAGCCGCCGCGGTTCGCGCGGCGAAAAAAATCGACGCCCCACACGTGCTGCGGCAAACAGTGTATCGATTAAAAAATCGTCATAATTTTGATCCGGCGCGTGCGCCGACTTCGACGCAAGTCATTGATCGAGCAGAAAAACCGCAATCGGCCGGCACAAGCTTGGTGCAGCCGCGACGATCCACGTACAATCGTTCATTCACCGACATCGAACGACGCCGCGGCGGCTGCGCCGCTGTCTCCCATCATGCAAACGCAGACCCATCCGCTGATCTCGCCGGCCGTCGGCACGGCGCGCCACATCACGAGTTTTCATTACGGCCCGCGCAGCGGGAAGAAGGTGTACATCCAGGCGTCGCTGCACGCGGACGAACTGCCCGGCATGCTCGTCGCGACGCTGTTGCGCCGCAAGCTCGCGGTGCTCGAGGCGGCGGGCAGGCTGCGCGACGAGATCGTCGTCGTGCCGGTCGCGAACCCGATCGGCCTCGCGCAGCACGTGTTCGGCGATCATCTCGGCCGCTTCGAGCTCGGCTCGATGCAGAACTTCAACCGCAATTTCCATGACCTCGCCGCGCTCGTGATCCCGCGCATCGAAGGGCACCTCACGCACGACGCAAGCGCGAACCTCGCCGCCGTGCGACGCGCGATGGGCGAGGCGCTCGCCGAGCAGAAGCCGCGCACCGAGCTCGAATCGCAGCGGCTCGCGCTGCAGCGTCTGTCGTACGACGCCGACATCGTGCTCGACCTGCACTGCGACTGCGACGCGGTGATGCACATCTACACGAATCCGGACCTGTGGGAAAACGTCGAGCCGCTGTCGCGCTATCTGGGCGCGAAGGCGTCGCTGCTCGCGCTGAACTCGGTCGGCAATCCGTTCGACGAGATCCACAGCTTCTGCTGGTCCGAGCTGCGCAGCCGCTTCGGCGAGCGCCATCCGATCCCGAACGGCACGATCTCGGTGACGGTCGAGCTGCGCAGCGAGCGCGACGTGTCGTACGAGCTCGCCGAGCACGACGCGCAGGCGATTGTCGAATACCTGACGCTGCGCGGCGCGATCGATGGCACGCCCGCGCCGCAGCCGCCGCTCGAATTCGCGGCAACACCGCTCGCGGGCACCGATCCGCTCGTCGCGCCGGTGTCGGGCGTGATCGTGTTCCGCACGCCGGTGGGTGTGTGGATCGAGGCGGGCCAGGACGTGGCTGACATCGTCGATCCGCTGACCGATCGCGTCGTCACGCTGAAGAGCAGCGTGTCCGGCGTGCTGTACGCGCGGCAGATCGCGCGTTTCGCGACGGCCGGGATGGAAGTCGCGCGGATCGCCGGCGCGACGCCGATCCGCACCGGGTCGCTGCTGTCGGCCTGAACGGACCGGTCGGCGTCCGTCGCAAAGCAGTGGCAATCCGCAGCGGGTCCTGGCGGATCGCAACGGATCGCAGCGGATCGCGATGGATCGTGGCCGCACGCGGCAAGCCGCGGCCGGATGCCGCGGTGAGCGATCGCCCACCCGCGCGCGCCGCCGCGCCTTCGGACGCGCGCAGCGCGCCGTCCGCCCCTGTCGGCCTGTTCGTCAGAACGCCGGAATGATCGCGCCGTTGAATTTCGTTTCGATGAATTTGCGCACGTCGTCCGATTCGTACGCGGCGACGAGCTTCTTCACCCACGGCTTGTCCTTGTCCTGCGCGCGCACGGCGATCAGGTTCGCATACGGGCCCTTCAGATCCTCGATCGCGATCGCGTCCTTCACCGGCGACAACCCCGCCTTCACCGCGTAGTCGGTATTGATCGACGCCGCGTCGAGGTCCGGCAGCGCGCGCGGCAGTTGCGCGGCGTCGAGCTCGACGAGCTTGATCTTCTTCGGATTCTCGGCGACGTCGAGCGGCGTCGCGTTCACGCCGTTCGCGCCGGCGCCCGGCTTCAGCTTGACGATGCCGTACTTCTGCAGCAGCAGGAGCGCGCGGTTGCCGTTCGACGGATCGTTCTGGATCCCGACTTTCGCGCCGACGGGCAGATCCTTCAGCGACTTGAGCTTCTTCGAATAGAACCCCATCGGCGACGTGTACGTCAGCCCGACGTTCACGATCCGGTAGCCGCGCTGCCTGATCTGGCTGTCGAGGAACGGCTGGTGCTGGAAGCCGTTCGCGTCGAGGTCGCCCGCGTCGAGCGCCGCGTTCGGCTGCACGTAATCGTTGAATTCGATCACCTTGATCGCGAGCCCGTCGCGCGCGGCGACCTTCGTGACTTCCGCCCAGATCTGCGCGTCGGGGCCGCTCATCGTGCCGATCTTCAGCGCCGGGCCGCCCGCATGCGCGAGCGTCGCGGCGATCGCCAGCACTGCGCCGCCGGCCGCCCGGCGGATGATCGAAGCAAATCGTTGCATCGCTTGTCCTCGCATCCCGTCATGTGGAAAGCGCGCATCGTCGCATGTGGCGCCGAACGGACAAACCAAGCAATTTTCATACATATATTCCTGCGCCCGGTCAATCAACCAGCGAAATCGGCATAACGCGGCCGGCGCAAGTCGCCATCATCACGTGTGGCGTGGGCGCGACACACTGTGAACATGACAGCAATTGTCATATTCATTAAGCGCCCCGTCGATACAGTGCGCTTCCGTTCCCCTTCCAAACGCCTTAAAGAGCGCCGCGGAACCGCAAACATTCTTACTGCTCGGAGATTTGCCTTGAACAAGAAACTGTTGACCACCGCTATCCTCGCCGCAACCGCGAGCGCGGCACACGCACAAAGCAGCGTGACGCTGTACGGCCTCATCGACGCCGGCGTCAGCTACGTGAACCACAGCAAGAGCGCAGGCGGCAGCAGCAAGCTCTTCAAGTACGACGACGGCATCGCCCAGGGCAGCCGTTGGGGCCTGCGCGGCGCCGAAGACCTCGGCGGCGGCCTGAAGGCGATCTTCGTGCTCGAAAACGGCTTCAACAGCGGCAACGGCACGATCGGCCAGGGCGGCGCGATCTTCGGCCGCCAGGCCTATGTCGGCCTGTCGCACAAGGACGCCGGCACGCTGACATTCGGCCGCCAGTACTCGTTCACGACCGACATCCTCGGCTCGAACTACTCGACGGGCGGCAATACGGTCGCGGGCAACTACGCGTACCACGTGAACGACATCGACCAGTTGACGTCGAGCCGCATCAACAATGCGGTGAAGTTCCAGAGCGCGAACTACGCGGGCTTCACGTTCGGCGCGTTGTACGGCTTCTCGAACTCGACGTCGTTCGCGGGCGCGCCGGCGACGACGAACGGCACGACGACGACGCCCGGCTCGTCGCGCGCATACAGCTTCGGCCTGAACTACGCGAACGGCCCGATCGGCCTGGGCGCCGCGTACACCGACATCCGCTATCCGGGCCAGGCGACGCCTGCGTTCACGACCAACATCGCGAACCTGACGATCAGCAACGTGCGCGACCTGCGCAGCTTCGGCGTCGGCGGCCGCTACATCTGGGGCCCGGCAACCCTCTGGGCGCTGTGGACGAACACGCGCCTCGAGCCGGTCACGGGCGGCAGCACGACGTACAACGCGTACGAAGCGGGCGGCAAGTACGCGTTCACGCCGGCGCTGTCGGCCGGCGTCGGCTACACGTACTCGCGCGTGTCGGGTGCGAACTCGGGCCACTGGAACCAGGTCAACGGCGCGCTCGACTACGCGCTCAGCAAGCGCACGGACGTGTACCTGCTCGCGATCTACCAGGAAGCGTCGGGCAACAACCTGCAAGCGCAGATCGGCTCGAGCACGAGCTACTTCAACACGTCGGGCACGGGTTCGAAGAACCAGTTCGCCGCACGCGTCGGTATCCGCCACAAGTTCTGAGCATTTGCTCGACAACTCGCGGCACACTACGGCAAAAACGCCCCGCCTCGCGCGGGGCGTTTTTTTTGCCGCTTTTAAGTTTCGCTTAATTCTGGGTTGAGAGGATGCTCACACCCCCCTGTTGGCCGCCTGAGCATCGGCGGCTTTTTTTTATCCGGATTGCGGCGGCGAAGACCGTCCAACGCAAGACAGGATCGGAGGAAACGATGGTCGAAGATACCGTTTTCAGCAGCCTGCGCACGTTACTCACGCACGAGCACGCGTTCCCGGTGCAAAGCTGCCGCGTGTCGATCGCGATGCAGCGCCCGTGGGGGCGCCCATACCGGCTCGTCGAATGGACGATGCACCTCGATGCGCCCGCGCGTCGGCGCATCGTGCCGGCCGAGAGCACCGAGGCGGAAATCGCCGAGGCGGTCGCGTCGCACGTGCCCGGCCGCCTGTACGAAGGCGGCACCGCGCTGTACTGACCGCGCGCAGGCGTTCGCCGCGCCCGCGGCGCGCAAGCCGTACCACAACGACGCGCGATGCCGCGCGATGCGGCAAGACGCGATTCGGCCCGATCGCGCGAAGAGCCGGCCGACGATCGTTGCTGTCGCTTTTTTCGCTTTATTACCGTTTATTTCCCGGCCGCCTGCCGCGCCGTTCGTCTTCGGTCTCGATCCGTGCGTCGCCGGGTCCCGTTCATACGTCGGTCAAATCTGCTACGCTGCGCGTTTTCGATTCACACCCTTTTTGATGGAAAACGCCTTCAACGAACGCGGCGTCACGGTCACGCGCAACAGCCTGTCCGCCGCAGGGCAAATTTTCGCGCTGCGCGAGATCCGCGGCGTCGAGGTTCGCACCGTCAGGAAGAACAAGATCGTGCCGTGCGCGATCTCGCTGACCGGCGCCGCCGCCGCGGCCGCGGGCGGCACGTTCGGTTCGGGCGCGCTGCTCGTCGCGGGCGTGATGCTCGTTGTCGTCGGCTATCTTGCATGGATGACGCAGGACGTCACGCACCGGCTGATCGTCGACATGCCGGGCGGCAAGCACGAGGCGCTCATGAGCGTCGACCGCGATTTCGTCGAGCGCGTCGCGCACGCGGTGAACGCCGCACGCACGGCAACCGCGGCAGCTTGACGCACCCCCCGCCCTCTTTCACGATTCGCGCCGCGCAGGCGCGCGACATCGCGCAGCAGCGCGACGCGCCCTCGCACGCGTGTTCGTCGAGCCGGCCGCCCGAGAACGCCGCGTCGCATGCGCTGCACCGCGCACTCGGCTTCGGCGAGACCGAGCGGATCGTGTTCTTCCGCAAGACGCTCGCGCGCTGACGCAGCGGCCTGCCCGATTTCAGTTCAACCGCGCGCCGATCGAGCTCGCGATGCTGCACAGAATCAGGCAGCACGACGCCGCACCCGCATCGAGCGTGCCGACCGACCGCTCGCCGAGCCTCGACGCGCGCCCGATCCTCGCCTGCAGCCAGCGCGTCGATTCCTTGCCGCGCTCGGCGGCCGCGCTCATCGCGGCGAGCGCGTGCCGGAAATCGTCGCCCGCGCGCAGCGCCTCATGAAACGCGGCATTTGCGGGCGCGAGCGTGTCGATCAGCGTCTTGTCGCCGACCTTCGCATCGCTGATCGCCTGCACGCCGGCCAACCCCGCGGACAACGCTTGCCCGAACAGCGCCGCGTCGAGCGTGTCGCGCCCCTTGAGCGCCGCGGCGAAATCCAGGAAGAAGCTGCCGTAAAGCGGCCCCATCGATCCGCCGATCCCGTCCATCAGCGACGTCGACAACACGTCGAGCGCATCCGGCAGGCTCGTCGCGCCGCGCGCGTCGAGCCGCGCGCCACACTGGCCGAAGCCCTTGCTCATGTTGATGCCGTGATCGCCGTCGCCGATCGCCGCATCGATTTCGGACAGGTGATCGCGATTGCGCTGGATCACGTCGACGAGTTCGCGCACGACGAAGCCCGCGCCGGCGAGCGGCAGGCGCTGAACGGTGGCGGTATTCATGCGCGTTCTCCCACGGTGAGGCCGATGCTGCTGCACGGCGCGGCGAACAGTTGCTTCAGCTCGTCGTCGAGCCGGGTGATCGTCAGCGTGACGCCCATCATCTCGAGCGACGTGAACAGATTGCCGACGAGGCGAAAACCGATCTTCAGCCCCGCCGCCGCGAGCCGTTCCGCTACTTCGGCGTACAGAATGTATTGCTCCATCAGCGGCGTCGCGCCGAGCCCCGACACGAGCACCGCCACCTCCTCGCCGCGTTCGAGCGGGAAATCCGGCAGCACGATGTCTAGCATCATCGCGGCCATGTCCTTCGCGCTCACCGTGCGCATCACGCGCACGCCGTGCTCGCCGTGATGACCGATGCCGACTTCCATCTCGCCGTCGGCGATGTGGAAGTTCGCCTTGCCGTTCGCCGGAATCGTGCACGCGGACAGGCCGATGCCGACCGAGCGCGTGTTGTCGATCGCCTTCTTCGCGCTCGCGACCACGGCGTCGAGATCGCCGCCCGCCGCCGCCCTCGCGCCGCCCGCCTTCCACATCAGGATCTCGCCCGCGACGCCGCGCCGCTTCGCGCGCTCGTCGCGCGGCGCCGACGCGACGTCGTCGTTCGCGACGACGGTCTTCACGTCGATGCCCTGCGCGGCCGCCATCCTGACCGCCATCTTCACGTTCATGTTGTCGCCCGCGTAGTTGCCGTACAGGCATGCGACGCCCGCGCCGCGATCGGCGCGCCGGAACGCGTCGAGAAAGCTCTTCGCGGTCGGCGACGAGAAGATCTCGCCGACCGCCACCGCATCGACGAGCCCCGGCCCCGCGTAGCCGAGAAACGCGGGCTCGTGCCCCGAGCCGCCGCCCGTGACGACGCCGACCTTGCCCGGCGCCGGCGTCGCGACGCCGATCACGCGCGGGTTGTCGGCGTCGAGCGAGAGCGCCGGATGCGCGGCGACGATCCCGCGCAGCATGTCCTCGACGACGTAGTCGGGATGATTGATGACACGATTCATGCAATTAACCTCGCGGATCCAGGACGACCTTCAACGATTGCTCGCCGCGCTCCATCACCGCGAACGCCTCCGCGAAGCGCGACAGCGGAAACGTGTGCGTGACGATGCCGCGCACGTCGATCTTGCGCGACGCGATGAACTCGATCGCGCGCGGATACATGTACGGGCCGAGATGCGAGCCGAGCACGTCGAGCTCCTTGCGGTCGCCGATGATCGACCAGTCGACGCTCGCGTCGTCGTTGAACACGCTGAACTCGACGAAGCGGCCGAGCTTGCGCAGCATCGCGAGCCCCTGGCCGACCGCGCGATGGTGGCCGGTCGCCTCGATGTAGATGTCGCAGCCGTAGCCTTCGGTGATCGCGCGGATCTTCTCGATCACGTTCTCCTCGCCCGGATTCCATACTTCGTCCGCGCCCATCCTGAGCGCGAGCGCTGCGCGCTCCGGCTTCATGTCGAGCACGATCAGCTTCTTCGGATGGCGCAGCCGCACCGCGCCGATGATGCCGAGCCCGAGCGTGCCCGCGCCCGCGACGACGACCACGTCGTCGAAGCCGACGTCCGCGCGATCGGCCGCATGCAGCGAGCACGACAGCGGCTCGATCAGGATCGCCTCGTCGGTCGGGATCGAATCGGGCACGCGGTGCACGATCGCCTCCTTCGTGAAGATCATGTACTCGGCCATCGCGCCGTGCACGTTGTTCTGGAATCCGTACAGATCGTGCTTCTGGCACATCCAGTACTGGCCGTGCCCGCAGAAGCGGCAGCCCCAGCACGGCACGATCTGCTCGGAGATCACGCGCTCGCCCACCTTCACGCCGCGCCGCTCGGCGCGCGGCCCGAGCGCGACGACGCGGCACACGAACTCGTGGCCGGGAATCATCGGCGGCTTCACGTAGCGCGGCTGCACCGCGTCGCCCCAGAACGACGGCGCGCCGCGGAACGTCTTGATGTCGCCCATGCAGATGCCGACGCGCTCCACTTCGGTCAGGATCTCGTCCGGCCCCGGCTTCGGCACCGGCACCTGTTCGAGGCGGTAGTCCTGCGGGCCGTGGCAGACCACGGCGCGCATCGTGGCGGGCAGCGCGGGCGCATCGCTGCGCTCGGCCGCGCGTTGCGGCGGCGCTTCGGCTATCTGTGACATCCAACGTCTCCTGAGTATTGGTCGATCGGTTCCGGAGTTCCGGCAATGACGGCGGCCGCCGCGCGGCCCGCCGCCGCTTCAGCGCACCGTGTAGCCGCCGTCGATGACGACGTTCTCGCCCGTCATCATCGCGGCCGCGTCGCTCAGCAGATAGAGCACGAGCGCGGCGATCTCGCCCGGCTGCGCGAAGCGGCCAGCCGGGATCTCGCGCTTCGCGCGCTCGCCGGCTTCGCCCGCCCACGCCTGCTTGCCGAGCTCGGTCTCGACGATCGTCGGCGACACCGCGTTCACGGTGATCCCGTGCGGCGCCCATTCGAGCGCGAGCACCTTCGTCATCCCGACGATCGCGGCCTTGCTCGCGCAATACGCGGCATGCCGGTCGAGGCCGACGACGCTCGCCTGCGACGCGAGATTGACGATCCGCCCGCCGCGGCCGCCCGCGATCATCTGCCGCGCGACCGCCTGCGCGACGAAGAACGACGCCTTCACGTTGATCGCCATCGTCGCGTCCCACGCGGCCTCGCCGACGTCGAGCGCCTTGTCGAGCAGCGCGACGCCTGCGCTGTTGACGAGCATATCGACGCCGCCGAAGCGCGACGCGACGAGCTCGACCGCCGCCTGCGCGGCCGAGCAATCGCGCAAGTCGAGCGACATGCCGCTATGGCGCGCGGCGCCGCCTTCGAGCGTCGCCGCGATCCGCATCGTCTCGGGATGCCGATCGACGAGCGCGACGCTCGCGCCGCGCTGCGCGAGCAATTGCGCGCACGCGTGGCCGATGCCCGCCGCGCCGCCCGTCACGAGCGCGACGCGCCCCGTCAGATCGAACGCCCTGTCCCAGAGATTCGTCATGGCCGCCGCCCTCAACCGCCCGTGACCTGCTTGTACAACTGATCGGCGTTCGCCGGCGTGACGGGCACCCACGGCAGGATGTAGCGCTTCGCGGTGCCGCCGTCCCACTTCAGATCCTTCGCGTAGCGCTGCCAGATCACCGACTGCGGCTTGTAGCTCGCGCCGACGAGCTGCCGCAGCACCAGATCGAGCGCGCCTTGCGACTGCGCCTGCGCGTCCTGCAGGAACGTCGTGATCTCGCCGCGCTTCGCGGCCTGGATCGCGTCGGGCATCCCGTCGATCGACGTGATCGGGATGTCCTTCGGCGTGAGCCCGCGATTCTTGATCGCCTGCAGCGCGCCGAGCGCCATGTCGTCGTTCTGCGCGATCACGCCATTGATCTGCTTCGGATGCGCGTTGAGCCAGTCTTCCATCAGGTTCATCGCTTCCGCGCGCGACCAGTTCGCGGTCTTCTTCTCGATCACCTTGATGCCCGGATATTTCGCGAGCACCTCCATCTCGCCCTTCTCGCGATCGATCTGCGCGGACTGGCCGATCGGCCCCTGGATGATCACGACGCTGCCCTTGCCGCCGATCCGCTTCGCGAGCGCTTCGGCCTGCAGACGGCCGCCCTCGACGTCGTCGTTGCCGATGTACGGCACCTTCGGCGTCGCGAGCATCGTGTTCGATGCGATGAGCGGCGTGTCCGACGCCCCCGCGCGCGTCGCCACGCCGATTCCCGCCTTCGTGTCGATCGGCACGAACAGGATGCCGCTGTACTGCTGCGTGAGCATCGTCTCGATCTGGTTGTTCTGCGTGAGCGCGTCGTAGTTGCCGTCGAACACCGTGAGCTGCACGGCGCCGCTCTTCACCGCGGGATGCGCCTTGATCTCGCGCACCCAGTTCTGCATGAACTGGCCTTTCATCCCGTAGACCGCCGCGCCGACGCGATAGGGTCCGCTCGCCGCGTGCGCCGCGCCCCCCGCCGCCATGATCGCGAGCGTCGCGCCGAGCGCCGCGGCCGCCGCGATGCGGCCGAACCAGGTCTTTCGTGTTTGCATTGTCGTCTCCTCCGGGTAGGAATGCGCTGCGTCAGCGCTGCTGTTTGCGGGCCACGTCGATGAGCACGGCCAGCACGATGATGAGTCCCTTGGCGATCTGCTGGTAATACGACGACACGCCGAGCAGATTCAGACCGTTGTTGATCACGCCGATCAACAACGCGCCGAACAGCGTGCCGACGACGCCGCCCTGTCCGCCCGACAGGCTCGTGCCGCCGATCACGACGGCCGCGATCGCATCGAGCTCGTATGACACGCCCGCCTGCGGCAGCGCGGACGTCGTGCGCGCGGCGAGGATCATCCCCGCGAGGCCGGCGAGCGCGCCCGACACGACGTACACCGAGAACACGACCTTGCGCACGCCGATGCCGGACGTCCGCGCGCTCTTCTCGTTGCCGCCGACCGCATACAGATAGCGGCCGTACGTCGTGTAGCGCAGCACCCACCAGCACGCGAGCGCGACCGCCGCGAAGATCAGCACCGGCATGCCGAGCGGGCCGAGCTTGCCGATGCCGAGCGACAGATAATCGTCGGGCAGGTTCGCGACGGGGCTGCCGTCGTTGACGATGTACGTGACGCCGCGCGCGACGCTCAGCATGCCGAGCGTCGCGACGAACGGCGGCACATTGAAGCGCGCGATCGTCACGCCGTTGATCGCGCCGAGCGCCGCGCCGCATGCGATGCCGACCGCGAGCGACGCCGCGAGCCCGTGCCCCGCCGCGCCGGCGAGACCGCTCACGATGCCGGCGAGCGCGAGCACCGAGCCGACCGACAGGTCGATGCCTTTCGTCAGGATCACGTATGTCATGCCGATCGCGAGAATGCCGTTGATCGACGTCTGCCGCAGGATGTCGCTCCAGTTGCGCCACGTGAGGAAGTACGGGCTCGCGAACGCGAGCACGACGCACAGCGCGACGAAGATGATCGGGATGCCGAAGCGGCTCGCGAGCTCCGCGACGTTGACGCGCCTGGGCGCCGCGCCGAGACGGGACAGGGTCTGAGTGTTCATGGTCTTGTTCATGAGGCGAGATGGAGCAGGGATTCCTGAGTGGCGCCGTCGCCCGGGCGAACGGCGGCGACGCGGCCGCCCTTGAACACGGCGATCCGGTCGCTCAGATACAGCAGCTCGGGCGCCTCCGACGACACGACGATCACCGCGCCGCCGTCGCGCGCGAACGCGTCGAGGAGCCGATAGATCTCCTGTTTCGCGCCTTCGTCGATGCCGCGCGTCGGCTCGTCGCAGAGCAGCAGCATGGGCTCGGTCGACAGGCATTTCGCGAGCACGACCTTCTGCTGGTTGCCGCCGCTCATCGCCGATACGGGCATGCGCAGCGAAGCGGCCTTGATCCGCAGCCGCTCGACCATCGATTGCGCGAGCCGCCGCACGAGCGAGCGCCGGATCACGCCGCCGCGCGACAGGCGACGGTACGCGGCCATCGCGATGTTCTCCTGCACGCTGCCGGACAGCACGAGGCCCGAATCCTTGCGGTCCTCGGTGACGAGCGCGATGCCCGCGCGGATCGACCGCGCTGGCTCGCCGTGCGGCAGCGGCTTGCCGTCGAGCGTCGCGGCGCCCGCGTCGGGCCGCGTCAGGCCGTACACGCAATTGAGGAATTCGCTGCGGCCCGAGCCCATCAGCCCGTAGATGCCGAGGATCTCGCCGCGCCGCACGTCGAGGCTCACGTCTTCGAACTCGCCCGCGCGCGCGAGGCCCGCGACCTTCAGGCACGGCTCGCCGTGCGCGGGCCGGCGCGCCTTGTCGACGACGGGCATCTCGCGGCCGACGATCGCCCGCACGAGATGCGCGCGATCGATGTCGGCGAGGCGGCCGCTCTCGACGTACGCGCCGTCGCGAAACACCGTGTAGTCGTCGGCGATGTCGAACAGCTCGCTCAGCCGATGCGACACGTAGATGATCCCGGTGCCGTGCGCGGTGACGTTGCGGATCGCGGCGAACAGCGTCTCGGTCTCGCGCTCGCCGATCGCGGACGTCGGCTCGTCCATGATCATCACCTGGCAATCGTGGCTGAACGCCTTCGCGATCTCGACGAGCTGCGTCTGCGCGAGGCTCAGCCGCCGCATCGGCGCGCCCGCGTCGATCGCGAAGCCGAGGCGGTCGAGCAGATCCTGCGCGCGGCGCTTCAGCGTGCGGAAATCGACGACGACGCGCGCGCGGGTCGGCTCGCGCCCGAGATACAGGTTCTCGGCGACCGTCATCCCCGGCACCGGCGACAGCTCCTGCGTGATGATCGCCATCCGGCTCGCGAGCGCTTCGGCGGGCGACGCGAAATCGACGTCGCGGCCGTTCAGCCGGATCGTGCCCTCGTCGCGGCGCAGGAGCCCCATCAGGATGTTCAGGAACGTGGATTTTCCGGTGCCGTTGCCGCCGCACAGCGCATGCACGCGCCCGGCCGCGAGGCTCAGGCGTCCGTCGCGCAACGCGCTCACGCCGTTGAACCGCTTCGCTACCTGGCTTGCTTCGAGCAGAACAGGAGTCACTGTCGTATCCCGGATGACGAATGAACTTTTGCTCATTCACGATGATTTGATACAGCGTGACCGCATGGTAGTCATCGGTTTTTTCGAGTGTCAATTACTGGTAAACGCTAACCACAATCACAAATAACGCACTAGTTGTTTGATTTTCAAGCAAATTATCGATTCGGCGTACCATGGGAGCAAAATTTCGCCATTTGCCAAATGTTCAGACCGGTCGTTATAATTGCTCAACCCTGTGCATTTGCGCATTCACCCCGCCCTCCGGAGGTCCACCATGAAAGTGGCGATCGGCTGCGACGAAGCGGCCTACGCGCTCAAGGAGTCGATCAAGCGGCACCTGCGCGCGGCGCATCCCGAAGTCGAGCTGACCGACTTCGGCACGCACAGCGCGGACGAGGCGGTGCTGTACCCCGACATCGCGATCGAAGTCGCGCAGCGCGTCGCTACGGGCGAGTTTGCCCGTGCGATCCTGCTGTGCGGCACGGGCATCGGCGTCGCGATCTCCGCGAACAAGGTGCCGGGCATCCGCGCGGCGCAGTGCCACGACACCTACTCGGCCGAGCGCGCGCGGCGCAGCAACGACGCGCAGATCATCACGATGGGCGCGCGCGTGATCGGCACCGAGCTCGCGAACAGCATCGTCGACGCGTGGCTTAGGGCAGAATTCGACGGCGGCCGCTCGCAGCCGAAGGTGCAGCGGATCGCCGACTACGAACGCCGGGCGGGCCTCACCCAGGCCGGCCCGAACGACGCGCACTGCGGTTCATGACGCCGCGCGGCGCGCCGCTCCACTCGACAACGACATGACGAACGAAGAACTCACGCAACTCGCGAAGTGCTATTACGTCGACGGGTTGACGCAGGAAGAACTCGCGCAGAAGTTCGCGATCTCGCGCCCGAAGGTGGGCCGGCTGCTCAAGCGCGCGATCGAGGAGGGCATCGTCGAGATTCGCGTGCGCCATCATCCGCGCGCGGTGCAGGATCTCGAACAGGAACTCGTCACGCGCTTCGGCATCCAGCGCGCGATCATCTCGGTCGATCACAAGGATCAGGACAGCCAGCGCGAGCTGCTCGCGGGGCTCGTCGCGAGCTATCTCGACCGCGTGCTCGCGGACGGCACGATCGTCGCGGTCGGCATGGGCCGCAACGTGAGCGCGGTGTCGCGGCATGCGGTATCGACGACGCAGCGCAACTGCTCGTTCGTCTCCGCGATCGGCGGCTCGTATCGCGGCGGCGAGACGATGAACGCCGACCACATCTGCCGGCGCCTCGCCGCGCGCTTCGGCGGCGAGAGCGAGACGCTGTACGCGCCCGCGCTCGTCAATGATCCGCAGCTCTTCACCGCGCTGCTCGAGAACGACGTCGTGCGCCAGTCGCTCGACAAGGCGCGCCGCGCATCGATCGCGCTCGTCGGCATCGGCGACATCCTCGAGGACAGCAACATGGTCCGCATGGGCTGGTTCACGCCCGAGGAGATGGCGGAGGCGAAGCGCGCGGGCGCCGTCGGCGACATCATGGGCTACGACTTCATCGACATCCACGGCCGCCCGGCGACGACGATGCTGCGCGGCCGCGTGATCGGGCTCACGCTCGAAGACCTGAAGCGGATTCCGAACGTGATCGCGACCGCGAGCGAGCCGACGAAGGCGACGGGCATTCTCGGCGCGCTGCGCGCCGGCGTGATCAACACGCTCGCGACGACGCAGTCGATCGCGCAGACGGTGCTGAGCCTCGCGCAGGCGACCGAGACGGCGACCGCGGAATAACGCGCGTTTCACGCACCGGCCGCCTGCGCGAAGCGGCCGGCGCTCGCGCGCAGCGCGCGTCAGAACGTGTGGCGCACGCCGATGCGCACGAGCGTCTGCGTATCGCCCGCCGACGAGATGCCGTTGCCGACGTCGCCGACCGACGCCGTCGCCGCGACGACGTTTCCGTACGCGTCGAGCGTCTTGCCGCTCGCCTTCTGATAGCCGACGAGACCATACAGCGCGGTGCGCTTCGACAGGTAGTAGTACGACGCGAAGTTCACCTGATGGTATTTCGGCGCGGACTGGCCGTCGATCGAGCTGCCGCGCGTGAAATCGTAGCCCGCTGCGACGCGCAGCTCGGGCGTCGCCTGCCACGACACGGTGCCGCCGATCGAGTTGTACGTCGCGGTGCCGTTGAACGTCGAGAACGCGCCGGATTTGTACTGCGTGTTGCTGTACGACAGGCCGAGCGTCACCGCGCCGATCTGATAGGTGCTCGCTGCCGCGACGATCTGCATGCTCTTCGCCGATGCGAAGCCTTCGTTGATCGACGAAGCGAACGTGCCGTCGTACGAGCCCGTCCACGCGCCGCCGTTCGCGCCATACGCGTTCGTCGCATACAGGTACGCGGCGCCGAGCGAGAACGGCCCGTTCACGTACTGGCCGCCGACGCTCCACGTGCTCTGGTTCTTCACGCTGCCCGCCTGATTGCCGAAGCCGTACAGCGCGCCGAACGTGAGGCCGCCGAACTTCGGGCTCACGTACTTGATCGAATTGTTCTCGCGCGCCTGGTTGTCGATGTTGTCGAGATCGCCCGGATGCGCGCCCATGCCGGTCAGGAACGTGCCCGCGCTGATCGTGCCGACGAAGTCGACGATCGGATCGTACTGGCGGCCCATCGTGAGCGTCCCGTAGCGTTCGCTCGACAGCCCCATCCACGCCTGCCGGCCGAACATCCGCCCGCCCTGCCCCGCCTGTCCGGTGCCGATGTTGAAGCCGTTCTCGAGCTGGAACACGGCTGCGAGGCCGCCGCCCAGATCCTCCTTGCCCTTCAGCCCCCAGCGGCTGCCCGACCAGGTGCCGCTCGCGAAGCTGTAGCTCGACTCATTCCGGTAGCTGACGGGCGAGCCGAGCGCCCCCTTGCTCTGCGCGACGCGCTGGTCGCTCGTATAGCCGAGCCCCGCGTCGACGATCCCGTAGAGCGTCACCGTGCCTTGCGCATGCGCGCCGGCGCACACGCTCCCCGTCACCAGCAATGCTGCTGCCGCCTTTTTCATGAATAGGATTCCTTCCAAATAGAATCAAACGAATGAAGCGCCTTCATTCCCCCAAACCCCGATGCGGCTACGCCGAATCGGCGAGCCACTGCGCGACGCGCGCGAGCAGCGGATCGAGCGCGTCGAAGTTCTCGACGCCCGCCACCTGCGGCGCATCGCAAATCGTGAAGACCGGCTTGCCCCACTGCAGGCCGAGCGCGATCTCGGACAGCGTGCCGAGCCCGCCGCCGACCGCGATCAGGCACAGCGACGCGCGCGCGATCAGCGCGTTGCGCGTGATGCCGAGCCCCGTCGGCAGCGCGATGCTCAGATGCGGATTCGCGCCGTTGGCGTCGTCCTCGGGCAACAGGCCGATCGCAAGCCCGTTTGCGCGCCGCGCGCCGAGCGCCGCCGCCTCCATCACGCCGCCCTTGCCGCCGCCGACGATCGCGAGCCCCGTCGCGGCGAGCGCGTGCGCGATCGCCTCGGCGATGCGCAACTGCTCGCCGGTCGCGTCGCGCGGCCCGATCAGGCCGACCGGCATCAGATGGCGGCGCGGCCCCCGCTGGCGCAGCGCGACGCGCGCGAGCGCGTCGTCCGCATCCGGCTTGTATTCAGCGATGTCGTCGCCCAACGTATTCCCCCATCGCGAGCACGCATGTGCACAGCGCCGTCAACACGATCGACAGCACGGCGGCCTGCGAAAAATCGGTCTGCCCGTCGGACAGCTTCAGGTACATCAGCAGCGGCAGGATGTTGATCTGCGTGCCGGCGAGCGCGAGCGCGGTGCCATACGTGCCGAGCGCGATCGCCGTGACGAGGCACCACGCGGCCATGACCGACGGCCACAGCTCGCGCCACGCGACGTCGAGCCACGCGCGCCACGGCTTCGCGCCGAGCGACATCGCCGCTTCGAGCGGCCTGCGGTCGAGATTCGCGAATGCCGGAAACAGCATCAGCGCGACGCGCGGAATCAGGTAGTACGCATATGCGACGACGAGGCCGAACGTCGTGTAGATCATGCCGCCAACCTTCGCCGCATCCGCGCCGAAGCCGGCGAGCAGCGTCGTGACGAAGCCCGCGCGGCCGAACGTCAGGATGAAGCCATACGCGATCACGAGCCCGGAAAACGCAAGCGGCACGCCGAGCAGTGCGAGCGACCAGCGGCGCCGCGCGGGCGTCTGATCGGCAAGCGCCAGCGCGAGCGGCACGCCGACGCACGTCGACAGCGTGCCCGTGCCGACCGCGAGCGCGAGCGAGCGGCCGATCGCGTCGCCGACGAGCGGGTCGCGCAGCACGGCGGCGAACGCGCGGCCGCCTTCCGCGAACGCCGCGCTCACGAGCGCGGCGAGCGGCAGCACGAAGAAAAGCGCAAGCAGCCCGCCCGCCGGCGCCGCGCCGAAGCGGCGCAACAGGCCGCGTTCGAGAGACGATCGTTGCACGTCGCGCTCCTTACTGGCCAAGCGCCGCCTGCGACCACAGCCTGTCGACTTCGGCCTTGCGCGCGGCGGCCTTCGCGACGTCGAGCGGGCGCACCTGCGGCGCGTTCGGCATCTTCGCCGCGACGTCGGGCGCGAGCGCGACGCCCGGCACCGCGGGCCGCACGTAGCCGCGCGCGAACAGCGCCTGGCCGGCGTCGCTCATCACGAAGTTCAACCATAGCTGCGCGGCAGCGGGATTCGGCCCGTTCTTCACGAGGCTCATCGCATACGGCGCGGACACGCTGCCGTCCTGCGGAATCACGACGTCGACGGCGTCGCCCATGCCGTCCGCGTACTTCGCCTTCAGGCCGTCGTTCTCGTAGCCGATCAGGATCGGGATCTCGCCCTTGACGAACTTCGCATACGGCGTCGTGCCCTCGACGCGCAGCACGTTGCCCGCATTCTTCAGTTTTCCGAAGAACTCCGCGCCGGGCTTCGGATTGTCGACACCGCCGCCGAGCGCGGACGCCGCCGCGAACACGACCACCTGCCCCTGCCCGGTCGAGCGCGGATCGAGATAGACGACCGCGTTCTTGTACTCGCGCTTGAGCAGATCGGACCAGCGTTGCGGCACGTTCTTCACGAGCTTGCGGTTGACGAGGAACGCGACGTTCAGCGAATGCACGGTGAACCAGCGGCCGTCGGCTTCGCGAAACACGGGTGGGAGCTTGTCGAAGTTGATCGGCTTGAACGGCGCGACGACGTCCTTGCCCACCGCGTCGAGCGCCGATGCCGCGAAATAGTACGCGGTGTCCGCCTGCGGACGGCGGCGCGACTTGTCGAGCGCGACGACCGTCGCCGCCGAGCCGATGTCGTTGTACGTGAGCTCGATCTTCGGATAGCGCTTGCGGAACTCCGCGAACAGCGCCTTCCAGTTCGCCCATTCGGGGCCGGTGTCGAACGACACGACGAGCCCCTCGTCGGCGGCCTTCGCATAGAGCGTGTCTTCGCCCGCATAGAGCGGCGCGGCGGACGCGCCGTTCGCGGCGAGCGTCGCGCACATGCCGAACGCGAGCGCGGCGCGGCGCAGCGCCGTCAGAAATGATCGACTTGCAGACATCGTGAATCTCCGTTGAACGAAACAATCATTGCGCGCTGCCCTACGCGGGCAGCACGAGCAGATGGCGCGGCTCGATCGCGACGCCGCGCGCGGCGAGCACGCGGCCCTCGCACAGCAGCGGATGCGCCGCGCCATGCGGCACGAAGTCGTAGCGATGCGTCGCGCCGAAGTAGCGGACTTCGCCCAGCGCGCCTTCAATGCGGTTCACGCGCTGAGCGGGCGGATCGGGCTCCACGTGCTCGGGGCGCACCAGCACGGCGACTTCCGCGCCCGGCTGATGCGCGCCCGTGTCCGCGCACAGCGTCGCGAAGCGCACGTCGACCGTACCGCTCGATTGCACGCGGCCGCGCAGGATCGTCGAATGGCCGATGAAGCGCGCGACTTGCGCGGATACCGGCCGCTCGTACAGGCTGCGCGGCGTGCCCACTTGCAGCACGCGCCCGCCGTCGACGATCGCGACGCGATCCGCCATGCTGAGCGCCTCATCCTGATCGTGCGTGACGAAGAGCGTCGTCGCGCGGCACGCGCGCTGCAGCGCGCGGATCTCGTCGCGCAATTGATGCCGGATGCCCGCGTCGAGCGCGGCGAGCGGCTCGTCGAGCAGCAGCAGCGCCGGCTCGATCACGAGCGCGCGGGCAAGCGCCACGCGCTGCTGCTGGCCGCCCGACAGTTGCGTCGTGCTTCGCGCCGCATGCGCGGCGAGGCCGACGCGCTCGAGCATCTCGAGCGCGCGCCGCCGGCGCTCGGCGGCCGCGACGCCGCGCATGCGCAGCCCGTACGCGACGTTGTCGGCGACGGACAGATGCGGAAACAATGCGTACTGCTGAAACACCATGCCGACCTCGCGCCGCCACACCGGCACGCCCGCCATGTCGGCGCCGCCGATCGCGATGCGCCCGGCGTAGCCGTCGAGGAGACCCGCGCTCAGCCGCAGCAGCGTCGATTTGCCGGAACCGCTGCGGCCGATCACGGCGAGCAGCTCGCCCGGCTGCGCGCGCAGCGTGACGGCGTCGACGCCGTGCGCCGCGCCGGGGTATCTGAAACTGACGTTGTCGAATTCGAGGCTCATGGCTTCACTTCAGTCGTTGCACGGTGTGGATCGACGCGAGCGTCGCGAATACGGCGAGCAGCAGCAGCACGACGGTCGCCGCGCAGGCAATGCCGGACGCGCCGTAGAACGCCTGCAGCAGCACGACGGGGAAATTGCGGTAGCGAAAGCCGGCAATCAGGTTCGATACCTGGAACTCGCCGATCGACAGCGCCGCGACCATCACGAGCCCGGAAAAGAGGCTCTGCCGCAAGTTCGGCAGCACGATCGTGAAAAACTGCCGCAGCGGCGGCGCGCCGAGCGTCGCCGCACAGGCTTCGAGCTTCGCGAGATCGAGGTGGCGCAGATCGCTCAACAGTGTCTGCAGCAGATACGGCAGCGTCAGCACCGCATGCGCGGCGATCATCAGCGGCAGCGTGCCGAGCCACGGCAGCGCGTCTGAGCCGAAGACCACGATGTAGCCGAAGCCGAGCGTGAGCGCCGGCACGCCGACCGGCATCAGCATCACGACGCGCGCGGCCATGCCGCGGCCGCGAAGCGCGCGATGATGCAGCGCATACGCGAGCGGCACGCCGACCACCGTGTCGAGCGCGCAGCACGCGAGCGCGACGACGAAACTCACGCCGAACGCGCGCCGGAAGCTCGGATCGGCGGCAAGTTCGGCGAACCAGCGCCACGTGAAGCCGACGGGCAGCAGCGTGTTCGTCCAGCTCTGCCCGACCGATCCGATCAGCAGCAGCACGATCGGCATCAGCAGATACAGCGCGAACAGCGCGACGACGCCGTTGACGACGATGGCGCCGAACGACGGGCGGCGCTTGCTGCGACGAAACGGAATACCGCCGGCAAGCTCGGCGGTGGTGGATGGACGCATGGCGGCACTCACGGGCGACGAAAGGAAGCGTCACGCGAAACGCCCGCCGGGGCAGGCGTTGCGCGGATCGCGACGACGGCCGCCAGTGTGGGCGCGCGACATGGCATCGTCATGAAAAAAACGTACAAACTCCGCATCGCTCTTTGCATCGACGGAATACTTCGCGATGAAGCATCTGTATCCGAACGTCGCCGAGCTGCATGCATTCGCCAGTTCTGCGAAACATCTGAATTTTTCGTACGCGGCGCGCGAGCTCGGCCTCACGCCAAGCGCGGTCAGCCGGCAGATCGCGAGCCTCGAGGCGCTGCTCGGCGTGAGGCTGTTCGTGCGCGAAGGCCGCAATCTCGCGCTCACGCGCGCGGGGCGGGTCTATCAGGCGCGCGTCGCGGGGCCGCTGCGCGAGATCGGCAATGCATCGCTCGAATTGCTGAGTGCGCGCGAGGACAGCGATCTGCTGACGATCGCGAGCGTGCCGACCTTCACGACGAAATGGCTCGTGCCGCGCCTGCCGCGCTTTCTCGAAACCGCGCCCGACCTCACGCTGAGCTTCCGGCGCCACCTCGCGCCGGGCGACCCGTTCCCGCTCGGGCTCGATGCGGCGATCCGCTACGGCGACGGCCGCTGGGAAGGCGTCCAGTGCGACTATCTCGACGGCCGCACGTTCGTGCCCGTGTGCGCGCCCGAATTCGCCGAGCGCCACGCGCTGCGCGAACCCGCGGACATCGCCGCCGCGCCGCGTCTCGTGCACGAGCAGGCCGAATGCGCGTGGCTCGCGTGGGCGGACCGGCATCGCGTCACGCAGATGAACGCGCTCGCCGGCCCGCGCTTCGAGCAATACTCGGTGCTGATCCAGGCGGCGCAGGCGGGGCTCGGGATCGCGCTCATTCCCGCGTTCCTGATTCGCGCGCCGCTCGCGGCCGGCACGCTCGTGCAGCCGCTCGACGCGCCCGTCGACGTCGACGAGCAGGGCCATTACCTGTGCTACGCGCCGGAGCGGCTGCAGACGAGCGCGTCGCTGCGGCTGCTGCGCGAATGGATGCTCGGCGAGTGCGCACACGCATGACGGGCATGGCGCGCATCGCGCCGCTTCGTCCGCGCCGCGGCCAGACGCCCGCGCTTCGCGACGCGGCGAAACCGCGCGCCGCTCGGCCGCTCGGCTTTTGCGCGCGGTGGACCTAGTATGAAGAGACGGGCGGCCCGCGATCCCGCGGCGCCGCTGCGCTCTCTTCGACGGAGGTCGGCATGAACGTCCAGGCGCTGTCCGGCGTGCTTCACGCTCAGGAGTTGCTGTTCGTCTCGTTGATTCGCGTGCTTCCGCTCGAAACGCGCCAGGCGCTCGCCGACGAATTCGACCGGCAGATCCAGCTCGCGGAGACGTCGCGCCTCGAGGCCCCGCACGACCGGGAAGCGCACGACGCGTTTCTCGCGCACGTGCGCAAGCTGCTGATTCGGCTCGAATCGATGGCGTGACGCATGCCCGCGCGGGCGGATCGCGCGGCGGCGGTGCAACGCGGCGGGCTGCGAGCGGCGCGATATTCGCCGCGACGGCGACGCCGTGCGCGCGTCCCCGTCCTGACAAATGCTCGACCGCTGGCTGACATCGCCCAGCCTCGCGCGCGCTGGCCTTAATCTCGCGGGCCCCTCTCGCCGAAGGCGCCGGTCGCGCCAGACCGTTAGTTGCGAACAATATGGCGCACGACGACGCTCGACATCGCCTTCAGCCGGGCAGCCTCACGACGCCCCCGTCACTCGCCGCCCCTCCGCCCAGTCGGCAACGCCATTTTTGCCGATTGAATTGCGAATGATTCTCAATTACACTTCCTGTTCGTTTTCACGAACTTTTCCTTTCAACCTGCCCGCGCCATAAAGGCGCGCGGGCGCCAGCCAGGTGCACGCGTCACCCAGCCAGCCTCCGGGCTCAAACGTCACTGGGAGACCACACCGTGCATCAACCTCTGTTGGCGCGGCGGCCGCTTCGCGCCGCGCTGTTCGGGGCCTTCGGCCTCTACGCCGCGGCCGCGCGCGCCGCGGGCGCCGCTTCCGAACCCGCAGCCGCCGCGCCGCCGCTCGCCGCGTCCGCGCCGCAAGTGCGGCACGCAACGACCGCCACGCGCGCCGACGCGCACGCGCTCGACCCGATCACCGTCACCGCGACGCGCACCGCATCGGCCGCAAGCCGCACCGCGGCGAGCGTATCGGTGATCACCGATTCGGACCTAGAAGAACAGCAGGCCGACAACATCAAGGACGCGCTGCGCTACGAGCCGGGCGTCACCGTGCGCCGCACCGCGTACCGGCCGGCGAACGCCGCGCTCGGCGGCGGCCGCGACGGCGATTCGAGCATCAACATCCGCGGCCTGGAAGGCAACCGCGTGCTGCTGATGGAAGACGGCATCCGGCTGCCGAGCGCGTTCTCGTTCGGTCCGCTCGAGGCCGGCCGCGGCGATTACGCCGATCTCGACACGCTCGAGCGCATCGAGATCCTGCGCGGCCCGGCGTCGACGCTGTACGGCAGCGACGGTCTGACGGGCGCCGTCAACTTCATCACGAAAAATCCGTCCGATCTGCTGTCGATCTATCGGAAGAAGACCTATTTCTCGTTCCGGCCGAGCTACGACTCGGTCGACCGCAGCGTCGGCGCGACCGTGGCGGCGGCGGGCGGCAACGACCGCGTGCAGGGGATGCTGATCGCATCCGGCCGCCGCGGCCACGAGGCCGACACGCACGGCGACGACAATTCCGCGAGCACGAAGCGCACGACCGCGAATCCTCAGGACGTCTACACGGAATCGCTGCTCGGCAAGCTGACGATCACGCCGACGTCGCGCGACACGTTCAAGCTCACCGCCGAGACGGTGCGGCGCCGAATCGACACGAACGTGCTGTCGGCGATCAATCCGCCCACGACGCTCGGCCTCGCCGCGAACGACAGGCTCGAGCGCAACCGCTTCAGCGTCGACTACGATTTCCACGACGCCGCCGCGCGCGGGTTCCAGACCGCGCACGTGCAGCTCTACTATCAGGAGTCGAAGCAGGATCAGGACGCGTTCGAGACGCGCGGCGGCGGCCTGCAATCGCGCTCGCGCTCGAACCACTACAGCGAGCGCGCGTTCGGCGGCTCCGCATTCGCCGAGAGCGGCTTCGCGACCGGGCCGCTCGCGCACAAGCTGCTGTACGGCGTCGACGGCAGCCTCGATCGCATCGAGAGCCTGCGCGACGGCACCATCGCGAGCCCCGGCGAATCGTTCCCGAACAAGGCGTTTCCGGATACCGACTACACGCTGCTCGGCGCGTTCGTGCAGGACCAGATCGGCTTCGGCAAGCTGCTCGTCACGCCGGGCCTGCGCTTCGACGCGTATCGGCTAAGCCCGGCTGCAGGCGATCCGCTCTTCACCGGCAAGACGGTCAGCTCGAGCGATCACGAGCTGTCGCCGCGCGTCGCGGTGCTCTACGAAGTGGCGCCCGCGCTGATTCCATACGCGCAGTACGCGCACGGCTTTCGCACGCCGACGCCCGACCAGGTCAACAACAGCTTCTCGAATCCGATCTATGGCTATACATCGATCGGCAATCCGAACCTGAAGCCCGAGACGAGCGACACGCTCGAAGCGGGCCTGCGCGGCACGCTCGGAACGGGCTACGGGCCGCTGCGCTACAGCGTCGCCGCGTTCGCCGGCCGCTATCGGAACTTCATCTCGCAGCGCACGATCGGCGGCAGCGGCCGGCCGAACGATCCGCTCGTGTTCCAGTACGTGAACTTCGCGAACGCGCGCATCCACGGCTTCGAAGGGCGCGCCGAGTGGGTGATGCCGAACGGCTTCACGCTGAAGAGCGCGATGGCGTTCACGAAGGGCACGACGCAGGACAACGGCGCGGCGAGCGAGCCGCTCGACACGGTCAATCCGTTCTCCGCCGTGTTCGGCGTGCGCTACGAGCCGGGCGAGCGCTGGTTCGCGCAGGCCGACGTGCTGTTCCAGGCGGGCAAGCGCGGCCGCGACGTGTCGTCGGCCGCGTGCCAGAACAAGACGTGCTACACGCCGCCGTCGTCGCTCGTCGTCGACCTGCGCGGCGGCTATCGGTTCAACAAGCACGTGAGCGCCTACCTGGGCATTCACAACCTGTTCGACCGCAAGTACTGGAACTGGTCGGACGTGCGCGGCATCGCCGCCAATTCGAACGTGCTCGACGCATACACCGCCCCGGGCCGCAGCGTCGCGCTCAGCATGAAGGTGGATTTCTGATGCGGCCCGCACGCTTTTTATCCAACCGGTTCGTCCGGCCATCGAGGATCTCCGACATGATGAACACCGCCGCTCCCGCCTCTTCGTCCACCCGCGCGCTCGCGCCCGGCGAACTGCGCGACGCGTTCCTGCATCTGAAAGAAACCCGCAAGCTGCGCAACCGCGACGTCGCGCAACTGCTCGGCGTGAGCGAAGGCGAGGCGCTCGCCGCATTCGCGGGCGAGCGCGTCGTGCGGCTCGAGCCGAGCTTCGTCGAGCTGTTCGAGGAGACGCCGCGCCTCGCCGGCGTGATGGCGCTCACGCGCAACGCGGCCGCCGTGCACGAGAAGGACGGCGCGTTCGATCAGATGAGCCACGACGGCCCGGTCGGCCTCGCGCTCGGCGCGATCGACCTGCGGATCTTCTATCACAACTGGGCGGCGGGCTTCGCCGTCCACGAGCCGACCGCGCACGGCGTGATGAAGAGCCTGCAGTTCTTCGACGCGCAAGGCGATGCGGTGCACAAGGTCTACCTGCGCAAGCACAGCGATCACGATGCGTTCGACGCGTTCGTGTCGCGCTGGCGGATGCCCGCGCAATCGCCGACGTTCGCGGTCGAGCCCGCGCCGCGCGCGTGCGCCGAGCGGCCCGACGGCGACGTCGACGCCGCGGGCCTGCGCGCCGCATGGGACGCGATGACGGACACGCACCAGTTCCACGGCGTCGTGCGCCGCTTCGGCGTGTCGCGCACGCAGGCACTGCGGCTCGCCGGCGCGGCGCGCGCGCATCGCGTCGCGACCGACGCGGCGCGGCGCGTGCTGGAGCGCGCCGCGCAGACGCGGCTGCCGATCATGGTGTTCGTCGGCAACCGCGGCATGATCCAGATCCATACCGGCACCGTGACGAACATCCGCCGCATGGGCGCGTGGATCAACGTGCTCGACAAGGATTTCAACCTTCATCTGCGCGAGGATCTCGTCGCGTCCGCATGGGCCGTGAGGAAGCCGACGAGCGACGGCGTCGTCACGTCGGTCGAGCTGTTCGACGCGGCGGGCGACAACATCGCGATGCTGTTCGGCGCGCGCAAGCCGGGGCAGCCGGAACTCGCGGGTTGGCGCGAGCTGGTCGGCGCGCTGCCGAAAATCGACGCGACAGATGGGGCGGATACGGCGGACGCGGCAGATGCGGCCTGCGCGACCGGCGCGACCGGCTCAGCCGCCGCCGAGGCCGCGCGATGAGCAAGCCGCCGCGCATCGATGCACGCCGGCGCGCGTGGCTCGCGGGCACGGGCGCGCTCGTGTTCGCGGCCGCGCATCCGGGCGCGTTCGCGCGCGCGCCGGCGAGCGCGCCGCCGAAGCGCGTCGTCGCGATCGGCGGTGCGCTCGCCGAGACGATCTACGCGCTCGGCGGCGCGCGAACCGCACGCTACGAACTCGTCGGCACCGATACCACGTGCACGTATCCGGAGGCCGCGCGCCGGTTGCCGAAGGTCGGCTATCAACGCGCGCTGTCGGCGGAGGGATTGCTGTCGCTGCGGCCCGATCTCGTGCTCGCGTCGGCGGAAGCCGGCCCGTTGGCCGCGCTGTCGCAGCTCACGCGCGCGGGCGTCGCCGTCACGACGTTCGACGAGGCGCACGACGTCGAATCGGTGCGCCGCAAGATTCGCGGCGTCGCCGATGCGCTGTCGCTGCAGGCCACAGGCGACATGCTGCTCGCCCGCTTCGATCGCGACTGGCTCGCGACGCGCGCGGCAGTGGACGCCGCGCCGCCGCACACGCCGCAGCGCACGCCCGCGCGCGTGCTGTTCGTGCTGAACCACACCGGCAACCAGGCGCTCGCCGCCGGCCAACAGACGGCCGCCGACGCGATGATCCGCTATGCGGGCGCGCACAACGCGATGCAGGGATTCGATCACTACAAGCCGCTGACCGCCGAGGCGCTCGTCGCGGCGGCGCCCGACGTCGTGCTGATCTCGGACGAAGGGCTGCAGGCGGCCGGCGGACGCGATGCGCTGCTCGCCGCGCCCGGCTTCGACGCGACGCCGGCCGCGCGCGCGCGGCGCGTCGTGTCGCTCGATGCGCTGTTTCTGCTCGGCTTCGGGCCGCGTCTGCCGCAGGCGGTCGCCGCGTTGCAGCGGCGCTTGAACAGCGTGCTCGCATGAACGCGCGGCTTCGACGGCGTGTGATCCAGCGCGTCGCGGCACGCCGCACCGCACATCGCACATTCGCGATCGTTCGGGTTCCTGAAGTTGTCCTGGCTGCACGCGCTCATTCGGCCAGCGCCAACGCGCATGACATCGCGCGCCGCGACGCGCCGCTTGTCGGCGGCTGCCGTGCACGCGCGTCGGCCGTCTCGCCGCCCATCCCGTTCGATTCCTCACGATGAGCCTCGCCGCCCGTTCCCCTTCGGTCGACCCGACGCCCGCCGAGCGCCGTCCGGCGCTCGCCTCGTCGGCCATCGCCGCACTGCGCCGGCGGCGCGCGCGATGGACGCTCGCCGCGCTCGCCGCCACGCTCGCCGCCGCGTCGATCGCCGCGCTCTGCCTCGGCGCGTACCGGCTCTCGCCCGCGCAACTGCTCGACGCGCTCGCCGCGACCGACGCACAGCTCGCGGGCGACGCCGCGCTGCGCCAGGCGCGCGCGGTGCTCGTCGACATCCGCGTGCCGCGCGTCGCGCTCGCGCTCCTCGTCGGCGCCGGCTTCGGCGCGGCCGGCGCGGCAATGCAGGGGCTCTTTCGCAATCCGCTCGCCGATCCGGGCCTGATCGGCGTATCGAGCGGCGCGGCGCTCGGCGCGTCGGCGCTGATCGTGCTCGGCCCGCTCGTCGCGGCGCCGGTCGCGCTCGGCCTGCTGCCCGTCGCCGCGTTCGCCGGCGCGCTCGCGGTCGCGGCGCTCGTCTACCGGCTCGCGGTCGCGCGCGGCCGGCTCGCGCTGCCGCTGCTGCTGCTCGCCGGCATCGCGATCAACGCGCTCGCCGGCGCGGCGATCGGGCTCCTCACGTACATCGCCGACGACGTGCAACTGCGCTCGCTGACGTTCTGGAGCCTCGGCAGCGTCGGCGGCGCGCAATGGCGCACGATCGCCGCCGTCGCGCCGTTCGCGCTCGCCGGCGGCGCGCTGCTCGCGCGCGAGCGGCACGCGCTGAACGCGCTGCAGCTCGGCGAAAGCGAAGCGATGCATCTCGGCGTGCCGGTGCCGCGCGTGAAGCGGCGCGTGCTCGTCGGAGCCGCGATGTGCGTCGGCGCGCTCGTGTCGTGCACCGGCGCGATCGGCTTCATCGGGCTCGTCGCGCCGCATTGCGTGCGGCTCGCGGCCGGCCCCGATCAGCGGATCGTGATGCCGGGCGCGGCGCTTTTCGGCGCGCTGCTCACGGTGGCCGCCGATCTCGCCGCGCGAACGCTCGCCGCGCCGGCCGAGATTCCGCTCGGCATCCTCACCGCGCTGATCGGCGCGCCGTTCTTTCTCGCGCTGCTGAGGAAGCGGCGCGGCGCGTTGGGAGCATGACGTTGCGCACGCAACCAGATCGTCCGCGTGCGGCAAACGCCCGCGCGCGTCAAGCATCCTGCCGCGTCAAGACATTCGCCGCCCCAATTCCGAACGGGAACGCACGCAGCCTTTCTCGACCCGCCGCGCCGCCGCGCGAACCGACATCCGATCGAACGCCATGCTGACTGCCGAACACCTTCACGTCGCGCGCGACGGCCGCGTCGTCCTCGACGATCTGTCGATCCGGATCGCGCCCGGCTGCGTCACCGCATTGCTCGGCCGCAACGGCGCGGGCAAGAGCACGCTGCTCGGCGCGCTCGCGGGCGACCTGCCGGCCGGCGGCCGCGCGCGCGGCGCGACGGTGCGCGGCGACGTCGCGCTGAACGGCGAGCCGCTTCACACGATCGACGCGACGCGCCTCGCGCGGCTGCGCGCGGTGCTGCCGCAGGCCTCGCGGCCCGCGTTCGCGTTCGGCGCGCGCGACATCGTGCTGCTCGGCCGCTACCCGCACGCGCGCCGCGCGGGCGCACTCGCGCGCGAGGACGGCGAGATCGCGTCGCAGGCGCTCGCGCTCGCCGGCGCATCGACACTCGACACGCGCGACGTGACGACGCTGTCGGGCGGCGAGCTCGCCCGCGTGCAGTTCGCGCGCGTGCTCGCGCAGCTCTGGCCGTCGGCGGACGCGGCACGCGCGCCGCGCTACCTGCTGCTCGACGAACCCACCGCCGCGCTCGACCTCGCGCACCAGCATCAATTGCTCGACACGGTTCGGCGCCTGTCGCGCGACTGGCGCCTCGGCGTGCTGACGATCGTCCACGATCCGAATCTCGCCGCGCGCCATGCGGATCGCATCGCGATGCTCGCGGGCGGCGCGATCGTCGCCGACGGCGCGCCCGCCGACGTGCTGCGCCCCGCGCTGATCGAACGTTGCTACGGCTTTCGCGTGCGGCTCGTCGATGCGGGCGACGGCGTCGCGCCCGTCATCGTGCCCGCCTGAGCGGCCAATGAGCGGCCAATGAGCGACTACAGCGCGCGCGGCGGCGGCGTCAGCCGGCGTCGGCCGTGTGAAACGCCTTCAACCGCCAGCCGCGCCGCACGGCGAGCATCCGGAGCGCGAATCCCGCGGCCAGCGCGGCGACGGTCGCGAAACCTTCCGCGGCGCCGACCGCCTTCATGCCGACATATAGCCCGCCCGTCAGCAGCGCGACGCTCGCGTACAGCTCCCTGCGCAGCACGAGCGGCATCTCGTTGCAGAGCAGATCGCGCAGCATCCCGCCGCAGACGCCGGTGATCGCGCCGGCGAGCACGATCACGACCGGGCTGCCGTTCACGGTCGCCGCGACGTCGCAGCCGATGATCGAAAACGCCGCGAGCCCGAGCGCGTCGACGGCCGTGAACAGCGACTTCAGCCGCGCGACGTGCGTCGCCGTCATCGACGCGAACGTCGCCGCCGCGAGCGTCAGCAGCAGGTATTCGGGGTGCGCGACCCAGGTCAGCGGATAGCGGCCGAGCAGCACGTCGCGCACGGTGCCGCCGCCCAGCGCGGTCACCGCGCCGACGAGCGCGAGACCAAACCGGTCCATCCCGCGCCGCATGCCCATCAGCGCGCCCGACATCGCTTCGGCGACGATCGCGATCAGGTAGAGCGTATGCATGTGCGCCTGCCCTCAGTCTTCGGTGCGGAACAGTTCGAGCACGCGCGCGCGCTCGGCCGCGTCGACGGCGGGCGGCGTCGGCACGCGCGCCGCATCGGTCGCGCTGGCCGGCGCGTCGCCGTCCGCCGCTCCCCGCCGCGCCGCGTCGCACGCGAACGGGCTGCGCACGAATGGCGGCAGCGACGGCGAGCACTTGCCGCCGCCCGCATATTCGGCGTAGATGAAATCGCCGTCGACGAGCGCGACGTCCGCGGGCGGCGTGCGCTCGATCGCGCCGCGGCCGTCGATCGCGGTCTTCATGTAGTCGACCCACACGGGCAGCGCGGCCGACGCGCCCGTCGCGCGGCCGAGGCTGCGCGGCGTGTCGTAGCCCATCCAGACGACCGACACGACGCCGGACGAATAGCCGGCGAACCACACGTCCTTCGAGCCGTTCGACGTGCCGGTCTTGCCGGCCGCGTCGGCGCGCTTGAGCGCGACCGCGCGGCGCGCGGTGCCATGCGCGACGACGTCGCGCAGCATGCTGTCCATCACGAACGCGTTGCGCTCCGAGATGGCGCGCACGCCGGCCGGCGGCCGCGCGTCGAACAGCACGCCGCCCTGCCGCTGCCGGACCGATTCGATCAGGCGCGGCTCCATGCGCACGCCGCCGTTCGCGAACACGCCGTAGGCGGTCGCGACCTGCAGCGGCGTCGCCGAGCCCGCGCCGAGCGCGAGCGGCAGCGACGCGGGATTGCGCAGCGGCTCGAAGCCGAAGCGCGCCGCGTGCTGCTGGACGAAATCCGGCTGCGCAACCTGCATCAGGCTCACCGCGACGAGGTTCTTCGAGCGCATCAGCCCGCGCCGCACCGGAATGAAGCCTTCGTAGTGGTTGCCGAAATTGCGCGGCCGCCACGGATTCGCGCCCGTCTCGTCGCGCGACAGCGTGCGCTGCGTGTCGTCGATCAGCACGCCGGGAAACATCCCTTTCTCCAGCGCGGCCGAATAGACGAACGGCTTGAAGCTCGAGCCCGGCTGCCGATACGCCTGCAGCGCGTGGTCGAACACGTTGTGCGAGAAATCCGCGCCGCCCGAGAGCGCGAGGATGTCGCCCGTCGCCGCGTCGACCGACACGAGCGCGCCTTCGAGCGCGTCCTTCGCGTCCTTCGCGTCGCGCCGGCCGCCAAGCTTGAGCCCGCGCGCGAGCGCCGCGTCGGCTGCGCGCTGGTCGCGCATCGCGATCGTCGTCGTCACGTCGAGGCCGAGCGTGTACGCGTCGTCGTGGAAGCGCTCGACCATCATCCGGCGCGCGCGCTCGGCGACGTACGGCGCGGCAAGGATGCCGGGCGGCGGCGTGGTCGCGAGCGCGACCGGCGCGTCGACGGCCTGCCGGTATGCGGCTTCGTCGAGATACCCGAGCGCGCGCATGCGGCCGAGCACGTAGTCGCGGCGCGTCGTCGCGCGCGCCGGATTGACGACCGGATTGAACGCGGACGGCGCCTTCGGCAGGCCGGCGAGCACGGCCGCCTCGCCGGGCGTGAGCGCATCGAGCGGCTTGCCGAAGTAGACCGACGCGGCGGCCGCGAACCCGTACGCGCGCTCGCCGAGGTAGATCTCGTTCATGTACAGCTCGAGCAGCTTGTCCTTGCTGTACGCGCGCTCGAGCTTGTACGACATCAGGATCTCGGCGAGCTTGCGGCTCAGCACCTTGTCGCGCGTCAGAAAGAAGTTGCGCGCGACCTGCATCGTGATCGTGCTGCCGCCCTGCCCCGGCTGGCCGGTGACGACGTTCGCGACCGTCGCGCGCGCGAGCCCGCCGATATCGACCGCGCCGTGCGCATAGAACTGCGCGTCCTCGGCCGCGAGCAGCGCGTGCCGCACGAGCGGCGGGATGCGTTCGAGCGGCACGAACTCGCGGCGCTCGACGCCGTATTCGGCGAGCAATTCGCCGTCGCGAGAGAAGATCCGCAGCGGCAGCGCCGGCCGGTAGACGGCGAGCGGCTCGACGGAAGGCAGCTCCGTCCAGATGCGATGCAGCGTCCACGCGCCGACCGCGCCGCCGGCGATCGCCGCGCCGAGCACGAGGCCCGCGAGCGTGCGGAAATAGCGGCGGCGGCGCTTCGGTGCAGGCCCTCGAGGCGGCGTCGGCGGGGTTTGCCGCGACGGGTTCGGCGTGTGATCGGTCATGTCGAAATCCTTCCTTTGCAGATGCGGCGTGCGGCGCCGCGCGGATGTTGCAGCGCACGATGCGCACGCGCGCATTGTCCGGGGAGGATTCCGATGTCGGTACAATATTTAGCTTAAATTGATTACGCTAAATTTTATTTAGGATGCCGGTTCAGCCGGCGCAAAGCGAGCGACAGATGACGATCGATCCGAAACAGGCGGCGGCGCTCGTCGCCGTCGCCGATACCGGCAGCTTCGAGCAGGCGGCGGCGCGGCTGCACGTGACCGCGTCGGCCGTCACGCAGCGCGTGCGCGCGCTGGAAGCGAGCCTCGGCGCGCCGCTCTTGCTGCGCACGCGGCCGTGCCGGCCGACGTCCGCCGGCCAGCGCGTGCTGCAGCATCTGCGCCGCATGGCGCTGTTGCAGGCGGATCTGCAGGCCGAGCTCGAAGCCGAACGCGGCTCGACGATCGCGGTCGCGATCGCGCTCAACTCGGACAGCCTCGGCTCGTGGTTCCTGCCGGCGCTGACCTCAGTGCTCGCCGGCGAGCGGGTGCTGTTCGAGCTGATCGTCGAGGATCAGGAGCACACGTTCGCGCTGCTCGAAAGCGGGATGGCGATCGGCTGCGTGACGACGCAGAGCAAGCCGATGCGCGGCTGCTTCTCGACGCCGCTCGGCACGATGCGCTACCGGCTGATCGCCGCGGAGGAATTCGCCGCGCGCTGGTTCCCGCAGGGCTTGACGCGCGAGAGCGCGCGCGACGCGCCCGTCGTCGCGCACGGCCGGCGCGACACGCTGCAATCGTCGTTTCTGCGCGACAAGCTCGGCCTGCCGGACGGCGCGTTTCCGTGCCACTACGTGCCGGGCACGCACGCGCACTTCGCCGCCGTGCGGCACGGGCTGGGCTATGCGATGGTGCCCGAGCTGCTGCTCGGCACGGCGCCGCTCGCCGGGCAGCGGCTCGTCGATCTCGCGCCCGCGCATTCGACCGACGTGTCGCTGTACTGGCACGCGTGGACCGTGCAGTCGCCGAAGATGGAATCGCTGTCGTCGCGGGTCGTCGAGGCCGCGCAGCAACTGCTCGCGCCGCTGCCGCGCGGCGCCGCGAAGGCGGCCGCGCGGCCCGCGGCGGCGGCCGTCAGGCGCGCGAACGCGCGAAGTACGCGCTGATCGCCGCGACGGCCGTGTCGATGTCCTCAGGTGACACGTCGCAATGCGTGACGAAGCGCGACGCATACAGCATCTGCGTGAGGATGCCGCGCTCGTTGAGCCACGCCTCGAGCGGCGCGCAATCGGCTTCGGGAATCTGCGCGAACACCATGTTCGTCGCCTGCGACAGCACCTTCACCGGCTCGATCCGCGCGAGCCCTTGCGCGAGGCGCTCGGCGTTCGCGTGATCGTCGGCGAGGCGCTCGACGTTGTGATCGAGCGCGTACAGGCACGCGGCCGCGAGCACGCCCGCCTGGCGCATGCCGCCGCCCAGCACCTTGCGCCAGCGGTGCGCGCGGTCGATCAGCGCGCGGCTGCCGACGAGCACCGAGCCGACCGGCGCGCCGAGCCCCTTCGAGAAGCAGATCGAGATCGAATCGAACGGCGCGCACAGCTCGGCGAGCGTGCGGCCCGACGCGACGGCCGCGTTGCACGCGCGCGCGCCGTCGAGATGGGTGGCGAGCCCGCGGCTGCGCGCGAGCGCGACCGCCTCGTCGACGTAGCCCGCCGGCAGCACCTTGCCGCCGATCGTGTTCTCGAGCGCGAGGAGGCGCGAGCGGGCGAAGTGATCGTCGATCGGCTTGATCGCTGCCGCGATCTTCTCGAGCGGCAGCGTGCCGTCCGGGGCGTTCTCGATCGGCTGCGGCTGGATGCTGCCGAGCACCGCCGCGCCGCCGCCCTCGTACTTGTACGTGTGCGCGGCCTGGCCGACGATGTATTCGTCGCCGCGTCCGCAATGCGACATCAGCGCCGCGAGGTTGCTCTGCGTGCCGCTCGGAAAGAACAGCGCCGCCTCCTTGCCCGCGCGCTCGGCGACCACGGCCTGCAGGCGCGCGACGGTGGGGTCGTCGCCCCATACGTCGTCGCCCACTTCGGCGGCCGTCATCGCGGCCAGCATCGGCGCGCTCGGGCGCGTCACGGTATCGCTGCGTAAATCGATCATCTGGGGTCCCGTGGGAGTCTAGTCGAAGAAGGAACATCCGCCGTGCGGCGAAGCGGAGTGTTCGAGTGTACGCAATTGCGCGTCGCGCCGCCGGGCGCGGCTGAAGCGGCCGAGCTCGCGCCGCGCGGACGCCTTCGCCGCAGCGCGGTCAATTGACGCAGGCGCGTCAACCCGCCGCGCCCGCGACTATCACACAAAATCGCTTCAAACTTGATACCAATCAACGATTTAAGTCGACAAAGCGCTTGCCGGCGCTGGACATCTGCGACGAGTTGGCGCATTTCGCACCGCAACACCGAGCGCGATACTCCGTTCCGACTCTAGAGCTGCGGCCTTGCGCGCGCGGCGCAGGGGCCGCCGGCAGCCCCGCCGGCGGGTGTCGTCAGCTTCGGTCTACTCGCATGGAAACCGCTTTTTCGGCCCTCGATCTGGCCCGCGTGCAGTTCGCATTCACAGTCTCCTTCCATATCGTCTTTCCCGCACTGAGCATCGGGCTCTCGAGCTTCGTCGCCGTGCTCGAATACCGCTGGCTCAAGACCGGCAAGGCGTACTACAAAAGCCTCTGCCTGTTCTGGTCGAAGATCTTCGCGGTCGCGTTCGGCATGGGCGTCGTGTCCGGCGTCGTGATGGCGTATCAGTTCGGCACGAACTGGTCCGGCTTCTCGAGCTTCGCCGGCTCCGTCACCGGCCCGCTGCTGATGTACGAGGTGATGACCGCGTTCTTCCTCGAAGCGGGCTTCCTCGGCATCATGCTGTTCGGCTGGAACCGCGTGAGCCCGCGCGCGCACTTCGGCGCGACGCTGATGGTCGCGATCGGCACGCTGATCTCGACGTTCTGGATTCTCGCGTCGAACAGTTGGATGCAGACGCCGCAGGGCTTCGAGATCGTCGACGGCCAGGTCGTGCCGACCGACTGGTTCGCGATCATCTTCAACCCGTCGTTCCCGTACCGGCTCGCGCACATGGCGATCGCCGCGTTCGTCGTCGCCGCGCTCGTCGTGGCCGCGACGGCCGCGTGGCACCTGCTGAAGGGCCGCCGCGACAGGGCCGTGAAGAAGATGTTCTCGATGTCGCTGTGGCTCTTGCTCGTGCTCGCGCCGCTGCAAGCGGTGATCGGCGACCAGCACGGCATCAACACGCTGCGCCATCAGCCCGCGAAGCTCGCCGCGATCGAGGGCCTGTGGGAAACCGAGCAAGGCGGCACCGCGCTGAACCTGTTCGGCATCCCCGACATGAAGGCGGAAACCACGCGCTACGCGGTGTCGATTCCGCATCTCGGCAGCCTGATCCTCACGCATAGCTGGGACGGCGAAATTCGCGGGCTGAAGTCATTCCCGCCCGAAGACCGGCCGAATTCGACCGTCGTGTTCTGGAGCTTCCGGATCATGGTCGGGCTCGGCTTCGCGATGATCGGCCTCGCCGCGCTCGCGTGGCTGCTGCGCCGGCGCGGCCGCCTCTATGAAGCGAAGTGGTTCCAGAAGTTCGCGCTCGCGATGGGCCCGACAGGTTTCATCTCGCTGCTCGCCGGCTGGGTGACGACCGAAGTGGGCCGCCAGCCGTGGGTCGTCTACGGCGTGATGCGCACGTCGCACGCGGTGTCGCCGCTGTCGACGCAGCAGGTCAGCGTATCGCTGATGACGTTCGTCGTCGTGTACTTCCTCGTGTTCGGCACGGGCGTCTACTACCTGCTGAAGCTGATGAGAAAGGGCCCCGCGCTGCCGGGCGACACGCCCGACGATGCGCACGACGCGCGGCCCGGGCACACCGCCCGCCGCCCGCTGTCGGCCGCGAACCAGTTGATCGACGCCGCGTGAAGCCGGCGCGCCAACAAGCCAAGCGAGGTTAGCAAATGGATGTCACCGTAATCTGGGCCGCGATCATCGCACTCGGCCTGTTCATGTATGTCGTGCTCGACGGCTTCGATCTGGGCATCGGCATCGTGTTTCCGTTCTTCCCCGCCGAACACGAGCGGGATCTGATGATGAACACCGTCGCGCCCGTGTGGGACGGCAACGAGACGTGGCTCGTGCTCGGCGGCGCGGCGCTCTTCGCGGTGTTCCCGATCGTCTATTCGATCGTGCTCTCCGCGCTCTATCTGCCGCTCGTGTTCATGCTCGTGTGCCTGATCTTCCGCGGCGTGTCGTTCGAGATCCGCACGAAGGCGCGCCGCACAAAGCACCTGTGGGATCTCGCGTTCATCGGCGGCTCGACGGGCGCGACGTTCTTTCAGGGCGTCGCGCTCGGCGCGTTCCTGCAAGGCATCCCGGTCGACGGCGGCCGCTTCGCGGGCGACGCGTTCGGCTGGCTCACGCCGTTCAGCCTGCTCACGGGCCTGGGGCTCGTCGCGACCTATGCGCTGCTCGGCTGCTGCTGGCTCGTCGCGAAGACGGAGGGCGACCTGCAACGGCGGCTGCATCGCGTCGTGTGGCCGCTCACCGTGGTGCTGCTCGGCTTCATCGCGGTGGTGAGCCTGTGGACGCCGCTGCAGGACACGAGCATCGCGCAGCGCTGGTTCGCGACGGGGCTGTTCTGGCGGCTGCTGCCGGTGCCGTTCCTCGTCGCGGCGTGCGCGGTGCTGATGCGCCGCGCGGTGCGCGAGCGCCACGACACGACGCCGTTCGTGCTCGCGCTCGCGCTGGTGTTCCTCGGCTACGTCGGGCTGCTCGTGAGCCTGTGGCCGTATGCGATTCCGCAAGGCATGACGCTGTGGGAAGCCGCGGCGCCGCGTTCGAGCCAGACGTTCACGCTGATCGGCGCGGCCGTCATCATCCCGATCATCCTCGCGTACACGACGATGGGCTATTGGGTGTTCCGTGGAAAGGTGCGCCATGAAGACCAGCATTACTACCACCACTGAGCCGCGCGCCGTCGCGCGCGGCACGCGGCTGCCAGGCTGGATGTGGTTCGGGCTGCTGTGGATGGGCGGCGTCGCGGGCGCGGTGACGCTCGGTTATGCGTTCAAGCTGTTCATGTATGCGACGCTGTTTGCGGTGAAGTAGGCGCGGGGCGGGACAGGGCGGCGGCATGTGCTCGACACGCGCGCCGCCAGCCGCAAGCTCAGGAACGCCGGCCGAGCGCCTCTTCGATCTTCTTGTCGGTCTTGTACTGGCTGAGCGCGTACACCGACCAGATCGCGGCAGGCAACCAGCCGATCAGCGTGATTTGAAGAATCAGGCAGATGATGCCCGCGAACGGGCGGCCGATCGTGAAAAACTGCAGCCAAGGCAGCAGCAAGGCGAGCAGAAGACGCATCGTGATTTCCTCTTGGTCGGATTGCCGATGATCGAAATTGATCGGCGGGTAGATGGTGACGCGGCGCCGGATTTCAAGTCCGGCGCCGCCGGCCTGCGCTCGGGACCACCACGCGATCGTTATAGCAGATCGTGGCCTCATGCTGCGGTCTCGTAAAGCAGGCCGTATTTCCCCCTCGTTCGTTTTATTCGCGCGAAACCAGGTTCTCCCAAATGCATGCCGGCGATCAAAAGCCCCTCCGAGCTGACCATGTCCAGAAGCCGCGATCGCGTGGTAGCTGCCTGGGACGAGTCTTGATCGAATGCAATCGATACGTCCGGCCGTTTAATCTGGATGTGAGGAAAATGAACGATATCCCCCCAGACAAGAAGGCCCTGATCACCGGATTCGAGGACATATCCAGTGTGTCCATCCGTGTGCCCCGGTAGCGGCATTGCCCTGATACCGGGCAACACTTCTCCTTCATCGAAAGTACGGAGCCTGTCGCTGTAGCCGTCGAACACTTGACGCGCTATCAGGAAGTTACCGCGGGCCCGCTCGCTGGCACGACTCAGATTTCCATCATCCTGCCAAAATTTGACCTCTCGTTGATGAGCAACCAGTTCCGCATTCGGAAAGGCAACTTGTCCGGCCATATTCACCAGCCCCCCGACATGGTCGGGATGGGCGTGTGTGAGCAGAATTGTGTCGATCGTGGATGGTTCGATGCCAGCAAGCAATAAATTGGTCTTCAGGCGGCCGCCCCATTGCTTGATGCCCCCAGCCCCAGCGTCGATGAGAATCGTGTGGCCCGCTCCGCGCACCACGTAGCAGTTGATATGCACAGCGGAAAGCTCCTTCTGCCCTGCGTCACTCTGCATTCTGGAAGCCTCGGACGTGTCGATATTCGAGAGGAAATCGAGGCTGGCGGTGAGGTAGCCATCGCTGATTGCGGTAATCGTGAAATCCCCAGCCTGCTGGCATGGAAAGGTAACGGTGGACACGATTCTTCTCCAGACCTGCTAATTTCGGGCGTGAATGCTCGACGCGGCGTAACCAAAACAACGGATGCGCGCCGCAAGACCCGTGCGGCGAACGATGGCGTTCTCCAGGGCTTCCATGAACTGGTTCATGACCGGGGGCGTGCGAAACGACTCAAGGCGATATTGGACTTCCGCGAAAACGGGATGCCCATGTCCGTGCCGAACATCCACATAGATGACGTGAACGTTCTTGAGTTCTGCTTTAAGGACATTCGTACAGAGTTTGACGCAGTCGCCGGAAAGCCCGACCAGGCTCTCATCAGACGGCATGTGTTCCGCATGAATATGGAAAGTCACGTTTGGCATCGCCGAATCGCTGAACGTGTGGCCGATTCTCGCCGCGGACGGCGAGCCCTACCGCATCGCCCCGGCCGTGTGGCCGTCGAGCGGCGAGACGCCCAGGCAGCTCGCGCTCGATGGCGCGGGCATCGCCTGCCTGTCGGATTTCATGACCGGGCAGGATCGCGCATCGGGGCGCCTCGTGCAGATCCTCGCGCGCCACACGCAGGACGTGCGGCGCGGCGTCACGCCGCGAGCCGCGCCTCGACGTCCGCGATCAGGCGCTCGAGCCACGCGCGCAGCGCGCCGTTCGACATCGCGAGCGGCAACGAATACGCGATGATCCGGTAGACGTCGCCTCGCCGCACCTTCGACGCGCGCGCCGGATCGAGCCACGCGTCGTTCGACGCGAGCAGCGCGAGCGTCCGCAGGCCGATCGCGATCGGCCAGAAACAGGCGAGCCGCAAGCGCGGCGCGCGGCGCGGAATCGCGAACGTATAGTCGATGCCCGCGCGGAAATGCGCGAGCGTCGTGCGCACGAGCGCATGCATCAGCGGCCGCGCGCGCAGCGATGCGTCCGGGCGCAGCAGGTCGTCCGCGCGCAGCCCGTATTCGTCAAGCATCGCCTGCGGCAGATAGCAGCGGCCGATCCGCAGATCCTTCCCGCAGTCGCGCAGCACGTTGGTCATCTGCAGCGCCTTGCCGAAACGGATGCCGCGCTCGGCCATCGTGTCCTCGCGCTCGGTCAGCAGGCCGGGCAGATGCGCGCACGTCATCGTCGTCCAGAACTCGCCGACGCAGCCGGCGACGAGGTACGTGTAGCGATCGAGCTCCGGCCATTCGCGCAGCGCGGCGAGCCGGCCCGACGATTCGTCGGGGAACGTGCGCAGATCGAATTCCATCCCTTCGGTGAGCGTCGTCACGACGCCGCGCACCGCGCCGCGATCGGCCGCGCCCAGTTGCGACAGCACCGCGAGCGCGGGGCCGAGCGATTCGAGCAGCGTTTTCTCGTCCGATTGCGTCTGCTGCCCCGCGACTTCGCCCGCGATCCGCGCGAGCGCGTCCGGATCGGGCGTGCCGTTGACCTGCGCGCGCAGCGACAGCAGCAGTTCGAGCCGCTGCGCGGGCGGGATCAGCGACGTGTCGGCGATCGTGTCGGCCGCGCGCGCGAGCAGGTACGCGAGGCCGATCGGGTCGCGCATGCCTTCGGGAAGCACGCGCAGCGTCAGATAGAAGGAGCGCGAGACGCCCTTCAGCAGAGGGCCCAGCAGAAAGGCCCGGGTGGGATTGCCCATGGATCGGATCAGGTCGGTCATACGAGTGGCTGCCGCATTGTATCGGCAAACGCGCGCGGGCCGCCCGGCAATGCGTACAATCGCATCCTTTCCTGCAAGAGGTGACCGCGATGGCGATGAAGAAAACCGATCTCGAAAAGAACAAGGCGTTGAAGCTGACGCACGCGATGAAGCAAACGACGTCCGCGCGCTTCGGCAAGGGCGCCGAAGAAGCTGCGGCCGATCGCCGCGAGCGGCGCAAGCTCGAGCAGGCGCAGGGTCTCGTGCCGTTCGCGTGCAAGCTCAACATCGAGCTCGTCGCGCGCCTGAACGAACGGGCGGCCGCGCATCCGGACGGGATGACCGGATTGCTGACCGAGCTGCTGCAGCGCGGCCTCGACGAAACCGCGAAGTAACCGGCGGGCGCGCCACACGGCACGCACGACACGCACGACACGCACGGCGACGTTGCGCAGGGCCGCCGCCGAATTTTTCGGCCTATGCTGAAGACGGCGTTGCCGCGAAACCCCTCGCGCCGAATCTTCGAATACAGGAGTGCCGTGATGAATCTCCCCGTCCTGCGCGTCGCCCGGCCGACCAACGACATCGACACACTCGTGCGCTTCTATACGCAGGCGCTCGACTTTGACGTCGTCGCCCGCTTCGAGCATCACGAAGGCTTCGACGGCGCGATCGTCGGCCGCGCCGGCTATCCGTGGCAAATCGAATTCACGCATCAGCACGGCGTGACGGTCGCGCGCGCGCCGAGCCCCGAGCATCTGCTCGTTTTCTATCTTCCCGAGCGCCCCGTGTGGGCTGAGGCAGTCGAACGGATGCTCGCGCATGGCGCCACGCCGTGCCGCTCGGTGAATCCGTACTGGGATCGCAAAGGCGTGACGTTCGAAGATCCGGACGGCTATCGAATCGTCCTGCAGAACGCGCAGCCGGGCTGAGCGCTCGCGCGCGATCGCCAATCGCGTCCGCGCGCCGATACAAATTCTCACAACTTCACCGCGCCTCTCGTCGCGCACGCGTGGCGCGCCGCGGCTCGCATCGACAGACAAACGAAAGCGGCACGTCACGACACATTCGCAATCCGCGTGCAGATTGCGGCTCCGGGTGGGACACAGCCGTACTAACGATGAGGTCAACGATGAAAAGCAACAGTAAGCAGTTCGAAATCGGCGCATGGCTCGGCGCGTGCGCGCTCGCATTCGCGAGCGTAGCTTCGGCCGCCACCGTGCAGGATCGGGATCACGACAGCCGCCTCGCCGATGCGAAGCGCGTGCTGCTGGTCAGCATCGACGGTCTGCACGAGCAGGACGTCGCGCGCTGCATCGGCGCGAACACGTGCCCGAATCTCGCGCTGCTCGCGAAGTCGGGCGTCACGTACACGAACGCGCACACGCCGGGCCTGTCGGATTCGTTTCCGGGCCTGGCCGCGCTCCTGACGGGCGGCTCGCCGAAGAGCGCGGGCCTCTTCTACGACGTATCCTACGACCGCACGCTGTACGCGCCGTCTGATACGACGTGCTCGGGCAAGCAAGGCTGGAACGTCGTGTTCGACGAAACGACCGGCATCGACGCGCAGAACGGCGGCGCGCTCACGCATCTCGACGGCGGCGGCGCGTTCAATCCGCAGGCGATCCCGCACGCGCGCGTGAACGGCCAGTGCGTGAGCGTCTATCCGCACGACTACGTGAAGACGAACACGGTGTTCGAAGTCGTCAAGGAGCACATCCGCGGCTCGCGCACCGCGTGGGCGGACAAGCACGCATGGGGCTACGACTGGGTGAACGGCCCGTCGGGCAAGGGCGTCGACGATCTCGCGCGCACCGAGATCAACTCGATCGACCCGGCGACGAGCACCAACTACACCGACATCTATACGCATACCGAAAAGTTCGACGACTACCACGTGCAGGCGATCGTCAACCAGATCGACGGCAAGAACTCGACGGGCAACGCGGCCGCGCCCGTGCCGACCGTGTTCGGCACGAACTTCCAGACGCTGTCCGTCGCGCAGAAGGCGACGGTGGCATCGGGCGGCGGCTATCTCGACGCGAGCTTCACGCCGGGGCCGGAAGTCGCGAACGCGATCGCGTACGTCGACGGCGCGCTCGGCCGCATCGTCGCCGAGCTCAAGCAGCGCGGGCTGTACGACTCGACGGTCGTGATCGTCACTGCGAAGCACGGCCAGTCGCCGACCGATCACACGAAGCTCGTGAAGCACGGCGACACGCTGACTGCGCTCCTCGAAGCGAACAACTTCCTCGACCCGAACGGCAACTTCGGCCAGAACAACACCACGTCGGGCAACCTGAACGACGGCACGGGCCTCGTCGGCACGGGCTTCGTGCAGACCGACGACGTCGGCCTCGTCTGGCTGCGCGACCAGAGCCAGTTGAGCGCGGTCGTCGCGAAGCTGAAGGCGAACCTCGGCTGCAACGCGCCTGGGATCTGCGCGGACGGCCCGCAGGCGTACATCCTGTATGGCCCGAGCGTCGCCGCGCGCTTCGGCAATCCGGCGCTCGGCCGCACGCCGGACATCGTCGTGCAGCCGAACCCGGGCGTGATCTACACGTCGAGCAAGAAGAAGGATGAAGAGCATGGCGGCAACGCGCCGGACGACAGCCACCTCGGCCTCGTCGTGTCGTACGCGGGCTTCCGCCAGGGCCGCACGATCGACGCGCCGGTGCTGACGACGCAGGTCGCGCCGACGATCCTGCGCTCGCTCGGGCTCGAGCCGCGCCTGCTGCACGCGGTCGCGCTCGAAGGCACGCGCGTGCTGCCGGGCCTCGGCCTCGACCGCTGAACGAGCGCCGCGAGGCGCGCGACGCCTCGCCATCCCTCTCCCGCTCAAAGCCCGCGCCACAGGCGGCCCGCGAAGCCGCGCGCGGCAACGAAAGTGTGTGAAGTCGTCGGCGATCGTGCGAAAGCGCACGCGGACGGGCGCCGCCCCATCGTTGCCGCCCGGCGCGGCGTCTATCGCGCCGCAGCAATTTTTTTCGGGTTGGCGTCCGACTATTGTCATGCGATAACGGGATCGTCCTTATCCGGAGCATCACGATGGCCACGCTGGAAGCCTTCCGCTGCGTGCTCGACGACGCGCGCACGCCCGAGATCATCCGTCATCACATCATCGATGCGCTGCAATACGCGCTGCGCAATTACGGTCAGGTGTTCACTGCGAAGGAAGTCGAGTGGCTGACCGCGTGGGACGACCCGCGCATCCCGCTCGCCGCGCGCAAGGAGCTCGACAAGCGCGATCCGGTCGCCGCCGCGCGCTGACGGCGTGCGGCGTCACTTCAGGCCGAAGTCGACGCGCGTCGTCGCCCCCTTGTCCTCGATGCCCTTCGCGTCGAGCTTCGGCGCGACGATGAACATCCGGCTCGGGTCGACCTTGCCCTCCAGATACTGGCGCACCGCCTGCGCGCGCGCCTGCGCGAGCGCGCGCAGGCTCGAGTCGTCCACGCTCGCGTGATCGGCGAGCGCCTTCCTCATGTCGTCGTCGGGCAGCGTCTTCGTCAGGCCGATCATGTTGCGCGGCTTCTTGAAATCGGCCGCCTTGTACGCCTTCGTCAGGTACTTCGTGTACTCGGCGGGATCGACCTTCACCGTCACCGGGTCAACGCTCTCGCCCTGGCCGACCACGTCCTTCAGCTTCTGCTGCCGCACGAGCCGCTCGACGTACGCGTCGCGCAGCCCCGGCAGGTCCTTGTCCGGATCGACGCGGCCGATCAGGTCGAGGCGGATCGACGGCTTTTCCGCGAGCATCTTCGAGATCGTGTCGAGCTTCTTCTGCGACGCATCGGACAGGTTCGCGCGGCCCGGATCGAACTCGACGTAGCCGAGCTCCTCGCCGCTGCCGCCGAACGCGTGCGCGAGCAGCGTGAACGGCGAGGTGACCGCCTTCGCGATCAGGTTCAGCACCGCGCGCCAGATCAGCCCGCCGATGCTGAACTCCGGATTCGACAATGATCCGGACACCGGAATGTTCACGTCGATCTCGCCGCGCGAGTTCTTCAGCAGCGCGATCGCGAGCCGCACCGGCAGCTTCGTCGCGGTGTCGTTGTCGACGTACTCGCCGAACGTCAGTTGATCGATGAAGATGTGGTTGTTCGCGGTCAGCAGATCGTTGTCGAGCTTGTAATTCAGATCGACGTTCAGCTTGCCCTTCGTGATCGGATAGCCCGCGTACTTCGCCGAATACGGCGTCAGGTTCGTGAGCTCGATGTCGTGCGCGGTCGCGGTCAGGTCGAGCGACGGCTTCCCGATCAGCGGATTCACCGTCCCCTTGATCGTGATCGGGCCGTTCCCGGCGAGGTTCGCGTTGACGTCGACGGGCGCGGGCGCCGTCGAATCGGTGCCGAACGCGCCGACCGTGCCGTTGATCGCGACGAGGTTCGCCGTGTAGTTCGGCTTGATGAAGTTGTCGGTGTACGTGACGCGGCCGCTTTGCAGCAGCAACTGGCCGAAGTGCAGCCGCACCGGGTGCTGCGGCGGCGCGGCCGCGCGCACGACCGCGCCGCCCGACGCGGGCGATGCCGCGGCGGCCGACGCGAGCACGGGCGCCGACGCGGCGCTCGCCGCCTTCGCCTGCGGCGTGAGCGGTATCGGCTCCTTGCCGCTCGCGTCGCGCGTGAGCGACTGCGCGGGGCCGCTTTCCTTCGCGACGACCTCGCGCAGGTTCAGCTTGCCTTGCGCGTCGAGCAGCACGCGGCCGTAGAAGTTCGAGAACGTCACGCGCGACGCGTCGACGTCGGTGCCGCGCACGTCGTCGTAGTTCGCCTTCAGGTTCGAGAGCGCGAGCGAGCGCCAGCCGGCGAACGGATCGGACGTCGCCTTGTCGAGCATCCGCACGTCGACGAGCGCCGCGTCGCCGCGATACGACGCCTTCATCGACTGCCTCGTCCGCTCGACGCTCAGATCGCCCTTCGCATTCAGCAGCGCGCTCGCGACCGTCGCGTTCAGCATGCTGCCGAAGTACGGCTCGAACGCGGCCGCGTCGAGCCGGTTGCCGTTCAGCTTCAGGCCGACCTTCAGCGGCGAGCCCGTCACGTTGCCCGACAGGTCGAGCGAGCCCTTGCGGTTCAGCGTCGCCGTCAGCTTGACGGGCAACGGTTTCGACAGGTCCTCGCTGATCTGCCTGACGTTCAGCGCGAGCGGCGCGATCGCGAGCTTCACGGGGTGCGGCGTCGAGCGGTCGGTGAAATTCGCCTTCGCGTCCTTCACGTTCAGCTCGTCGATCCTGTAGCGCCATGCGGGCGCGGCCGCCTTCGTCGACGCGGCCGGCTTCGCGCCCGCTGCCTTGCCGCCTTCGCCCGCGAGCGACGCGAGGTCGATCTGGCCGTTCTGCAGCCGCGCGACGTCGAGCGCGAGGCCCGTCGCGTCGACGCTCGCGATCTCGGCGGTGCGCGCGGCGAAATCGATCTTCGTCACCTTCACGCGCGCGTCGGGCAGCGCGACGGCCGGCGTCTTCGCGTTCGGCAGCGCGATCCTCAGCGATTTCAGGCCGAGCTCGCTGTCGCTCACCTGCGCGTCGAGCGGCGTTTTCGACCAGTCCGCCTTCGCTTTGACCGACGTGCTGAGCGCGCCGTCGAGCACGCGCGCGGACGTCGCGCCCGCGAGATACGGCTGCACGACGGGCAGCGCGAGCGCGTCGACGACGAGCAACGTGTCCGCCTGCCGCGCGGCGAGGCTGAACGCGCCCTCGGCCTTCAGCGAGCCGCCGCTCGCGACGTCGGTCGCGAGCGTGTAGCGCGCGGGCGTCTTGCCTGCGAGCGTGAAGTCGGCAAGCGTCGTCGCGACGTGCCTGAGCGAGATCGCGGCGGGCGTCGCGAGCGACGCGTCGTTCAGGTTCAGCGTGCCGTCGTTGATCGCGAAGCGCTTGATCGTCAGATCGAGCGGCTGCGCCTTCCCGGCGGCGGCGCTCGCGGCGGCGGCGCGCGACGCAGCCGGCGCGCCGTTCGCGCCGCCCGCGAGCTTCATCACGTTCAGCACGCCCGCCTTGTCGCGCGCGAGCGATACGACCGGCTGGTCGATCCGGATGTCGTCGAAATGCAGCACGTTGCGCAGCGGCTCGAGCTGCGCGGCCGCCACGTGCACCGCGTGCGCGGCGAAGAGCGGCTCGTTCGCGCGGCTCGTCACCTGCGCGTCGTTCAGGTCGACGGTGCCCGATACGCGCAGCGAAGGCGTGTCGCCCGCCATCGCGAATTTCACGTCGAGATCGCTCGACAGCCTGCCCGCGCGCACGTCGACGGGCAGCTTCGTCGGCGCATACGACAGCAGGCGCGGCATGTCGAGCCCGTCGAACTTCAGGTTGATCGACGATTCGCGCGACTGCGCGAACGGCTTCGTCTTGCCGTCGATCGCGATCGGGCTGCCGTCGAGGCGCGCGCGCAGCTTCGGCTCGACGAAGATGTCGGTCTTCGACGGCAGCGTCGCGATGAACGGAATGCCGACCGTCCATTGGTCGACCACGTGCTTCGCGTTCAGCAGCCGGTCGTCGAACTCGATGCGACCGTCGTTGATCTGGATGTTCGACACCGAGAAGCGCACCGGCTTCGGCGACGGCTGCGGCGACGGCTTCGAGAACTTGTCGACCAGATCGGTGAAGTTCAAGCGCTGCGCATCGTAGCGGACGATCCGAAAGCGCGGCTGATCGAGCCGCACCTCGTCGACGATCGGCGCGAAGCGCGCGAGCGACGTCCACGACGCGCGCACGACGAGCTTGCCGATGTCGACGAACCCGCCCTGCCCGCCGCGCTCGCCGACATGCACGCCGTCGGCCTCGAGCCGCAGCGTGTAGGGATTGAACGCGATGCGCGCGATCGTCGCGGGGCGGTCGAGCTGCTCGCTCAACTGCTGCTCGGCGACGTGCCGGATCAACGGCGGCGCGGCGAAAAAGCCGAGCAGCCCGAACACCACGAGGAAGATCAGCACGCCGATGCCGGTGCGCTTCGCGCGGCGCGACCGGGCGGCTGCGCCGAGCTGTTGCAAGGTCGATTGGACGGTTTCTTTGTTGAATGCCATTACGGAACTGAATCGCCGTCGAAACGGCAGCGAGGAAATCGGGACGGGAGCGTCCGGCTTTCGTCAGTATAGGCGCTGCGCCGCGCTCGGCGCAGCAAGGCGGCAGCGGCGGCGCGCGCCGTGCCCGGCCGCATGGCCGGGCGGCGCGCACGCACGGTCACTTGCGGACCACGGCGGGCGGCTGCCAGTTGCCATCGGCGGCTTGCCGCTTCGGCGCGTAGAGCCGCAGCGCGAGCTCGAAGTCGGCGCGCGGCGCGGGCAGCCAGTTCGACGCGTAGCCCTTGCCGGGCGGCGTCGCGGACACGACGATCTCGAGCGAGCCGTCGCGGCTGCGGTGCAGCCGGTCGCGCTCGCCGATCGAGCGGCGCGCGCGGCCGAGCTCGGGCACCGCGCCGTCCGGCGTGTACGGCGCGAGCGACCAGAACGCGCGCGCGGGCGGCAGCGCGTTCGGCGCAAAGCGGATCACGTAGCGGTACGCGCCGTTCAGCGGCCGGCCCGCGCTGTCGGCCTTCACGACGGCGACGGCCTCGTCGTCGCGCGTTCCCGCGCCGAATTGCGTCGACGCCGCGTATGCCCGCAATGCGTAGTCCTGCCCGTAGTTGCCGACGCTGTCGCCGAGCCAGCTCCAGCCGTTCGCGGTGAGCGCGTTCGGCGGCAGCGCGGCGAGCCGCTCGCGCGCCTCGGCCGCGCCGTTCTCGGCGCCGATCAGCTTGTCGCCCTTCCATTGCACCGGCGCGCCCGCCGTCACGCCGATGTCGGCGAGGATTTCCTGCGCGTGCGCGTCGGCGGCGGGCGGCGGGTTGTCCAGCAACGCGCGCGCGACGCGCGAGAAGAACGCGGGCGGATCGAGCGCCGCGACCTGCGCGACGGGTGCGGGGGCGCCCGATGCGGGCCCGGCCGCCCCCGCGCCCGCACGCGCGGCGGGCGACGCGCCGCGGGCGTCGCCCGTGTAGACGGACAGCGGCTCGACGCGGATCGCGCGCTGCAGCTTCTTCGCGGCGGCGAGGTCGCGCCCGCCGCTCGTCTGGACCCGCACGTCGAGCCACACGTTGCGCGCGGGCACGTCGACGCGCGTGAGCCCGTCCGGCAGCGAGCCTTCCCAGCCCGCGCCGACGAACGCGAGCGAGCGCGCGCGGCTCGCGCCCGAACGCGGATTCGCCGACGGGCCGCTCGACCACAGCACGTTGGTCCACATGTCGAGCGCGCGGGCGTCGAGATAGCGGCCGCGCCCGTCGGGCAGCACGACGACGACCGGCTCGTCGGCGACGTCGAGCCACGCGGTCGAATCGAGCATGTCGCCGCTCGCTAGCGGCGGGTTCGCGGTGCCCGGCGCAGGCAGCGCCTGCGCATGGCGCAGCGTGTTGACGGGCGTGCCGTCGGCCGTCGCGGCTTCCTTCGCGACGTCCATCAGCACGAGCGGGTAGGCATAGATATAGGAATCGGCGACCTCGCTGCGCATCCAGCCCGTCTTGCGCTGGATCGCCTCGGGCGTCGACGTGCAGGCCGCGAGCAGCGCCAGCGCGGCAAGCGACGCGCAAGCGCGCCGCAGAGAAACAGTGGGTTCTCGTCGGTTTGTTGTCATTGGGTGGCCACGGCGAACGCGCGGCCTGGCCGCGCGTGTTGATCGGCGGCCGGCGCGTAGGGCGCGGTGTTTTCCTCGTAGCGTGCGTGCCGGCCGGCTGTTGCTTGATCAGCTCTTTGTTTTTTGATCGGCAGTATCGTACTCTCGTCGCCCCGGCAAAAACAACGCCTGATCGCGAGATAGGGGCGATTCGGGCGGCGCGGCGCACGGGCGCGCGGCGTTGCGTGGTCAATATTTGGGATCGGGCGACGGTGGAGGATGGGCGACGCGTGCGCGGTGACGCCCCGCTTGTCGAGCCGGCCGGCGGGTCGATCGAACGTGCGTGGCGCGCACGGCGCGTCGCGCCGGCGCGCAATCGGGCCGCCGGCCCCATCGGCGGCCCGCTACCCGCGCTGCTCGACGAGCCGGCCTTGTTCGAGCGCGAAGCGCCGCACGACCTTGATCGTCGGCGCCTGCGCGAACGGCGCGCCTTCCGGGCGATCCAGATATTCGACGACGACGATCGCGCCGGGCGACGCCGCGCGCTCGATCGACACCGAGACGGGCTTCACCCGATCGCCGAGCAGCACGGCCGGCGCGCCGCCGCCCGGCTGCGCGGTCGCGACGTACAGGAACCGGCCGCTGCCGCCCGGATCGTCGCTCAGCAGGACGGCCTCGACCGGATGGCCGGCGATCGTCGCCGGGGCGCTCCGCGCGACGAGCGTCGTCACGCGCTTCATCGCCGATCCCGGCGCGGCCGAGCGCACCGATTCGCCGTTCGTCAGCTTGATCGGCTCGCCTTCGATCGCGTACGTCGCGTCGGCCGCGCCGGGCGACGCCGCACTCCCGCCCGTCATCCGCAGCGCGAGCCGCTCGGCGGCGACGCCGCGCAGCGCGGCGATCCGCGCGGCGTACGCTGCCGTCAGGCAATCGATCCGCGCGCCGCACGCGTCGCGCACGCGCTGCCGCCAATTCTGCTGCTCGTCGCGCAGCGCGTTGCGGAACTCGCGGTACGCCATGCCTTCGTCGGCCGGCCGTGCGTTCTGCAGCAGCTCGTAGTACGTGGCCATTCGAACGTCCTGCTCGCCGAGCGCGGGCGTCCGGCAGATCGCGCGCTCGGCGGCGCTCGCGGCGCGCGCGCAGTCGAAGCTCGCGGCGCGCGCGAACGGCGCGCCGAACGCCAACGCGGCGCCAAGCGCCGCGGCCGTCAGTCGTTTCGTGTTCGTCGACATGATTCCTCCTTGCGGTGCTTCGAGTAAACGATTCGGTGAACGTTCATGTGGCGCGCAGAGGAGAAGGGGCTGGCGGAGATGACTGCGCCCGCCGCCGATGCGCGACCAAACGCCGCGGCCCCGCGCAAGCCCGAAGGACCACGCCGACCGCCCGAACGCCCCGCGGACGCCGTGCGCGGCGGCCCCGCCACGATCGCCCCGCTCCGCCCGCCTCCGGCATCCGGCATCGGTCCCCGATCTCGCGCTTGACCTTCCCATCATGGGAAAGTTGATACTTCGGATCATTGGCGGCATCGCCCGCCACATCGAATCGGATTGCAGATGACAAAACTGTTCGCTCCCGCCGCCCCGGTCACGACGACGCTGCTCGTCGAAGGCATGCACTGCGGCGGCTGTACGTCGCGGGTCGAGCAGGCGCTCGCCCGGGTGCCGGGCGTAACTGGCGCGGCGGTGGATCTCGACGCAGGCACGGCGACTGTCGACGCGGCGTCCGCGGTCGACGCGGCCCGCCTCATCGACGCGCTCGACGCGGCCGGATACCGCGCGACGGTCGCGCCGGCGCCCGCCGCGCGCCGGCACGCGGATGCACGGCGCGAAGACGAAGATGACGACGCCGTCGCGCCGCGCACGGCGACCGTCACGCTGGCCCTCGGCGGAATGACCTGCGGCGGCTGCGCGCGGCGCGTCGAGCAGGCGCTCGCGAACGTGCCCGGCGTGACGGGTGCGAAGGTGGATCTCGCGACGACGAGCGCGGAGGCGGACGTCGCGCGCGACGTCGATCCGCAGACGCTCGTCGCGGCCGTCGAGCGCGCCGGGTATCGAGCGGACGTAGTGCGAGACGCGCGCGCCGACGCCGCGCCGACGCCGGCCGCATGCCCGCTCGACGGCGCGGGGCGCTCACAAGCGTCGCCCGCTGCTTTCGCGGTCGACGAATCGACCGTTGCGCCCCCGGAGCGCGCCGTGGCGACGAAGACGTCCGAACTGGATATCGACGGCATGACCTGCGCATCGTGCGCCGGCCGCGTCGAAAAGGCGCTGTCGCAAATCCCCGGCGTCGCCCGCGCGACGGTCAACCTCGCCACCGAAAAGGCAACCGTCGATGCCGACGCGCACGTCGAAGCCGCGCAGTTGATCGAGGCGGTGAAGCGAGCGGGCTACCGCGCGTCACCGATCGTCGCGGCTTCCGCCCCCGCGGCCACGGCATCCCACGCGACCGTGGCCGCGCCCGCCCCCCGCCCCGCATCGCCGGGCGCCGACGACCGCAAGCGCGCCGAAGCGCGCCGCGAGCGCGCGCTCGTGATCGCGTCCGCCGCGCTGACCGCGCCGCTCGCGCTGCCGATGTTCGCCGCACCGTTCGGCGTCGACGCCGCGCTGCCCGCGTGGCTGCAGCTCGTGCTCGCGTCGATCGTGCAGTTCGGCTTCGGCGCGCGCTTCTACCGCGCCGCGTGGCATGCGCTGAAGGCCCGCGCCGGCAACATGGACCTGCTCGTCGCGCTCGGCACGTCGGCCGCGTACGGGCTGAGCATCTGGCTGATGCTGCGCGACCCCGGCCAGGCCGCGCACCTGTACTTCGAGGCGTCCGCCGTGATCGTCACGCTCGTGCGCTTCGGCAAGTGGCTCGAAGCGCGCGCGAAGCGGCAGACCACCGACGCGATCCGCGCGCTCAACGCGCTGCGCCCCGATCGCGCGCGCATCGTCGAGCGCGGCGTCGAGCGCGACGTGCCGCTCGCGCAGGTGCGCGTCGGCACCGTCGTGCGCGTGCTGCCGGGCGAGCGCGTGCCCGTCGACGGCCGGATCGAGGCGGGCGTCACGCACGTCGACGAATCGCTGATCACGGGCGAGAGCCTGCCCGTTGCGAAGGAGCCGGGCGAGCGCGTGACCGCCGGCTCGATCAACGGCGAAGGCGCGCTCACTGTCGCGACGACCGCGGTCGGCGCCGAGACGACGCTCGCGCGCATCATCCGCCTCGTCGAATCCGCGCAGGCCGGGAAAGCGCCGATCCAGCGCCTCGTCGACCGCGTGAGCGCCGTGTTCGTGCCCGCGATCGTCGCGATCGCGTTCGTCACGTTCGCCGGCTGGCTCGCGGCCGGCGCGGGCGTCGAGACGGCGATCCTCAACGCGGTCGCGGTGCTCGTGATCGCGTGCCCGTGCGCGCTCGGCCTCGCGACGCCCGCCGCGATCATGGCGGGCACGGGCGTGGCCGCGCGGCGCGGCGTGCTGATCAAGGACGCGCAGGCGCTCGAGCTCGCGCAGCGCACGCGCATCGTCGCCTTCGACAAGACCGGCACGCTGACGGAAGGCAAGCCGACCGTCACCGCGTTCGACGCGATCGGCATCCCGCACGCCGACGCGCTCGCGCTCGCCGCCGCCGTCCAGCGCGACAGCGCGCATCCGCTCGCGCGCGCGGTCGTCGCCGCGTTCGGCGCCGACGCCGACGCGCGCCGCTCGCGCCTCGCCGACGCGCGCGCCGACACGTCGCGCGCGGTCGCGGGCCGCGGCGTCGAGGCGCGCGTCGACGCGCGCCACCTCGCGCTCGGCAGCACGCGCTGGCGCGACGAGCTCGGCATCGCCGTGCCCGACGACGTCGCGCGCCGCGCGGCGGCGCTCGAAGCGGCGGGCAACACGGTGTCGTGGCTGATGCGCGCCGACGCGCCGCGCGCGGCGCTCGCACTCGTCGCGTTCGGCGACACGGTGAAGCCGCACGCGCGGCGAGCGATCGAGCGGCTCGCCGCGCGCGGCGTCAGGAGCGCGCTCGTCACGGGCGACAACCGCGGCAGCGCGGCGGCCGTCGCCGCGTCGCTCGGCATCGACGAAGTGCACGCGCAGGTGCTGCCGGACGACAAGGCGCGCGTCGTCGCGCAGATGAAGCGGACGGCGGGCGACGGCGCGGTCGCGATGGTCGGCGACGGCATCAACGACGCGCCCGCGCTCGCCGCCGCCGACGTCGGCATCGCGATGGCGACGGGCACCGACGTCGCGATGCACACGGCGGGCATCACGCTGATGCGCGGCGATCCGGCGCTCGTCGCGGACGCGATCGACATCTCGCGCCGCACGTACCGGAAGATCCAGCAGAACCTCTTCTGGGCGTTCGTCTACAACCTGGTCGGGATTCCGCTCGCGGCGCTCGGCTGGCTGAACCCGATGATCGCGGGCGCGGCGATGGCGTTCTCGAGCGTGAGCGTCGTGACGAACGCGCTGTTGCTGCGGCGCTGGAAAGGCGACGCGCGCTGAATGAACAAAGCGCGGACATGCGCGAACTGCGCGGCGCGCTTGGGGCATGCATCGCGCGCCGCTCGCGACGGCGACGGGCGACAAATTGCGACACGGCCGCAAGCGCTGCTACGCTAGACTTCACGCATCGACGAATACGACGGCGTGCCGACACGCGCCGCCCCTCAAGCCGCATGATCGCATTCATTGCCCGCCGCATCGCCCGGCGCGCGCCGGCGCCCGCGACGATTTCCCGTTCGCGCCGCGCCGGCCGCCCTCTGCTCGCCGCACTGGCCGTCGCGCTGATCGGCCTTCCACAAGCGCACGCCGAAATCCGCTGCGGCTGGCTGCAGAATCCGACGCCCGGCAACTGGTGGCTCGACGACCGCACCGGCTCGTGGACGCTCAGCGCGATGGGCGGCCCCGAAGCCGAAGGGATGGACCTGATTCCCGACATGGCGGGCAAGCAATACGTCGAAACCAACGGCTCGCACGGCTATGCATGCGCGTGCCTCACGGTGGTCACCGACAAGCAGGAACGGCGGATCGTGAAGGTGCAGAAGGCGAAGCAGTTGCCGCTTTCGCGGTGCCGGCGCGACAAGCGGCTCAAGGAGCCGGCGTAATCGGAAGCCCGAACCGGGATCAGAGCGATTCGATCGACTTGACGAACGTCGTCGTCGCGGCGGCGAAGCCCAGCTCGCGATACAGCGCGAGCGCGGCCGCGTTGTGATTGAACACCGACAAGCCGATCTCGCTCACGTGGAGCTGCCGCGCGTCGTCCTCGAGCGCCTGCAGCACGCGCGTCGCCCAGCCCTGGCGGCGAAAGGCGGGCTCGATTTCGAGATCGTAGATGAAGAGCGACCGATGCGGCCCTTCGGTGACGACGCCGTACCACAGGTGGCCGAGCACGACGCCGTCGGCGGATTCGCTCAGCGTCAGCAGCACCTGGTCGTCGGTGAGGAGCCCGTCGGGCAGCAGCGTGTCGATGCACGCGAGCGCGCGTTCGTCGGCTTCGTCGGGCGCGCTCTGGCCGGATTCGATCAGGTCCCGCGCGTAGCCACGCGCCGCGCGCTCGCGGTATTCGCGGAATTCCGTCTGGGTCATCGGGCGCATCTGCAACATGCCGCACCTGTTCGAAGAAGCGGGTCTATCAGTCAGTGTAGCGGGCGATGCGGGATTGCGCGAATCGGGATTCGCTTCGCCGTTGGCGGGTGGGTCGGACGCTGATTGTTCGCCTGCCGCGACGGCCTTCGCCATCGCGATCGGCCTGCCGGCGCCGCTATCAACGGCGGATCAGGCCGATCTGCGAGACGTGCGACTTGCGCACCCGCTCCGCCTCGGCGTGGCGGGCCTTGTACGAATAGTCGGCGTCGAGCGGCAGATGCGGCGACGTGAAAAGGTCTTCGATCTTTTGAAGCAGCGCGAAGATGAGGCTCATTTGCGACTCCTGTCAGCTAACGTCAAGGGTTTTCCCTTAGATGAGATTCTAGGTGTTTTCCCTAGGAACATCTAGTGCGTCGCAGCAAAAATCTCGCAAATCGCCCTTTCCCGCCGCGAATGGAGGCCGGCCCGTTGCGACCTCGCAACGTGCGTGCGGCATCGCGCCGCGGTGGTTCGTTGCATCCCTCTTTCAATCAGCGCCCGCGGCGCGGGGCATGCGCCCGCTTGACCGGCGGCGCGGCGCTCGACATGCGGCTCGTCAGGCGGTCGACCTGCGCGCCGAGCTCGTCCTGGCGCTGCGACAGCATCTTGATCGTCGCGTCGTGGGTCACCTGTGCGGCGACGAGCCTGTCGATGCGTTGCTGCATCGCAGCAAATCGATCGCGCTGCGCCGACATTTGCACCGCCTGGACGACCAGCGCGACGATCGCGACGAGCAGAGCCACCGCGAGCGCGAGCAGCAGGCGGTTCACGCGGCGCATCTCCGCATCGGCCGCCCGGCGCAGGTCGATCGTTTCCGATTGGAGCGCGCGGACCCGGTCGGCGAGCGGGTGCAGGTGCGCGTCGAGATCGGATGAGACGGCGAGCGCAGCCGACGGCACGGGCGACGTGGGCGATACGGACGGAGACGGCGTTGACGGTGCGTGCGGCATGGACGCCGCAGTGGGCGCAGATGACCCAGACGACATGGACGATGCGGCCGGGACGGCAGACAGGGGCGGCGCGTCGACGCTGTCCACGGCGCCGACGCGGCTGCCGGAGGTGCCGGAACGATCGGCGCGGCCAGCCGCGCGGCCGTTCGATGCGGCCGGCTTTGAGTTGCCGCTCGTGTCGGGCGCCTTCCGGGATTTCGACGCCGCCGGCGCATCGACCGCGACGCCGCCCGCGAGCGGCAAAGCCGGCTGCGGATTCGCCGGACTCGAATCGGCGCGCTCCGCGTTCGCCGGCTCGCGATCCGTCGCCGCCGGGGCCGCAACCGCTTCGGTCGCCCGATCGCGCGTTGCCGCATCCTGACGCGCGACGGGCTCGGGCGACGCGCTGCGAGCCGCGCCGGCCGGCACAGCGCGATTCCCGGCCGCCCCGCCTCCCGCCGTTTCCCCTTCAGCCACCTCGCCTTCGGGAGCCTCGCGTTCGGCCGCCCGCTTGGTGCTGTCCGCGCGACGCGCGGACGAGCGGCGCGAACGAGGCGGCCGGGCAGCCGTCGCGTCGGCCGCAGTGGACTTCGTCGCCGCCGGCCCGGATGCGTCGGCCGCGGACACGTCGCGCTGCCCGGCGTCCGCGTCGGCCGCCGCGGGCTCGCCGGAACGCGTCGCGGCGCCCGCGCCTTCGTTCGCCGCACCCGCCGCAGGCGGGCGCTCGTCCGCCGCATCGGCAGCGGCGCGCCCGCCGGCGTCGCGTTGCGCATCCCGCGTATCCGCTGCCGGCGCTTCTACGAATCCGCTCAGCAGATCCGCCTGTTCGCCCGCCGGGTCGGCCCCGCGCGCCGTCGCAAGCGTGCCGCCGCCCTGCGGCCGATCGAAACCGTCGAGCCCGCGCTGTTGCGCGCGCGCCGCATCTCGTTCGGCATCGTCGACGGCCACGCCGGCGGCCGCTTCGTCCGTGCGCGCGCTGTCTCCGGCCGCGACGCCGAACAGATCGAGCGTGTGCTCGTCGCGGAGCGCGTCGCTCGCGGTGGCGTCGCGGCCGGGCCGGGCCGCCGCGCGCGACTGCGCGGGGCCGCTCGCCGCAGCGGCGCGCGGCCGCCGCCGAGTCGTGGACGAACGGGAAGAACGGGAAGAACGGGAACGTGGGGATGCTGCGGAATCGGTCATGGATCGTTCAGCGGCGCGCCGCACGCGCGCCGGACTCGGCTTCGAACAATTTCAGGAAGGCGGCATTGTCTCATGCCCGCCGCGCGAGCCCGCGCGTCAATCGTCCGGCAAGCCGCTCGTCTGCTCGGTGAAGCCCTTCACGCCCGGCAACTGCCGCAAGCGCGCGCAAATGCTCTCGTATTCGACGTCCGACACGCGGCCAAGCGCGATCGTCACTTCGTCGCTGTCCGCCGCATCCTCGCTCTGCTGGACGATGAAGCGCTTGACGCGCGCGCTGTCGACGCCGAGCGCCGCGTGCAGCGAATCGAACGTCAGCGTGCCGCGCTCGACCAGCAGCACGAGATGGCGGCGCTGGCGCACGGTCAGGTAGCGCCGCTCGAGCGGCTTGATGCCGGCGAGGATCAAGAGAATGATGACCGTCGCCGCGATCGCCGCCGCGTACAGCCCGCCGCCCACCGCGAGCCCGACTGCCGCGACCGACCAGAGGCTCGCGGCCGTCGTCAGCCCGCGGACGATCTCGCCGCGCAGCAGGATCGATCCCGCGCCGAGAAAGCCGATCCCCGACACCACCTGCGCCGCCATCCGCGACGGATCGAGGTCGATGTGCGCCTGGCCGAGCACGTCGGCGAAGCCGAACGCCGACACGATCATGATGAGCGCCGAGCCGACGCACACGAGCATGTGCGTGCGCAGCCCGGCCGCCCATGACAGGCGCTCGCGCTCGATGCCGATCACGCTGCCGAGCGCCGCCGCGAGAATCAGCCGCATGATGAGTTCGACGTTGTTCAGCATCCATGCTCTCCCAGGTTCGACGGCGGCGGGCCGCATGCTTTATCCTTGCCGCTCGGCCCGCGCGCGCGGTGCCGCGTTCTTCCACTGTCAACCGCGTCGTCATCCGTCATGTCCGCACTCGTCTCCGTTTCCGACCAGGCCGCCCGATTGCGCCGCCACTTCGCGCAAATCGTCTTGCCGCTCTGGCGCGGACCCGGCTTCAACCCGGCGCTGCAACTGCCGTTCGAGGCCGTCGCGCCGGACACGCACGCGCCGCTGCCCGTCACCCGCTATCGCGCGATGGCGTGCGCGCGCCAGTTGTTCGTGTTCTCGCAGGCGGGCGACGCCCAGCACGCGCACACGCTCTTTGCCGCATTGTGCCGCCACTTTCGCGATCCTCGCCACGACGGCTGGTTCTACAGCGTCGATGCGCAGGGCGCGCCGCTCGACCGCACGAAGGATCTGTATACGCACGCGTTCGTCGTGTTCGCGTGCGCCGAATATTTCGCGGCGTCCGGCAATCGCGACGCGCGCGACGTCGCGCAACGCGCGGCGGCGCTGATCGTCGAGCGCTTCGCGCCGCAACCGGGCAGCGCGCTCCTCGACTCCGCGCGCAGCGACGACTTCGCCGCGACGGCGGGCGGCCCGCTGCAGAATCCGTTGATGCACCTGACCGAAGGCTGGCTCGCCGCGAGCCGCGCGTTCGGCGAGACCGCGTTCGACGACGCGCTGCTGCGCACCGCGCAGGCGGTCGAGCGCACGTTCGTCGATCCGCATACCGGCTGCGTCGCGGAGCTGCCGCTCGGCTGCGCCGACAATCGCTTCGAGCCCGGCCATCAGTTCGAGTGGTTCTATCTCGTCAGCGCGGCGGGCGCGCGGCTCGCGTCGACCGGCCTGCCCGACGCGCTCGCGCGTGCATACGCGTTCGCGCAACGGCACGGCGTCGATCCGGACACGGGCGGCGTCTGCGCGGCGACCGACGCGCGCGGCGCATGCCTGGACGGCACGCAGCGGATCTGGGCGCAGACCGAATATCTGCGCGCGCTCGCGACGCACGGCGGCGAGCCGGACGCGCTCGCCCGTCAGATCGCGCGCTTTGCCGAGCGGTTCCTGCATCCGCGCGGCTGGTACGAATGCAGGACCGCGCAGGGCGGCGTGTCGCGCGCGGACATGCCGTCGACGACGCCGTATCACCTCGCGACCGCATACGCGTCGTTGCCTGCGGGAGCGTGACGCGCCGCGCGCGAGGCGCGTGACGTGCGTCGACTGACATCGCCGCCGGAGCACATGCAACCGCGCGCGCCCCTGCGCTAAAGC